>NZ_NCSS01000006.1:2377028-2709552 GCF_002088935.1 Henriciella litoralis
GGCCGTGCAGGGTGAGGACGCCGGCCACGTCAATAATGTCCCCCGAGACATTGAGCGCTGGCTGTGTCTCGTGCGGTGTCAGGGCAAAAACAGCGCCATTGGCAGCGGTCGCGCTAAGCTTGCGGGTCGTCCTGAGTGACCAGTCGCTGCCATTTGCGAGACTGAACGTGTAGCCGCTGCCGGTCGCAAAATCCGAGAGGGCAGCCGATAGCCCTGAGCGCAGCGCCTTGCCGTGCGCCTCGAAGGGCGCAGCCGGGGCGATCGAATCCAGTATCCGGCGGCGTGTGTCGGCCTCGACCGTGGCGCCGTTTGCGACGGCTTCGCCGGTCAGGTTGATCGTTGAAAGGTCCTCGCTCGCGCTTCCCTGTCCGCTGAGGGTCAGCTCGCTTGCTGAAAGGTCTGGATGCTGAAAGTCCGTCAGGCGGGCCGCGAAGTCACCCTCGAACTGGTCCTTGCCGTTGCGTTTGGTCTCCAGTGTGAGGCTGGCCGTCTGGGCCGTGAAGTCCTGCCATCTAACGCTTGCCGAATTGGCCTCAGCGCTGAGCCGTCTTAGCCGCGCCAGCAGTGGGGCGCCTTCATCTACTTCGCCTGCAACAATCCCGGCGCGTCCGCTCGCATGTGTGTCTTCCAGGGCCAGATCAGGCGCCGAGAGTGTGTCGATTGATGCTGACCACTCAACGGTCGGCAGCAATGTGTCGGCCATGGAGGCATCAAGGGTGATGTTGCGCGCTTCCAGCCCTTCGAAGACGGCTTCCTTCAATTGCAGACGCGCACTGCCCTGGAGGCGAAAGCCTGAGAGGGACAAGTCGACCCGGCCTTCCGTGAGGCTCAGACTTCCTTGTTCGGATGAGAGGTCGACAGGTTCAATGCGCGCATGAAGCGTCGCCTTGTAGGGGAGTTTGCCTTCAAACCGGCCCGTCGCCACGACCGTGCCAGCAGGTGTTTGCGCCTCAATGCGGGCATCGCGAACGACGATTTCCGGCATGGCTTGCGGCGTTTCGGAGGAACCACCGGGCGCCAGGTCTTCAAGACCGCCAACCGATATTTTCCCATCTTCGGTATAACTGAGCCTGATGACAGGGCGATTAATCTCGACGCGCTCGACAACCGGCTTCAGAAAACCCTTCCAGCTTAATTCAACTGTCAGGCGTTCAGCCTCGAACGGGATTTGACCTGTCTCATTTGTAAGGCGGATGGCATCGATGGTTGTGCCGGAAAGACTCAGGTCTGTAGCTTCAATCTCGCATTCCAACGCCTGGGAGCGGCACCAGCGCTTGGCTATGGTCTCGGTCAGGGACAGCCGGAAAACCCATAGGAGCAGCAGCGTGAACAGTAATAGCAGCAACACAAGGCCGATGCCTGTCAGCCAGGGGTGTCTGCTCAATTTTCGACCGAACATAACAAACCCTGACAAAAAATTAGGAATTTGGACTGCAAATTGCAGCTCAAATTGCCTTGCACTGCCCTCCGCAGACGAATACGTACATCGGTGGGCCGGATTGATAAACGCATTTCGCTTAATTTTAGCGAAAGAGATTCAACCGATAGGGGCAAGGACTTGTATTGCCTATCAGCGTGTGCACGCTGAAACCAGAGGGAGGCCCGATTGCTGAACATGAATTTTTCGCGCGGAACCGTAACAATGACGGCGATAGGGGCAGTTGCTGTCGGCCTGTCGATGTCAGCGTTCCATTTCCTCGGACAGTCGAAAGCTGCAGAAGCGCAGGTTTCGCCCGCAGTTCACCTTGCCACTCCGCTGGCGGCGACCTTGCTGAGTGCCCAGGGCTTTGAAGCCCAGGATGACCTGATTGTCCGGGACGGTACGCTGAAATCCCGCGAAACCCTGCTCGGGCTTGTTCAGGAACTTGGGGCCGATAGTTCACAGGCGGCCAAATCGCTGCAGGTCATTTATGACGCAGAGCTTCTTGACCCGCGCCGTGTGCGAGCCGGAATGACTGTGCAGGCTCAGTTCCGCGGCAATACGCCCGAAACAGCCGAACTGGTTTCGCTCTCGCTGAGCGAAGACTCCGGCAAGCAGATCCTCTCCAAGCGCAAGAGCGACGGCGAATTCATGCCGGTGGTTCTTCAGGCCAGAACGCAGCCGGTCGAACGGCGCATCAAGGCCAAGATCAATTCCAGTATCTATGAAGCTGCGCTTTCAAATGGCGCGCATGACCAGCAAGTCGTCGATTATGCGACGATCTTCGGGTACGACCTCGACTTCCAGCGCGACATTCAGCCGGGCGACGAGTTTGAAATCGTTTACGAGGAACTTGTCGACGAACGCGGTAATCGCGTGCGCTCTGGTGACGTCCTCTATGCATCGCTCAACGGCAAGGCGCTGAACAAGTCCTACTACCGTTTTACCCCCGAAGAGGGCGGTGAGCCTGACTACTTCAATTATAACGGCGAGAGCGCCACAAAGTTCCTGATGAAAACACCTATTAATGGTGCACGTCTGTCATCGAGCTTTGGCTACCGTCGTCACCCGATTTCCGGATATAACAAGCTTCACAAGGGGACCGACTTTGCTGCCCCGACCGGCACGCCGATCTATGCAGCAGGCAACGGGACCATTGAGCGCGCCAATCGCTATGGCGGCTATGGCAACTATATCCGCATCAAGCATGCCAATGGCTATTCGACCGCCTATGCGCACATGTCACGCTTCGGCAAGTACCGGACTGGCCAACGTGTTCGCCAGGGCGACATCATCGGCTATGTTGGCACCACGGGCGCGTCGACCGGGCCTCACCTGCACTATGAGGTGATGATCAATGGCAAGCAGGTGAACGGCATGAAACTTGACCTGCCGACCGGCCGCAAACTGGCTGAAACGCCAGAGCTTCTCAAAGCCTTCATTGAACGCCGCGATCAGATCGATGCGTTCCGGAATGGCGATGCTGATGTGCAGTCGCCAGCCCAGATGCTGACGATGACCAGCTATGAAGCGCCTCCTGCGCCCTGATTGAGCTTTGCCAGGTGGTCGCTGAGAGCGGCGGTCTGCAAACAGATACTCTATAAACGCCCCTACCTTTTTAAGGTGGGGGCGTTTTTTGTGATGAAGATCATGGTCCTGGCCTTGCCGGAGCCCTGAAATTTGGTCGCGCCCGTCCCGGATGAGCGATAACGAAATGCATAAACGCATACCTATATTGCACGTTTATGCGTTTACAGAATGCTGCATGTGCTCACAACTGATGCTGCACCCGCGAAAAGCGGGGCAAAGGGCGGGCAATGTCCCGCGTAGATCAGGGGTTTAGATCATGAAAATCCGCGTTTCCTCCATCCTTTTCGCTCTTTCGCTTTTCTCCGGCGCTGCCTATGCCGACGATTTGAAAGACGTCACAACCTCAATGACGTTCAACCCGGAGCTGCTGAGCAGCGACGCTGGCGCTGCGCGCGTGCTCACCAGCCTTGAACGGCAGGCCAAACGCAGCTGTAGCACCGTGTCCATGGCGCGTGTTGGTCTCCTCGTTGACTCTGTCTGCGTCGAAGACATCATGTTCCAGGCGGTGACGGCGATCAGCGACAGCAATCTGTCGGCTCAGTATGTCGGGTCTGACTATTATGTTGAGACGACTTCGCCGCGCATTCAGGTCGCTTCCAACTAGTTTTATCTAAGGGTCGGCCCGGTCTTTCCGGGTTTGGCCGCATCATCAAAAGGCTCCGGACCCAATCACAGGTCCGGAGCCTTTTTTGTGCGCATCCACTCACGCGCACTGCCCGCATATAGAAACGCCCCCGCCAGATACTGGCGGGGGCGCATGATGTGGCTTTACCGCTCGGCTAGTTGAGCGCGGCGGCGCCTTTCGCAAAGTCATTTGGCACGCCGTTGATCGACAAGGCATTGCCTTCGACATCCACGGTGACCGTGCTGTTGTCGGTGACCTTGCCTTCGAGAACCAGTCTTGCGAGCGGGTCTTGCAGCTCTTTCTGGATGACGCGCTTCAGAGGGCGGGCACCGTAGACCGGGTCATAGCCCTTGTCGGCCATCCATTGGCGGGCCGCTTCGGTCAGCTCGACCTTGATCTTGCGATCGGCCAGAAGCTGCGACAGGCGATCCATCTGAATATCGACCACATGGTCAATCTCCGCCCGGCCGAGCCGTTTGAAGAAGACGATCTCGTCGATCCGGTTGATGAATTCAGGCCGGAAATGTGCGCGGACCGCATTCATCACCATGTCACGCTGGGCTTCGCTGATTTCGCCGGCGTCTCCGCTTGCGAGGGCATCTGCGCCGAGGTTCGACGTCATGATGATGATCGTGTTGCGGAAGTCGACCGTGCGGCCATGACCATCGGTGAGACGGCCATCATCAAGCACCTGAAGCAGCGTGTTGAAAAGGTCCGGATGGGCTTTCTCCACCTCGTCGAACAGGACGACCTGATAGGGCCTGCGCCTCACAGCTTCAGTCAGGACGCCGCCTTCTTCATAGCCGACATAGCCCGGAGGCGCGCCGATGAGACGGGCCACCGAATGCTTCTCCTGAAACTCGGACATGTCGAGCCGCAGCACTGCCGTATCGTCGTCGAACATGAACTCGGCGAGCGATTTGGTGAGCTCTGTCTTACCGACGCCGGTTGGGCCGATGAAGAGGAACGAGCCGATCGGACGGTTCGGATCCTGCAGGCCGGCACGCGCACGGCGGACGGCATTGGACACGGCGCTGAGGGCTTCTTCCTGGCCAACGACCCGGCTGCGCAGGGCATCCTCCATGCGAAGGAGTTTCTCCCGCTCACCTTCCATCATCTTGTCGACAGGGATGCCCGTCCACTTGGAGACGACGGCGGCGATGTGCTCTGGGCGGACAACTTCGGACACGAGGCCCTTATCGTCCTGACCATCATCGGTCTCGGTGCTCTCGACCGCTGCGATGCGGGCCTCAAGCTGAGGGATGACCGAGTATTTCAGCTCGGACGCACGTGAGAGAT
Source organism: Henriciella litoralis (assembly GCF_002088935.1). Lineage (NCBI taxonomy): Bacteria > Pseudomonadati > Pseudomonadota > Alphaproteobacteria > Hyphomonadales > Hyphomonadaceae > Henriciella > Henriciella litoralis. Next base: position 2,381,963 of record NZ_NCSS01000006.1, read on the forward strand.
CACCGCGGCGTTGCGCTTCGGCCATGTCGGCGTGGGCACGGTCAAGCTCATCCTTGGCGGACGCAGCGCCTTTCAGCTTGTCCTTCTCGGCCGCCCAGGCGGTCGTCAGCTCATCAGAGCGGGCCTGAAGATCGGCGATTTCGGCCTCGATCGCTTCGAGCCGGTCTTTCGACGCGCGGTCTTTCTCTTTCTTGAGAGCTTCCGCCTCGATGCGCAGTTGCATCAGGCGCCGGTCGATCTCGTCGAGCGCTTCCGGCTTGGAGTCGACCTGCATGCGCAGGCGCGAGGCGGCCTCGTCCATGAGGTCAATCGCCTTGTCCGGCAGGAACCGGTCCGTGATGTAGCGGTTCGACAGGGTCGCTGCAGACACAATGGCCGCATCGGACACGCGAACGCCATGGTGCGCCTCATAGCGGCCCTTCAGGCCACGGAGGATGGACACAGTGTCCTGCACGGTAGGCTCATCGACGAACACAGCCATGAAGCGGCGGGCGAGGGCCGCGTCGCCTTCGACATATTTGCGGTATTCATCGAGCGTGGTCGCGCCGACGCAATGGAGCTCACCGCGGGCGAGCGCTGGTTTGAGGAGGTTGGACGCATCCATGGCCCCGTCCGTCTTGCCGGCACCGACAAGCGTGTGCATCTCGTCGATAAAGAGGATCACGCCGCCTTCGGCTTGCTCGATCTCCTTGATGACGGCTTTCAGACGCTCCTCGAACTCGCCGCGGAACTTCGCGCCAGCGATGAGCGCGCCCATGTCGAGGGCGAGCAGGCGCTTGCCCTTCAGGCTTTCAGGCACGTCTTCATTGATGATGCGCAGGGCAAGACCTTCGGCGATGGCGGTTTTACCGACGCCGGGTTCACCGATGAGGACCGGATTGTTCTTGGAGCGGCGCGAGAGCACCTGCACCGTCCGGCGGATTTCCTCGTCGCGGCCAATGACCGGATCGAGCTTGCCCGAGCGGGCATCTGCTGTGAGGTCGCGCGTGTACTTTTTCAGGGCTTCATAGCCCTCTTCAGCATTCTCAGTGTCGGCCGTGCGGCCCTGGCGCAGCTTGGCGACAGCGGCCTCAAGACCGGAGGCATCTGCGCCGCCTGATTTGAGGGCGTCTGCGGCTTTGGCGCCGGAGAGCCCGGCCAGTGCGACTAGCAGGCGTTCAACCGTGACGAAGCTGTCGCCCGCCTTCTTCGCGCTGGCTTCAGCGTCGGCGAAGAGCTTGGCGGTTTTCTGGTCAAGGCGAAGGCCAGTATCGCCACCGGTCACAACCGGTTGGGCGCGCAGGGCCTCGTCATTCTTCTGCTGGACAAGTTCAGGATTGCCACCCGCGGCGCGAATGAGGTTCGCGGCGAGCCGGTCGCGGTCTTCCAGCAGGGCTTTCAGAATGTGCTCTGGCAGGAAGGTCTGGTGGCCGGCAGCCAGTGCAGCGGTTTGGGCCGACTGTATGACGCTGCGGGCGCGTTCGGTATAAGTCTCAAAATTCAATGTCTATCCCCTTTCTAAGGCAGATCGTGCTCAACTTGACCGCCTGCGCGCGAGGGTGCGCGAATGCGGCATTTCAGGTGCGCCCCGCTCAGCGGCAACGCCCTTCACAAGAGATATGGGGACATGAATAAGGCGCCGCAAGCCAATGGATGCGACGCCTCTGAATTAGTTTTGCAGGTGGACTAGCGGATCGGAATAAGCCCGGTTTCTTCCGGGTCGCCGACCATGGAGACCAGCACCTTGCGCAGTTTGCCGAGCGCCTGATGTTCAATCTGGCGGACGCGCTCCTTGGAGATGCCGAGGCGTTTGCCCAGCACTTCGAGCGTGACGGTATCGTCGGTGAAGCGGCGTTCGCAGATGATCAGGTTTTCGCGCTCGCTTAGCGATTTGAGGGCTTCTGCGATCCACTCACGGCGGCGGACGCTGTCGCGCATTTCCATGACGCGGTCTTCGGTCGCCTGATTTTCGTCTTCGAGGAGATCTTGCCACTGGGCATCGCTATCGGTGGCCAGCGGGGCGTTGAGAGAGCGGTCAGAGGCTGAGAGGCGCGAGGCCATGTTCTCAACATCGCGCTCTGGCACGCCGAGATGCGTGGCGATCCAGCTCTTGTTCTCAGGGGTCATGATGCCGTCGCCGGTGTCATCGATCTTGGCGCGCAAGCGTTTGAGATTGAAGAAGAGCGACTTCTGCGCGGCCGTGGTGCCGGTGCGCACGATCGACCAGTTGCGAAGCACAAAGTCCTGAATGGAGGAGCGGATCCACCATGAGGCATAGGTCGAGAACCGAACTTCGCGGTCCGGGTCAAAGCGGGCGGCCGCCAGCATCAGGCCGACATTGCCTTCCTGGACAAGGTCAGACAGGGGCAGGCCGTAATGGCGGAATTTCGAGGCCATGGAGATGACGAGGCGCATATAGGCGCTGGTCAGTTCGTGAAGGGCATCTTCGTCGTTATCGTCGCGCCAGCGCAGCGCCAGATCTGTCTCATGTTCGGCGCTGAGCATCGGTTTGTTCATGGCGTTCCGGACAAATCGACGATCGGCGTTTTCGGTTGTCATCTGGACGGCCATGCGGTGCTCCTGCAGCTTGGGAAACAAACTCTTCCTCAAGTTCCTACGCATGGGGGGATGCTTTGGTTCACTTCTTGTTCATAAATTTTTCGAGTTTCCGCCAAAATCTGGACAAAGAAAAAGCCCCGCTCGGCTGAGCGGGGCTTGATAATCGGCCTGTCAAAGGGTGATCAGGCGGCTTTTTTCTTCGCGAGCGACTTGGCCAGACGCTCCATGGCGGCGTCGTGATCGGTGTTCTCGACAGCGGCCAGTTCGCGGGCCATCCGATCAAGCGCGCTCTCATAGAGCTGACGCTCTGAGTAGGATTGCTCAGGCTGGTCTTCGCCGCGGTGAAGGTCGCGAACGACTTCCGCGATGGAGATCAGATCACCTGAATTGATCTTGGCTTCGTATTCCTGCGCGCGGCGCGACCACATGGTGCGCTTGATGCGGGCTTTGCCGCCGAGCGTCTTCAGCGCGTCATCAACGAGCTTGGAGCCAGCGAGCGAGCGCATGCCTGAAGCTTCGGCGCGGTTTGTCGGGACGCGAAGGATCATCTTGTCCTGGTCGAAAGAAACGACATAAACTTCGAGTGACATGCCGGCGACCGTCTGCTTTTCGATCGCGGTGACCTTGCCGACGCCGTGGGCTGGATAAACGACGGACTGGCCGACGTCGAATGCGAGTTCCTGTACATCACCCGTTGCTTGTTTTGACATGTGTCTGGTAGCCTTTCTACGCAACAAGAGCCTACGCCCTCCGGTGACATTTCAAGCGTCGGTCCGGAGATGTGAGCAGGCTCCCTGAAAAATTGACACTTAATATATATCAGAAATACGACTAATTCACAACTGCCACGTGATCGGGGTCAGTGTTTCAATCGCCTTCGCCCGGATTCGAACTGAAATATTTCTCCAGTTTACCGGTTTCCTGCGCAAATTTTTCCCGATCAGCCGGCGGCTCTTTCATCCGCGTGATGTTCGGCCAGACCTTGGCATAATCCGTATTCAGCTTCAGCCATTTTGAGTCCGGATCGTCTTCGGTGTCAGGTTTGATTGCCTCAACCGGGCATTCAGGCTCACAGACGCCGCAGTCAATGCACTCATCTGGATGAATGACGAGCATGTTCTCGCCTTCATAGAAGCAGTCCACCGGACAGACTTCCACGCAATCCATGTATTTGCAGCGGATACAGGCGTCGACAACGATATAGGTCATTCAGTCTCGTACATCTTGCTTAGTGGCACACGAGCGGTGCATTTGGCGTTGATGCGGCTCGCTGTCAATTGCTAGAGGCTGCGCGATTCGGCGCGCCTGCGCGCCTGGGCCCGGCGAATATCGTCAACATAGAGCAGGCTGGAGACTTGCCGGATAAAGGCTTCCTCAAATTTGCAGGAAGCCCCGTCGGCCATCGAGACCAGATAGAGGCCCTCGATTACCTTCACGCGTTCAAGCAATGGCAGCTTCTTTACATGCTGCGTGAACTGGTGCGCGCCGATTGAATTTTCGGCGAGTTCCTCTGCCTGAGCAAGAATATCATCGACCCGATCAGCATCGAGACCGAGGCTGTCGAGCAGGATTTCGGCAATCTGGTCGCTTTCGAGATTGGCGTAAACGCCGTCGACAAGGGCGGCTTCGACAAGCAGCGCGGCGGCTGCGACTTGCGGGTCCATATCGCGGTTCGGCTGTTCGGCCCGGCCGGAAAAGAATTTCTTCAGTCCTTCAAGCATTTCGGCTCTCCTGTTCGGCCTCAGATACCGATTCATAAAGGGCCTGCGCTTCGCTGGCCGGACCGCGTCTTGTGCCATACGCAAGAACGCGGATGCTTACTATTTGAGTGCCCGGAGCAAAACTTGCAACGTCACCGACGAGAATACGCGCACCGGGCTTGGAAACCTTGCGGGTCGAACCGTTGCGCGTGAGGCGCACGCCGCGCCGTCCGATATAGTCAGCCGCAAGTGAGCGGGTCTTGAAGAAACGGGCCCGCCACAGCCACACATCCAGCCGAACCTCCTCGACTATGACGATGTCTCCGGCTTGTCGGTCGGGGTCTCCGCTGGCGGGGACTCCGGGGTCTTGTCAGCGGGTGGGGCTGCTTCGTTTTCAGGTTTGGCGGCGGCCTCAGGTGCCTGCTTTGCCTTCGATTTCTTTTTCTTGCGCGGCGGTTTGGGCGCCTTTGCAGGGGGCAAGAGGCTGGCGAGCGCCGCAAATGGGCTATCGGGATCTGGCTGCTTCTCACGTGGGTTTGGCCGTCCGCCGCCGCGTTGCGGGCGATTGCCAGACGGCTTGCCTTTTGGTGGGCGACCACCGGGTTTGCCCTGCGGGCGCTTGCCGCGCGGCGGACCGTCCTGGCGGTTGCGCGAGAGGTAGCGCCACAGCGTCACGGCGCCGGTTTCAGGGTCTTTCTCAGCAGGCGCGAGGCCAAAGCCCTTTACGATGGCGGGAAACTCGTCGCCCGGACAGGAGACGATGGAGGCGAGTTCTGCGGGCAGTTCGAAGGCCGGTTTGTCGGCTTCCCTGCGGCGTTTGGAAATCTCCCAGCCAAGACGTTCGGCGAGGTCGGCGCGTACGGCGCGGGCGCCAAAGCGCAGATAGCCTTGCGAGTTCAGCTCTGCCTCGGCCCATTCCCCGTCGAGCGGGAAGGAGCCTGCGCCTTCTGGCGCGACACGGCGGCTTTCATTTGTGTGGGTCGCCTGAAGAATGGCGATGAGGCGCTGGGCAGCCGGTTTCTGCGCGTCCGGGATATGGGCGGCAACGCGGCCAGTGCGGATGCCAGCGGTTTTGAGCGCTTCGCGGTCTTCCTTGGAAACGTTTGGCGGCGGGCTTTCCTGGCGAAGGTCAATCGATGCGCCGCTTTCAAGAAGACGGAAGGCGAGACCGCGTGCCATGCCTTGCAGCTCGCTGCCGGTTTCGGCCGTTTTGAGCTTGGCGTGCGTTGGCAGGACACGCAGCATTTCTGCGCCCAGCCATTCTTCGACCCGTTTCAGTGTCGCCGCCTTGCGATGGGTTTCTGCATCTTCTGCGCCGATCAGCTCAAGCCGGGGGGCTAGCCAGTCCGGTCCGGCCTTGAGTCGGGCAATGTCGGCGCCCTTCCAGCTGATATGGCCTTCATCTGTCAGCGCAAAGGCTTCGGCCGGGGCACCTGCGATTTCGCCGAGGCGTTCAGCCAGGATCGGGCCGAGCGCTGTCACGGCGGCGCTGCGCACCGCTTTGCCTTCCAGCGTCTGGGCGGTTGAAGCAGGTTCGAAGTGCAAGCCGACGAGTTTGCCAACAACATGGCCTTCGACGGTTACTTCTCCAGTTTCGGACAATTCGGTCACAAGCAGGTCTTCTCTTTTCAGGCCGGCGAGCAGGGCCGTGGTTCTTCGGTCAACAAAGCGCAATGTGAGCGCGGCGTGAAGGGCATCTGATAATCTGTCTTCGATTTCACGCGTTTTTTCCCGCCAGTAGGCAGGGTTTTCCAACCAGTCATCGCGATGGGCGGCATAGGTCCAGGTGCGGATCATGGCAAGCCTGTGCTGAAGGCTGGAAATATCAGGCACGTTCGATTCAAGGTTTTCCATGCGCTTGGCCATGGCGGTATCGCCGAGGCGGGCGTCCGGATCTGCCAGGGTTTCGGCGAGGCCAAGCACCAGCCGGGCGTGGCCGTCATGGCCGGATTTGCGGAAGTCCGGCAGGCGGGCAAGATCCCACAAGCGTCGCACCTTGTCTGTCCCGCGCACCTCTGGCCCGATGGCCTCGTCCTCGGCCATGCGCCGCAGCACCCATTCATCCAGCGCATGCGGGTTCTGGCGCAGCACCGGGCTGCCCGAGGGGCGAGCAAGGCTCGCGATCAGCGTCTTGATCGAGCGGTAATCGAGATCGGAATTGCGCCACTGAAGATCATCCACCGGATCAAAGTGGTTGGTCTCGATGGCGTTGATCAGCTCTTCCTCGAAAGGCGGGCAGTCACCGGTTTCGCCGAACTCGCCATCGGTGCGGAAACGGCCTGCGCGCCCGGCGATCTGGCCGCATTCAGCCGCCGACAGCCAGCGGTGACGGCGCCCGTCAAACTTGGAGCGGCCGGCAAAAGCGATGCGGTCGACATCGAGGTTCAGCCCCATGCCGATCGCGTCGGTGGCCACGAGATAGTCAACTTCGCCAGACTGATAGAGCGCGACCTGCGCATTACGGGTGCGCGGGCTGAGCGCGCCCATGACGATGGCCGCGCCGCCCTTCTGGCGCCTCAGCAGCTCGCCAAGCGCGTAGACCTGATCTGTCGAGAAGGCGACGACGGCGGTCCGCTTGGGAAGCTTTGTGACTTTTGTCGGTCCGGCATAGTGAAGCTCAGAGAAGCGCTCACGCGTATTGGTGTCGACGTCGAGGTCGAGGTCACGCAGGACCCCGCGCATCGTTTCGGCGCCCAGCAGCAGGGTTTCGGCTGTGCCGCGCGCCTTCAGGATGCGGTCTGTGAAGACGTGTCCGCGGTCACTGTCTTCAGCAAGCTGGATTTCGTCGATCGCAAGAAACTCGACGCGTTTGTGGACCGGCATCGATTCCACGGTGCAGATCCAGTAGCGGGCATTCGGCGGCTCGATCCGCTCTTCCCCGGTGATCAGCGCGACGGCTTTCTCGCCCTTGGCGCGTACGACCCGGTCATAGACCTCGCGCGCCAGCAAGCGCAGCGGCAGGCCGATCATGCCTGTCGCATGACCCATCATCCGTTCGATGGCGTAGTGCGTTTTACCGGTATTGGTTGGGCCGAGAACGGCCTTGAGGGAATTCATGGCTTCGGATGTGAAGTTTCAGGGCGACAAGGGCAAGGCGAAAAGTATGCTGGCTTTCGTGTTTGTGGGAGGACGCAATGAATATAGTGAAGATGTTGGGAGCCGCGGCGGCCGTGTGGCTGTTCGTGCCGGGCGTTGCGGTCGCGCAGGACAAGCCGGCCTGTCCAACTGGCGAAACCGGCGGCTGGAAATGGCAGGTCATGGGCTCGGACATCCAGCTCAAAAACCCGGGCTTCCCGATCGGATGGGACACGATCGGCGGCGAGGTCGCGACCGAAGGTTTCGCCCTTTCGATAAATCTTGAAGCAATGGACAAGGAAAAGGTCCGCATGGTTAGCTTCGAGGTGCCGCTGCTCGATTTTAAATTCGTCCGCGACGCCGGCACCAATAGAGAAGCCACCTATCTGATGTTCTCGAAATTTCCGATGTCCGAGGAATCTGTCGCGGCAAACCACATATTGTTGCCTATGGATTTCACCATGTCCGGGTTCTCCTCGGCGGGTGAAACGCCGAGCCTGCTGTTCCAGACCCGCGTGGAATCCTATGAGGGCCGCGAGCGTGCAATTGAAGGGGACTGGGTGAGCTGGGACTATCCGGTCGACTGGTCATTCAGTGACCACGAGGATTTCCTGCTGCTGCTCTCAACGCCCTTTTTCACCCCCTATGGGCAGCCCCCGGTATGGTCCAATGTCGCTGTCAGCAAGCCGATCGACCTCACTGTGCTGACGCCGGTTATCGAAAGCTTGCGGGTGAAGATGCTGGAGCAGTCGCAGATCTACAATATGTGCCAGCCCGATTATCTGTTCATGAGGCGCGACTAGGGCTTTATCTGGCCTTGCAAGGCTCGGGCGCATCCATGGTCTGGTCCTCGAAGCGATCGACCCAGTCCTGCGTGCGTGGAAGCGGGTCATAGCCGGAGGCGCGATAGAGCACGAGCTCTCTGATGATGGGGCAGCCATTGGAGCGATGGCCGAGATCGACGCTGACCTCACCAACTTTCTCGAAGGTCTCGAAATCGGCCGCGATGGCGGGGCGCCGGTTGGGCCGATAGCTTGCCACGAGCACGTCGCCATCGATATCTGACGTGAGCGGCTGTTGCTCGGCAAAGCTGTGGGCGCCTTCATTGTAGCGCCACAGGATGAGCGGCGCGTCGATCCGGTCTTTCAGATAAAAGTCGAGCCCGTGCCAGATTTCTCGCTCATCGGTCAGCAGGGCGGTCGGGGCGGGCTGTGTTTCAGAGAAGGCGACCAGCTTGTCAGCGAGGGCATCCCAACCGCGCGTGCGTTTAAGCGCATTGTCGAGATCGAGCTGTGCAGAGAGGGCCTGCGGCGCGATCAGGACGGCCATCATGGCAAAACCCACCACGCCGTGGAGGGTCAGCCCTGCCCAGAAGAGGCCGATGGGGCGGAACTTTGTGGCAAAGGCGAACACCATGATCCCGGCGGCCAGGCCAAGGCCCATCATGATGCGGGCCGTGAGTGTGAAGTCCGGCGCCAGAATAAAGCTGACGGCGCACAGGGCTGCGATGACATACCAGAGCCATTTGTGCGCGCGGGCCCTCAAGAAGAAGAGGGAGATCAGCACCGAGCCTGCCGGATAGGCGGTTGCTGCCCAGTTGGCGTGCGCACGTGACAGGACCGCCTGGACCAGGATGATGACGAGAACTGGTACGACGAAACATGTCAGCCACAGTTCCCGGCGACCGTCCTCCCCGGACACGGTGCGGCGCATGAAGATGAGGCCGCCGATCAGGGCGAGGAAGCTGATCGGGCCGAACACGCCCATCTGGTCAGCGATGAATGTCAGCGCGTTTTCCGGATTGAAGAGCTCGCCGCCGAGATTGGCATTGTCGACCGTGTGCCCGACCGTTTCGAAATTGTTGGAGGCATTCCAGAGGATGTGCGGGGAGATAACGACCAGCAAGGCGGCCAGCATGGCGGCGCCTTTGGGCGTCAGCAGGTTCTGGCGCGTGGGCCGGTCCAGAAGGATCGTCAGCACGATGCCGATGGCAAAGTACAGCATCGCATATTTGGCCAGGAAGCCTGCGCCGATGGCGAGGCCAAGCGCAATATAGCCGAGCCAGCCGGCCTCGCCCTGGCGAACCCGCCAGAACAGGAAAAGCGCGGTCGCCCAGATGGGCATCAGCACGCCGTCGGTCGAGAGCACGGTTGATGACAGGAACACGGCCGGCATCAGCGCATAGCCGACAGCCGCCATCAGCCCGACCTTCGGGCTGGCAATGCTACGGCCCAGCAGGAACAGACACCAGGCCGCGATCGTGTGAAGGAAGGGCGCTGGAAGCCGCACACCGAGGGCCGAATCACCAAACATGGCGGTGCTGGCATGGATGACCCAGGCGATCAGGGGCGGCTTTGAGTAATATCCCCATTCCAGCGTCTCAGACCAGCGCCAGTACTGGGCTTCATCGGCATAGAGTTCGAGCGGGGAGAGCACGACGCAGGCCACCCGGAGGACCAGAAGTCCGAAAAGAATCAACGCCGTGAGGCGCGCATAGTCTGTTGAGTGGGGCAGCGTGTTTTTCATCTGAAGATGGAGCTAGCGCGCGCGAGCTTTCTTGACCAGCCTTGACAGGTAGGTGTGGCTTTTTTGCCAGCCTTGTTAAGACTTTGCTGCAGCGCACAGAAGAGTCACGTGACTGTCACATAACTGTCGCGCATGAGGAATAGAGGCGCGATCAATTGGCCTTGGTGTCTCTCGTGCAACCATGCCGGGCCGTCCAACGAAGAGGGGTTCTTCATGTCCAACTGGAAACTACTTTCAGGCGTAGCCGCCGCTACGCTTTTCACTGCGGCGATTGTCGCCCCTGCCGAAGCGCAGGTGACGTCAGCCGGCATTCGCGGCGACGTTGTCTCGCCAACCGGTGAAGCTGTCCCAGGCGCGACTGTCCGCGTCGTCGATACACGGACGGGCTCCACGAGCTCATCAACGACCAGCCCGACCGGTCAGTTCACGACACGCGGTCTGCAAGTTGGCGGTCCATACACGGTCGAGATTTCTGCACCGGGCTATCAGACAACCCGCATTACGGACGTCACCCTTCAGCTGGGTGAGACGGCCAATCTCAATCTCGTTTTCGCCGCCACCGATGATGCTGCGGATGGTGAAGCCCGTATGGACACCGTGACCGTCTCTGCGACGTCAGGTGGATTTGTCCAGACAGCGATCGGGCCATCGGCAACCTTCTCGCTCGCCGACATCCAGAGCTCGCCTGCGATCAACCGCGACCTGAAAGACATCGTTCGTCTCGATCCGCGCGTTTACCTCGACGAGTCCTTCAACGACTCCATCCAGTGCGCCGGTGCACACCCGCGCTACAACTCGCTGACAGTTGACGGCATCGGCCTCAATGACGGGTTCGGCCTGAACTCGAACGGCTACCCGACGCAGCAAATGCCATTCCCGTTCGACGCCATTCAGAACGTCTCGGTTGAACTGGCGCCATTCGATGTCGAATACGGCTCGTTCACAGCCTGTAACATCAACGCTGTTACCAAGTCCGGCACCAACGAATTCCATGGTTCTGCCTTTTTCGATTATGGCGATGAGAGCCTCATCGGTGATTCGACCGAGGGCGACGAATATGCCGTTCCGGCATTTGAAGAGAAGCGCTATGGCTTCACCCTTGGTGGACCGATCCTGAAAGACCGTCTCTTCTTCTTCGGCGCATACGAGAAATTCGAAGGCCCAGGCAACGAGATCAACCGTGTTCCAGAAGGTTCAGGTATCGCTGGTCAGGAAGTGACTGGTTTCACGCAGGCAAAGTTCGATGAAATCCGCGACATTGCCCAGAACGTTTACGGCTACAATCCGGGTGGCATTCCGACGTCGACCGGAACCGAAGACGAGAAATATCTGGTTCGTCTCGACTGGAACATCACGAACAACCACCGTGCGTCTTTCACCTACAACTACAATGAGGGCTTCAACCTCACTGAGTCGGACGGTGACTCGAACGAGTTCGAATACTCCAACCACCTTTATAACCGCGGCGCTGAGCTGAAAGCGTATTCCGGCCAGGTTTTCTCGGACTGGTCAGACAATTTCTCCACCGAACTTCGTTATTCCTACAATGACGTGACCTTCCTTCAGTCGTCGGTCGGCGGCACAGATTTCGGCGAAGTCCAGATCTTTGATGGCAACAACGTCTACTATCTCGGTGCTGATGACTCCCGTCATGCCAACGAGCTCAAATACTCGGTCGGCAACTACAAGGCGCTCGGTCGTTACACGCTGGACAACCACAACTTCACAATCGGTGGCGAGCGTCTTGAGTATGACGTCTTCAACCTGTTCGTTCAGGAAGCAGAAGGCGAGTACCGCTTCAATTCCATCGATGATTTCCGGAATGGTATTTACAGCCGCATCACCTATGAAAACGCTGTCGGCACCAACAATGCTGCAGATGCTGCGGCCTCGTTCAAATATGCGGTCAACACCCTTTACCTTCAGGACGAGTGGACCGGTCCAAACGGCCTGACCGTTACAGGTGGTCTGCGTTATGACTTCTACTCGTCAGACGACAAGCCTCGGTACAACCAGGACTTCTTCGACAAGTACGGCTTCCGTAATGATGAGAACATGGATGGCCGCGACCTGCTGATGCCGCGTGTCGGCTTCACCTGGGATTACAAGCCGAACCTGTCGTTCCGCGGCGGCTTTGGTCTTTACTCCGGTGGTAACCCGAACGTCTGGATCTCGAACAACTACTCCAACAATGGTGTGACCCAGGTCGAATTCCAGGATCGCAATCCGACTGATCAGTCGCTGCTCGGCTTCACCTATGTGAATGATGAAGGCGGCTCAGGGCGTCCAATCTTTGGTATTCCGCAGCAGGCCTTCGATTTTGTTGCCAATGCAGCAGTCAGCGGACCGGTCAACGCGCTGGACCCGAACTTCGAAATCCCATCGGAATGGAAGTTCGCACTCGGCTTCACCTCCGACCTGGACATTCCGGGTCTGGGATCGGGCTACGTCCTGAACGGTGATGTTCTTTGGTCAAACGTGAATCAAGCTCCGCTGGTCAAGGCGATCTCTCTTAATCAAGTCGGTACGGCTCCTGATGGTCGTCCGATCTATGACGAAGACACCGACGATTTCGTCCTCACAAACACCGATGAAGGCTCCACATTTGTTGCTTCGCTCGGCGTGTCTAACACCTTCGACTTCGACGCCGCAGGTGAACTGGACTGGTCGCTTGGCTATGCCTACACGGATGCAGAAGACGTAAACCCGATGACGTCGTCGGTCGCCTTCTCGAACTGGTCGAACCTTGCGGCTGTTGACCCCAACAATCCGGGTCTGGGAACGTCCAACTACGAGATTCCGCACCGCTTTACGCTGCGTCTCTCTTGGGAAAAGGAGTTCTTTGGCGAACTCGCAACCCGCGCAACCCTGTTCGGCCAAGCCTGGCAGGCCCGTCCGTACTCGATCACCTTTAATGATGGTCCGTTCGGTGACGACTCGCGCGGTCGCTCGCTGCTCTATGTGCCGATTGACGGCTCCAGCGATCCACTGATCGACTATGCTAATTCTTCAGTCGATTGGGATGCCTTCTTCCGCTACACGGATGGTCAAGGCCTCGGCCGCGGCTCGATCGCGTCTCGCAATGAAGGCGAAGGCCAGTGGAACAACAAGTTCGACCTGCGCCTTGAGCAAGAACTGCCAGGTCTCATGAGCGGACATGAATCCTCTGTCTTCATGGTCATGGAGAATGTCGGTAACTTCCTCAACGAAGACTGGGGCACCTACTATCAGGCTGGATTCCCGCAGACGACCAGCGTCGTCGATGCGGACATCGTAGGCGGTCAGTATGTTTACTCTGACTTCAGCGCGAGAGACCCTGAGCGCCGCACGGACTCACTGTCTGTCTGGTCGGTTCGCTTCGGTGTGAAGTACGAATTCTAGGCCTTTCAACAGACCTGAATAAATCATCGGAAGGGCGGCTCCATTGCGGGCCGCCCTTTCTCTTTGGGGCGGGTTATGGCAAATCGCGCCTCATGAGTGATACGACGATTGCCTCCACACCGCCCGAATGGGCAAAACAGTCCGCCATCTGGGTCGGCTGGCCGCATCTGAAGGATGCCTGGGCCGACGATTATGAGGGCGCCCAGCGTGAAATTGCAGACCTGATCAAGGCGCTTGCCCCCGTGGTGCATGTGAAGCTGGTCATCGGTGCGCCGCATTCGCGCGCCGAAGCTGCAGAGCTTGTTGGCGAGCACGCCGAGATGTTCGATGCGCCGATGGGCGACATCTGGCTGCGCGATATCGGGCCGGTCTTCGTGACCTATCTCAACCGGCTTGAGGGCCTTGGCTTCACCTTCAATGGCTGGGGCGGCAAGTATGAGCTGGAGGGCGACACAGAGACGGCGGCAGCAATCTGCCGGCTGGAAGGCCACCCGCTAAAGCGCCTCGACTTCATCCTTGAAGGCGGCGCGATCGAGCAGGATGGCGAGGGCACGCTGATTACAACACGCCAGTGCGTGCTGAACCCGAACCGCAATCCCGGTTGGAGCGAGGAGAAGGCCGAAGAGGCACTGCGTCTGGCGTTTAATGTCGAGCGCGTCATCTGGCTGGGCGAGGGGCTCGCCAATGACCATACCGACGGACATGTCGACAATATCGCGCGTTTCATCGGGCCGGGGCATGTTGTCTGTCAGACGCCATCTGGCGATGATGACCCGAATGCGGACGTGCTGCGCGAGATTGAAGCGACGCTGCGGAGCGCGGAGCTTGAGGTCTCAACGATCCCGTCTCCGGGACGGATCCTCGATGAGGATGGCGAGCCGGTGCCAGCGAGCCATATGAATTTCCTGATCTCGAACGGCCGCGTCATCCTGCCGATCTATGAAGAGACGCATTCAAAACTGGCGGCAGCCGAGCTTGCGGCGCTGATGCCGGACCATGAGATTATTGCACTGCCTGCCAATCATATCCTGACGGGCGGCGGGAGTTTTCATTGCATGACGCAGCAAGTGCCAGCGGTCGACGGAGGTCTTTCCACATGAGCCGGACTTTGAAAGTTGCAGCGATCCAGGCCTCCTACAGCCAGGACATGCAGGAGAATATCGACAAGGTGGTCTCGCTGGTGCGCGAGGCGGCCGCCAAGGGGGCGGAGATTATCCTGCCGTCTGAACTCTTCTGCGACCATTATTTCTGCAAGGTGCAGGACGAGACCTATTTCAACACGGCCTATCCCTGGCATGAGCATCCGGCGGTGACGCAGCTCTCGGCGCTCGCCGCAGAGCTCGATGTCGTCATCCCGGTCTCGATTTATGAGAAGGATGGGCCGGAATATTATAATTCCATCGTCATCATCGATGCGGATGGTGAGCCGCTGGGCGTCTATCGCAAGAGCCATATTCCGGATGGCCCGGGCTATATGGAAAAGTTCTATTTCCGCCCCGGCAATACCGGCTTTCGCGTCTGGGACACGATGAAGGGCCGTATTGGCGTCGGCATTTGCTGGGACCAGTGGTTCCCGGAAGCGGCCCGCGCCATGGCGCTGCTCGGCGCAGATTGCCTCTTCTATCCAACGGCCATCGGCTCTGAGCCGCATGATGCGACGCTCGACACGGCTGCGCGCTGGCGCCGGGCGATGCAAGGGCATGCAGTGTCCAATGTCATGCCTGTCGTCGCTGCGAACCGCACTGGCGATGAGGACGGCCAGCATTTCTATGGCACGAGCTTTATCGCAGACCATGCGGGCGAAATCGTCTCCGAGCTTGGCCGCGATGAAGAAGGCGTGATCACCGCCGAGTTCGATCTTGATTTCCTTGACCGGCACCGCGCCGCATGGGGCTTCTTCCGCGACCGGCGCACCGAGCTTTACGACGTTCTGGGATAGGGTTTGCCCGGCGCCGCCCCGCGAAGACTCGCTCGTCCCCTCTTTGACAGGGAACTGTCACGACGCCTGACCGCTATCTCCCTCAACAGGTGTGAAGGAGAGCTGCTTGGCGGATATCGAGACGGACGTGGCCATTATTGGTGCGGGCACTGCAGGTCTGGCGGCTGAACGGCACGCGCGGAAAAATGGCGCAACAACGCGGCTGATCGATCCGGCCTTTGCCGGGACGACCTGCGCCACGGTTGGCTGTATGCCGTCGAAACTGCTGATTGCGGCCGCTGAGGTCGCCCATTCGGCCCGCCATGCCGCACCTTTCGGGATTGAGCTTCCGGCGCCGAAGATAGATGGGCCGAAGGTGATGGGGCGCCTGCGCAATATGCGCGACAATTTCGTTGAGGCGACCAAAGAGACATTTGAAAAACTGCCCGATGGCGTCGCGATCAAGGCGAGCGCGCACTTTACCGGCCCGAACGATTTGAAGCTTTCGGATGGCCGCTCGCTCAAGGCGAAAGCGATCATCATTGCGACAGGATCGGCCCCGGTCATTCCTCCGCCATTTGAGGGCTTGGGCGACCGCATTCTGACGAATGAAACCCTGTTCGAGTTGCCGGATTTGCCAAAGTCGGTCGGTGTAATGGGTGCCGGGCCGATTGGGCTGGAGCTGGCGCAGGCTTTGGCGCGGCTTGGCGTGCGGGTTGGTGTATTCGATATTGGGGATACGCTGGGCGGCCTGCCCAAGGGCGATGTCGAGACCTCGCTTCGCGACGCGCTGGAAGCTGAATTCCCGATCTATCTAGACGTCGACACCGAGGCGACGAAAACTGAGACCGGCGTGAAGCTTAGCTGGTCAGGCAAAGGTGCCCGCGGCGAGGCTGAATATGAGCGTGTGCTTGTGTCCGCAGGACGGGCGCCGCAGCTGGACGCGCTGAAGCTGGAGACGACTGGGCTGGAGCTTGACGGTCACGGCACGCCGGTCTTCGATGCAAATACCTTGCAGTGTGGGAGTTCGAGCGTGTTCATCGCAGGCGACGCCAACCATCGGCTGCCGGTGCTGCATGAAGCCTCAGCTGGCGGAACGATTGCGGGAGTAAATGCGGCGACATTCCCGGACGTTCAGCCGATGAAACGCAAGCACGCCATGCAGGTCATGTTCACAGACCCGAACCTCGCCGTGCTCGGCGCGCCCGAGGAAGGCGAGATTACAGGCCGGGTGGATTTTTCCGATCAGGGCAGGGCCAAGGTGCATAATTGCAATCAGGGCGTCTGCGAGATCTATGCGCGACAGGCGGATGGTCTGATCGTCGGCGCGCGGATGGTGGCGCCGAACGCCGAGCATCTTGCGCATCTTATTGCCTGGTCCATCGAGCGCGGAGCGACAGCGAACGAATTGCTCGACATGCCGTTCTATCACCCGACGCTGGAGGAAGGGCTGAAGACAGCGCTTCAGGATGTCTGCAAACAGGTCGGCAGTCCGGTCCCACCTGAACGCGATGACGAGTTCTTGCCGGGGGACCGGTAATGCCGGTTTAGGCTGCTATTTGGTTTAGTGGAGGGAGACGTTCGCGGCCAGTTTCTCGGCCTGCTCAATCCACTTTTCACGCGCAACGCGGCCCTTGAATGACAGATAGTCATCGACCCAAAGCGCTTCGGCTTCTTCCCACGCCGCGATCTGGCTGAAGTGGTACACGCCAATTTCATTCAGCGTCTGTGACAGCTTCGGTCCGATGCCTTTGATCTGGGTCAGGTCATCAGCTTCGCCTTCAGGCGCGCTGAGGCTGACTGGACGACGAACGGCATCTTCAGGATCTTCGCCTGTCACGTCGGACAGAGTGAAGTAGCTAGCGAACATGCTTGCCGGCGCATTGCGGCGCATCTGGTCAAACCAGTCGGTCAGGACGCCGCCTGGAACGGTCTGAGGCCAGCGCATCCAGGTCGGCATGGCTTCGATGACTTTTGCGGTATTTTCCCAATGCTGAAGATTCATGTCCGCCAGTTTGCGGAAAAGCTCTTTGGTGGCGTCTTCAGAAGCGGCGATGTCTGCGCCTGGCTGCATGGAAGACATGGCGTCGGTCCAGGTTTTGCGCGCGGACTGGCCAAGTTCGCCCCACGCTGCAAGTGAATCGGTCCAGAGGGTCATCGGGTTAAGTTTTGTCGTCTCGGTGGTCATCGTAAAGCTCCTTTTGAGCGGATGCTGCACTGCAACATAATCCGTATCGGCCCTTTAATCAAGGGTATCCCCGGCTGGCGGCGGTCTGCTGGACGCCGTTCGTGCGTCAATCGCCATATTCACGACAGGTTCGAAGCGCCCTATGGCTGACAGGCAATTGGCATGACGACAGAACGAACCCTCTCCAGCAAAATCGTCCCGGTCCCTGAGAAAGGCCGGGTATTGGTGTTTGACTCCGGCATGGGCGGACTGACCGTTGCGCGCGAGATCATGGCGCGTGCGCCGTCAATCTCTGTCGACTATGCTGCCGATACCGGCTTTTTCCCTTATGGCGACAAGTCTGACGCTGCGCTGCGCGATCGCCTGCCGCGCATTGCCGCCGAGCTGGTTAAACAGGCGCGGCCCGACGTCTTTGTCATCGCTTGCAATACGGCCAGCACGCTGGCGCTGGAGGAGGTGCGGGCGGCGCTCGACATCCCCGTTGTCGGGACCGTGCCCGCGATCAAGCCCGCCGCCGAGCAGAGCAAGAGCGGTGTGATCGGTCTTCTCGCCACGCCTGGCACGATCCGGCGGGCCTATACCGCCAATCTGATCAGTGAGTTTGCAAGCGATGTAACGGTTATCCTGCATGGTAGCGTCGAACTGGTCCGGCTGGCCGAGGCGCATGCGGCGGGCGAGCCCTATGACCCGGCAGGCTTTGCGGCGGCTCAGGACCCAATCTTCGAAGTGGAGCAGGGTGGGCTGGTCGATACGATTGTGCTGGCCTGCACGCATTTCCCACTGGTTCAGGCTGAGCTGGCGGCGGCCGCGCCAAGACCTGTCACCTATATCGATTCCGGCGGCGCGATTGCCCGCCAGACGCTGCGGGTGCTGGCTCGTCAGAGCTTTTCTGATGACCATGCTGAGTTGCCCGATCATCGTCTATTTGTCTCGTCTGACCCCTCGGACAATGCGCGGCTGGTGAAGGTATGTGCCCGGTTCGGCTTTGAGACGGTGGTGCAAGTGGCCGTATGAGGCTGTGGAGAGATGACAAAACTTTGCTCACCTGCATCGGACTGTCACAAAACTTCGATATTGGGGTCTGAAATTATGTTTACCCCGAAAGGGACGCCGCGATGCGCAATCTTCTTCTCGCTCTCAGTGCCGGGCTTCTGGCCAGTGCCTGTTCGCCGGGCACAGACCTCTCTGAAATCGATGCGAGTGCCGGTGAACTGCAAGTTTTCGCGGCGGCCCCTGACGAGAAGATAAAGATTGTCGGATCGTCGACCGTCGCGCCCTTCTCGACGACCGTTGCCGAGCAGTTTGGGGCGATATCGCCGTTCCCGACGCCAATCGTCGAGACAACGGGAACGGGCGGCGGGTTCAAGGCCTTCTGCAATGGTATCGGGCCTGACCAGCCGTCGATTTCCAACGCTTCGCGGCCGATCAAATCATCCGAAGTCGAGTTATGCCGCCGCGGCGGTGTCACCGATATTGTCGAAGTGAAGATTGGCTATGACGGCATCGTGCTGGCCAATGCCAAGGGCTCTCCGGAGCTGGATCTCTCCAAGGCCGAAATCTTCCTCGCGCTGGCCGAAGAGATCCCGGACGGCAATGGCGGCTGGATGGCGAACCCCAACCAGACCTGGCAGGACGTTGCCGACCATTTGCCCGACATGAAAATCCTCGTCTCAGGCCCGCCGCCAACATCCGGGACCCGTGATGCGTTCGCCGAACTGGCGCTTGAAGGCGGGGCGGAAGAGATCCCGCAACTGGCCGCGTTGAAAGAGAGCGACAAGGGCGAGTTCGTCAAGCGCGCGACCACGATCCGTAATGACGGCAAATGGATCGATTCAGGTGAGAACGACACCGCCATCGTCCAGACCCTGATGAAGAACCCCGACAGTATCGGCATCATGGGCTACTCATTCCTTGAGCAGAATCTCGACCGCCTCAAAGGTGCGCATGTCGAGGGGACTGACCCGACCTTTGAACAGATTGCCAGCGGCGAGTACGGCATCTCCCGTTCGATGTTCTTCTACGTCAAAAAGCAGAATGTGAATTTGGTGCCCGGCATCGAGGAATTCATTTCCGAGTTCACGCAGGAAGATGCCTGGGGGCCGACCGGCTATCTCGTTGATAAGGGCCTCATCCCGCTGCAGGCAGAAGAGCGCGAAAAAGTGCGGGCGCATGCGCTGGCGCTCGAAGTCATGGACACCAAGAGCTAGGCTTTTCGTTTCAGCTTGCCTCAGCGAGGATTTCGCCGATCACTTCGCGGGACCGCGCGACGATGGGCGCGTCGCTGCCGCGATAATAGGCCAGCGCGACAACAGCCGTTGATAGCGCCCAGCCGCGGGCTCGCATCCAGACACTTTCGCTTGCAGCTGTCGCCCGGGCAAAGGCGTCACGGGCCTGGCCACTGAACACTGTATAGGCGGCCATCAGGTCACAGGCCGGGTCGCCAAGCCCCGACAACCCCCAGTCCAGAACGCCGGTGACGGCGCCGTCGCGAACCACCAGATTGGCCGGATGCAAGTCTCCATGGATCCAGGTCCGGTCATCGGGTCTGCATGGATCAGCGGTGAGCGCGGTCGACCAGACGCGGGCCAATGCGGTGGCATCGAATTCGTCTGAAAGTGTCGTGATCGCGTCTTCTGTCACGGTGTTGCGCTGGATGAGGTCCACGCCGCGCCAGTGATTGTCCGGAGCTGGTTTCGCTGCGTTTCGGGTGGGACAGCCCTGAAGGTCCAGCAGGAAGAGGGCGAGCCGGTTGGCATCTTCAATTGTGGCCGTGTGGCCGGCGGCATCCATGGAGACCCCGTGGAGCCAGGTGCAGATCATCCATGGCCATCCGCGTGGATCAGGCAGCACGCCCTTGGCCATGAAACGCGGGGTTTCGAGCGGCAGGTCGGACAGGGTTTTCAAGGCAACGGGTTCGCGCTGGAGCAGCGAGGGCAATGCCGCATCGCGCTTGGCGATCCGCAGGCAGAGATCATTGTCGATTCTGAAGACGTAATTGTCAGTCCCGCCAGACCTGACGAGCCGGATGTCGGCGTCTGCCAGGTCGGGAAAGCTGGATTTGACCAGCGACCGGATAAGGAAGATATCCGGCTGGTAAATCACTCCTTGGTCTCTGGAACGATTGGCGGCTTTTTCCTGCGGCGGCGCAGGCGGATCTTTTGCCAGAAGCGTTTGCGCTCTGGTACCGGGAGCGTGTCGAGGTTTTCGATGAACGCTTCGGCGCAAGCCTTCCAGCTATAGCCCTCTGCATATGTCCTCGCCGTGGCGCGGTCGAGGTCCAGGCAATCGAGGCAGGCCTGCTTGAGGTCCTCGCCGATCACGCCGGCATCTGAGCCGGGGATGATGTCTCTTGGCCCGGGTGCATTATAGGCGGCCACCGGCGTTCCTGCGGCCATGGCTTCGAGTATGACGAGGCCGAATGTGTCGGTCAGGCTTGGGAAACAGAAGACGTCAGCGCTCGCAAAGCAGGTCGCGAGCTCTTCATTGAAACGTGCGCCGAGGAATTTGACCTTGGGGTACTTCTTTTTCAGCTCGTTCAGTTGCGGGCCTTCGCCGACGATGACCTTTGTGCCGGGCAGATCAAGCTCAACGAAAGCTTCGATATTCTTCTCCACCGCGACCCGGCCGACATTGAGGAAGATGGGCCGTTCCATGCCTTCAAACGGATCGCCGGGCTCGCCCGCTTCGACGCGGCGGGACGGGTTGAACAGATCGACATCGACCCCGCGCGTCCAGGAGACGACATTGTTGAAATTGTGGTCTTCCAGCTCTTTGCGCATCGACGGTGTCGCGACCATCACCTTGCCAGAATACTTGTGAAACCAGCGCACAAAGCCATAGCCCCAGGCCGTTGGGACCGGGAAACGGGCTGACACATATTCGGGAAAGCGGGTGTGATAGCTGGTCGAGAAGGGGTGTTTTTCCTTCAGGCACATGGCGCGGCCAGCCAGGCCGAGCGTGCCTTCGGTCGCAATGTGAACAGCATCTGGCTGGAAGCGTTCGAAGCGTTCTGATATTTGTCCGCGGGCAAACAAAGCGAGTTTGATCTCGCTATAGGTCGGAAGTGGGACGGTGAAAAATCCATCTGCTGGTGAGACGATTTCCCATTCATGGCCCATCTCTTCGCACTCGGCGATGACGCGCTTCATCGTTCGGACGACGCCATTGACCTGTGGTTCCCAGGCGTCGGTAATCAACATGATGCGCATACGGTTTCCTTAAGGTGCACTTTCGACAGTTTTAGGGCCATTCGAGCTGTCGTAAACCCGCAGGTCCGTGTCAAATAGGACGTTATTGCAGGCCAATTCCCAAATGGAGCACATCAATGCCCGACACGCTCAAAACGACAAGCACTTCCTGGGATAGCATCGATGAACACAAGTTCGCCGATGAAGAAGCGCTGGTCGCGGACATATTGAAGTCCTTGCCGCTTGATGAACGCGCCAGAGCCGCCGCGGTTCGACGCGGGCGCGAACTGGTGCAGATCGCGCGTGCGGCCGGGCGGCCCAAGGGCATGATGGAAAGCTTCCTGGAAGAGTTTGGTCTGTCGAACTCTGAGGGGCTGGCGCTGATGTGTCTGGCCGAAGCCTTGTTGCGGGTGCCCGATGCAGAGACACGAGATGATCTGATCGCAGAGAAAATCCGGTCCGGCGACTGGGGGTCTCATAAGGGCCAGTCCGATAGCTGGCTGGTCAATGCCTCGACCTGGGGGCTGATGCTGACAGGCCGCGTGATCGGAACGCCGGACGATGCGCGTAAAGGCCCGTCGACCTTCGTGCAGAGCCTTGTGCGCGAAAGCGGTGAGCCGGTGATCCGGGCCGCGATGATGCAGGCGATGCGCATCATGGGTGAACAATTCGTGCTGGGCCGGACGGTGAAGGAAGCCATCAAACGCGGCGCCAAGATGGTGAAGGCTGGCGATGCGGCCAATTTCAGCTTCGACATGCTGGGCGAAGGTGCACGGACCGCTGATGATGCATCGCGCTATCTGAAGGCCTATGAAGAGGCTATCGCAGCTGTGTCCGCCAAGAGTGACGGCTCCACTGCGCCTGAAGACAAGAACGGTATCTCGGTAAAGCTGTCGGCGCTGCATCCACGCTATGAGGCGGTGAATGAAGCGCGGGTGATGGCTGAGCTTTATCCGCGCGTCCTTGGGCTTTGTGAGCAGGCCGCCAAGGCGAACATCAATCTTTGCCTTGATGCCGAAGAGGCCGAGCGCCTCGTCATTTCGCTGAAGATCCTCGAAAAGCTGATGCGGGAGCCGTCACTCAAGGGCTGGGAGGGGCTCGGCCTTGCCGTGCAGGCCTATCAGAAGCGCGCCCATCTTGTGATCGAGCGGCTTACGCGCCTTGCGGGTGAGACGAAGATGCGCCTGATGGTGCGTCTGGTTAAGGGCGCCTATTGGGACACGGAAATCAAACATGCCCAGGAAGATGGGATGGTGAACTTCCCGGTCTTCACAACCAAGCACGGCACGGACATCAACTACCTCTCCTGCGCGTATGCCCTGCTGAAGGCGAGCCCGCGCATCTATCCGCAATTTGCCACCCATAATGCCCATTCCCTGGCCACAATCCTGATGATGGCTGAGAGCGAAGACGTCACGCATTACGAGTTCCAGCGTCTGCACGGCATGGGTGAGCCGCTTTATGGCGCCGCCGAGAAGGGCGGGAAGGTCCGCGTCTATGCGCCTGTCGGGGCGCATAAGGATCTTCTGCCCTATCTGGTGCGCCGGCTTCTGGAGAATGGCGCGAATACGAGCTTCGTGCATTCTTTCCTCGACCCGGATGTGCCGGTTGAGGCGGTCGTTGATGACCCGATTGCCAAGGTTGAAGCGGGCCCGCGCCGTCATCCGCGTATCCCGACGCCGCCGCGCCTTTATGGGCCGATGCGGAAGAATTCGATCGGGGTCGATCTCAGCCAGGCGAGCGAGCGGGCGGTGCTGGAGCGGAATGTTTCTGAACTCGTTGACGGCAAGGCGCTGGAGGCCGGGCCGATCATCTCCGGCAAGGCGAAGACATCGGGCGGCGCTGACGTGTTCGCGCCGGCAGATCTGTCGCGCAAACTCGGAACTGTGTTGGAAGCATCCGAGGCCGATGTTGATGCTGCGCTTGATGCAGCCGTGAAGTTTCAGCCTGAATGGGACCGTCTCGGCGGGGCGAAACGGGCGAAAATCCTCACCGATATGGGCGATGCGCTGGAAGCCAATATGGACCGGCTGGTCGCGCTGATGTCGCAAGAGGGCGGCAAGACGTTTGGTGACGGGGTCGCTGAAGTGCGCGAGGCGGTCGACTTTTGCCGCTATTATGCGGTCCAGGCCGAAGACAAGTTTGAGGGCCAGACGCGGCTGCCGGGGCCGGCGGGTGAGACCAATCATATTTCCCTGCATGGGCGCGGCGTGTTTGCCTGCATCTCGCCATGGAATTTTCCGCTGGCGATCTTCACCGGGCAGATCACGGCGGCGCTGGGCGCGGGCAATACGGTTGTAGCGAAACCTGCCGAGCAGACGCCGCTGGTCGCGTTTGAGGCTGTCCGCATCTTTCAGGCGGCGGGCCTGCCAGCCGATGCATTGCATCTGCTGCCGGGGCGTGGTGAGACGGTTGGCGCAAAGCTGACGAGTGACCTTCGCGTATCGGGCGTCTGTTTTACAGGTGGCACAGACACGGCGCGGATTATCAACCGCACACTGGCGGGGCGCGATGGCCCGATTATTCCACTGATCGCGGAGACGGGCGGGCTGAATGGTATGTTCGTCGACACGACAGCGCTGCGTGAGCAGGTGATTGACGACGTTCTGGTGTCGGCTTTCGGGTCAGCTGGGCAGAGGTGTTCGGCGCTTCGTCTTCTCTTCCTGCCCAAAGACACGGCTGATGGCCTGATCGACGGGCTGAAAGGTGCGATGGATGAGCTGAAGATCGGTGATCCGGGTAAGACTGACACTGATATTGGGCCTGTCATCGATGACGAGTCGCTTGGCCATCTGGCGGACTATCTCGCCCGGATGCAATCGGAAGCGAGCCTCATCAAGCAAATGCCTGCGCCAGAGGGGGGCCACTTCTTCGGCCCGGCCGTGGTGGAGCTGTCCTCGCTCGATCAGATCGAGAAAGAGACATTCGGGCCGGTGCTGCACATCCTGCGCTATGACCCGGACCAGATTGCCAGTGTCGGGGCAGCGCTTGAGGCCAAAGGGTATGGCCTGACACTGGGCGTTCATTCGAGGCTTGAGAGCTTTGCGGCCAAGGTGCGCGCGGCTGTGCATGCGGGCAACACCTATGTGAACCGATCGATGACGGGCGCGGTGGTTGGCGTGCAGCCATTTGGCGGCGAGGGCCTGTCAGGGACGGGTCCGAAGGCTGGCGGGCCGCATTACATGCTTCGCTTTGCCAGCGAACGCGTCGTTACTGTGAATATCACCGCCCAAGGTGGCGATCCCGAACTCTTGAGCCTATAAATGCAAGACGAAATCCAACGGAGGCGCCGATGAGGCAGTATTCGATCCTGCTGATCGCCGCATTGGCGGGCGTAACCGCCGGATGTGCAGACAATAGCGACAGCGCGAACGAGCCTGTGCGCGTTTCAGAGATTGAGCGTCCCGAGACGTCAACGGCGACGGCGTTCAGTCAGGATGGCGGCGGCATCGCAATCGTCAATGGCAACGAGGCGGCCAGCATCGACATAGACATGCCGGCCGACCTTGCCGAGTTTGACCCCAAGCTGGCCGACACGCTGCGGGCGCGCGTGAATGAGCTCACCGAAGGGTTCGCCGAGAGCGCTGAGCAGGATATGCGTGATGCTGCGGAGAAGAATTTCACCTTCAGGCCGAACACGCTCGAAATAAGCTGGGTCGAAACCGGCCCGGAATCAGGCCCACTCCAGTCATTTCTCGGCACCAGCTACAGCTATCAGGGCGGGGCGCATCCGACGTTCAGCTATCAGATGCTGAACTGGGATACCGATGCGAACCGCGAGCTTGGTTTTGAGGACTTGTTTGAGGACGCAGACAGCGCCCGCACAGCCGTCATCGAAACGCTTAAGTCATCGTTGATCGAGCAGAAGCGCGAGCGGTTCGCGGACGATTTCACCGAAGAGGATATACTGGACTCCTGGATCGAGCCTGCCTTTGAAGCGCCAGAGACGAAGCAGGACCGGTTTACGTTTGCGACCTCTTCAGACCCTGCCAAATCAGGTGGGCTGATCTATCATTTCGGGCCGTATGAAGTCGGCTCCTATGCTGAGGGCGCCTACACTGTTGGCGTGCCGGCATCGATATTCGCGGCGTTTCTGAAACCTGCCTATTCGGACAATTTCGGCGGCGAGATGCAGATGCCTAAAGAAGATCTCTAGACCGGCTCGGACGTTCAGGACCCGTCCTCTATAAGCACGCATCCAAGACCCTGCTCGAACCGGGCTTCGGCGCTGGCGATGAGGGGGACGCTGGCGCGGATCGTCTGATCGGTCTCGTTAAAACTGACCGCGCTGACATCCTCAGTGAAGTCGCCCTTGCAGCTCTCCATCTCGCGTTCGGCTACGAAGCGGCAAGAGCAGACCATTTTTGCGCCATAGGCGGTCGCGACCTTAGCGTATTTGACCTGCTCTTTCAGCCAGAACTGCCAGACGCATATCGCAATCACGCCGAGCGCGACCACAATCACCGCTAAGGCTTTGACGAGTTTCATGGCGTGCCTCTAAAGTCCGAAAACACAATGGTTAGGGAGCAAGGCCATGTTCGGCAAGTCACTGGTTCTGGGCGCGCTTTGCTGGATGGGGCAGGTGGCTGTTGCCCAAGAGCTTGTCCCGCTTCCGCCGCAGCCGGAAGGCCTCGCCTGGCCGACAACTAGCTGGGAAGAGGGGGCGCTTGCCGACGAGATTGATGGTGATGTGCGCGCGCTGGTCGATGATGTGATGGGCCGCGAGCTTGCCGATGTGATGGGCGAGACGCGCGCTGTGGTCATCATCCATCGCGGCAAGCTGGTGTTTGAAGCTTACCGGGACGGGTTTGGGCCAGATACCAAACAGGTCTCATGGTCGATGGCGAAATCGGTCACTTCCGCGCTGGTCGGGCGCGCGGTCGAGCTCGGCCTCATTGAGGATATCGACTATCCGATGCCTTCGCCCTTTGCCGAGGATGATCCGCGATCCGAGATCACCTGGCGCCAATGGCTGACCATGACGGATGGGCTCGACTATACCGAGATCGGTTCAACGGGGCTGGAGGACAATGATGTCGTCCAGATGATGTACGGGCCGGGCCGGTTCGATGTCATACAATATGTGGTGGATGAACTGCCGCTTGTGCGCGAGCCGGGTATCACGTGGAATTACTCGACGGCCGGGTTTCACCTGATTGGGCGGGCGTTGCAGGCGGTGGTTTCTGATAACACAACATGTAGTCACCCTGAGACCAACCTGTGCGCTGAAGCGAAGGCGGACCAGCAGTGGTTTTCTGGCACGGTCTCGGAGCTGCTCTTCGATCCCATCGGCATGGACGCCGTCCCCGAATTCGATTCGGCAGGCACGTTCCTTGGCGGCTCGCTCGTCTGGGCTTCAGCGCGGGATTTTGCGAAGTTTGGCTATCTCTATCTGCGCGATGGCGTGTGGGAGGGGGAGCGCCTCCTGCCGGAAGGCTGGGTCGACTTTTCGCGGCATGACCCGGTCGCGACCGAGGCGAACGTCTATGGCGCAGGTTGGTGGCTCGGCGCCGATCCGGATCCAATTCCCGCAGGGCAGGCGGCGACCACGCCGCCCTGGGACGCGTTTTCCGCGCAGGGCCATGAGGGCCAGACGATCTGGGTTGTCCCGTCCAAGGACCTGGTCATCGTGCATCTCGGCCTGATGGCGAATGCAGGCGAGAACTGGCCGGCGCTTTATGAATGGAATCAGTCAATCGTGCGCGCTTTTCCAGATGTGTCGACTAGAGACAACGTTCCTTCCGATAACTGATCTGACCCGGAATCTGGCGATCCTGCGCCTCTTTCTATGTGAGCGAAGAAGGTAGACTTCATGTCGGGCAAAGAAATTGTGCGCGTCGAAAAGGGGATCTGCATCGTCACCGCGAGGCGGCGCGTGATGGACCGGACGCGTGTCATGGCGCTCGCGACCCTGCTCTTCCCGCCGATCTGCTTTGTTGTTTTCATCCTGGCCTTCTCCCGGTTCGATCTTGGGCGCATCGGCGCGAATGAATTGACCGTCTGGGTTTCAATTGGGGCGCTGATTGTGGCGATGCTGGCGGCGCTGTCTGTCGCCATGCTCGCCTTTGCGGACCTTGGGCGCCTGGTGCATCAGACGATTCTGCTTGATGTCGACGGCGTGAAGGTTGATGGCCGCATGGTTTGTAAACTCAGCCCGGACGCGAGCATCTTTGTCTCTGAGCTTGGGATTGCTGACGCCTTGCGAGCGAAGGCTTTTGATGCGCCGATGTTGTGGCTCTGGTTGCCTCTGAGAGCGCTGCTTGAACGGGTGAAGCTCCGCAATCTTGCCCGTGAGGTGCCCGCTTCAGTCTGGTGTGTACGGGCTGGGGTTTGCACGCTGCCCGTACCGTTTCTGGATCGGAGCGCGGCAGACGAGCTTGCGAGGTGTCTTTCCGCGCAGCTGGACAGGCACCATGGTCGGGCGGCCACCGACGGCGCCCAGCGTGTCCTTGAGCCGGTCGATTCGAGTGATGCTGACCTCACCATTCCGCGCGTGCCAAATTTTGGGTGAGTCGTTTACCATGATGGCTAACGATTCGCTTCTCAGGCGAATTTTGCCCGTGTTCGAGACACCAAATCTGGCTTTACGAGCGTCGGCTCTGCGCAAGTGATGCGCAGCCAAAAACTTTCCGCACACGTAACGAATTTTCCTGCGAATGCCTGAACCTCAATTGTGGTGGGCATCTGACGGACGTGTTAAGAATTTGTTTACCGTCTTTCCACCGCTTTGATGTGGAAAACAGGGTTGGACCCCATTGACCAAGGCTTAACCTTAAGACCACTATATCTAGTGTTGGGAGAGGGCTGAAGCACCGCATATATGGCGCTTCAGACAGATAATCCCTATATTTTACGGGCTGATTAAAGAGGTTTTGACGATGTCTGCGAGTAATGTTGCGACCAAAACAAAAGCATCCCTGCGCCGGGGCAAGCCCAAGGGGCAGATGCGTCCGGACCTCAAGGTTGTCTCCGATATGGAGATCACCATCGATCCGTCGCGCGATGCGTTGCTGACCGAATTTGGCAAGAAAACGCTGGAAGACCGGTATCTTCTGACGGGCGAAACCTATCAGGGCATGTTTGCCCGTGTCGCGAAGGCTTTCGCTGACGATCAGGACCACGCCCAGCGCATCTATGACTATATGTCGAAGCTCTGGTTCATGCCGGCGACGCCCATCCTGTCGAATGGCGGCGCAGATCGCGGCCTGCCGATCTCCTGCTTCCTCAACCAGGTCGGTGATTCGCTGGACGATATCGTCGAGACGTGGACGGAGAATGTCTGGCTCGCCTCCAACGGTGGTGGCATCGGCACCTATTGGGGCCATGTCCGCTCTATCGGTGAGAAAGTCGGCCAGAACGGACAGACCTCCGGCATCATCCCTTTCATCCGCGTTATGGACAGCCTGACGCTGGCGATCAGCCAAGGCTCGCTGCGCCGCGGCTCGGCTGCCTGCTATCTCGACATTCATCACCCTGAAATCGAGGAATTCCTCGAAATCCGCAAAGCGTCGGGCGACTTCAACCGAAAGTCCCTCAACCTGCACCATGGCATCAACATCACTGATGAGTTCATGGAAGCGGTCCGCAATGATGGCGATTTCGGTCTTCGCTCGCCGAAATCTGGCGAAGTGCTGCGCACGATCAATGCCCGCAAGCTCTGGCAGAAGATCCTGGAACTGCGCATCCAGACCGGCGAGCCCTACCTGCTGTTCACGGACACGGTGAACAATGCGATGCCGGCCCACCAGCGCAAGCTCGGCCTCAAGGTCCACCAGTCGAACCTCTGTTCCGAGATCACGCTGCCAACTGGCGTCGACCAGAACGGCGAAGACCGTACGGCCGTTTGCTGCCTGTCTTCGGTCAATGCCGAGAAATTCCTCGAATGGTCCAAGGATGAGAACTTCATCGAGGACATCTTCCGCTTCCTCGACAATGTGCTGGAAGACTTCATCCAGCGTGCGCCGAGCGAAATGGCCCGCGCGGTCTATTCGGCCAAGCGTGAGCGCTCTGTCGGTCTCGGCCTGATGGGCTTCCACTCCTTCCTGCAGACGATGAACGTGCCGATGGAAAGCGCGATGTCGAAAGTCTGGAACGAGAAGATGTTCAAGCACATCCGTGCCGGCGCAGACAAAGCGTCCGTCAAGCTCGCCAAGGAGCGCGGACCGTGTGAAGACGCGCGTGATGCAGGCATGATGGCCCGCTTCAGCCACAAGATGGCCGTTGCGCCAACCGCATCGATCTCGATCATCTGCGGCGGCACCTCAGCAGGCATCGAGCCGATCCCGGCCAATGTCTACACGCACAAGACGCTGTCAGGTTCGTTCACCGTGAAAAACCAGGAGCTCGAGCGCCTGCTTGAGACCAAGGGTGAGAACACTGATGAGGTGTGGAACACGATCCTTGAGAATGAAGGCTCGGTTCAGCATCTCGAATGCCTGGATGATCATGAGAAGTCCGTGTTCAAGACGGCCTTTGAGCTCGACCAGCGCTGGATCATCGAATTGGCGGCAGACCGCACGCCATATATCTGCCAGAGCCAGTCGCTCAACGTCTTCCTGCCGGCCGACATCAATAAGTGGGACCTGCACATGCTGCACTGGACGGCATGGGAAAAGGGCCTGAAGTCGCTCTATTATTGCCGCTCCAAATCGGTTCAGCGCGCTGGCTTTGCCGGCTCGGCGGACAAGGAAAAGGTCGTGGGTATGGAGATGCCACAGACCGATTATGATGAGTGTCTCGCCTGCCAATAGGCTTTTAGAGACCTTTCAAACTGAACAGCCCCGGTGCCCAAAGCGCCGGGGTTTTCGTTTTTGATGGCATATGCGTTTTCTTGCGCCTTATATTCATTCAACAAAAGCGGCCCCAAAAACCAATGGAATTTGAGTGACTTACAATCGGTGAGCCGCATGCTCATATTAAAAGGGCGGAGTGTTCAGGCCGCATCCAGTGCAGGCCAGATCGGCTGTCTTGCGCCCTCTTGAAAGCGCTTTTTATGGCGAACCGAATTTCCAAGAAGATGGTCACCTTCGAATTTCCGTTTCAGCTCGATGAGCTGGACGAGGAGCTGCCCGCAGGCGGCTATACGATCGAGACTGAAGACCAGGCGATAGATGGCATGAATTTCATCGCCCATCGCTGCATCGAGACGGTGATGGTGATCCGCCCGCCCAAGGGCTCTCACAAAGCGATCCGCTATGTCGATATAGACCCGGCGGGGCTTGAGGCTGCGCTTGCGCGCGATGCTGCTCAGGCCGAAGCCCTGCGAAGTGCCGTGAAAGCCTAGTCTCATTCGGCTCTGCCACGCCGGAATTTATCCCACCTGATTGCCCCGTGCCCGAACTTCGATTATCGATATAGTTAACTATAATGATGTCGCATGGGAGCGAGACACATGAAGTCGATTTTTACGCCAAGCCGGCGGTTTTTTCTGATGTCAGCGGCCTCTATTGCGGGCGCAGGCGCCCTGGCCGGCCCGGCCTGGGCGCGCCGTGCGCTCTTTCCCGTTGTTGAGACCGCGCAGGGCAAACTTCAGGGCGCAAGCTCAGGTGGTATATCGAGCTTCAAGGGCGTGCCTTACGGCGCGCCGACAGGTGGGGCGAACCGCTTCATGCCGCCGCAACCTGTCGAGCCATGGGGTGGTGTGCGCGAAGCCATAGCGTTCAGCGATGTCTCGCCGCAGATGCCCGGCAATCGCGTGTCCGACTATGCCGATCTTATTGCGTTTGACCGCCAGCCTGCCGGGCAGGGCGAGGATTGTCTGTCGCTGAACCTCTGGACGCCGAGCCTCGACAAGGAGGCAAAGAAGCCCGTCATCGTCGTTCTGCATGGCGGCGGTTTCTATGCCGGGTCTGGTAACTCCTTTGGCATGGACGGCGAGCGCATGGCGCGCTTTGCAGACAGTGTCGTGATTGCCGTGAACCATCGCCTTGGCGCGTTCGGCTTTGCGCATCTTGCCTCATTCGATGAAGATTTCGCCCAGTCCGGCGCCGTGGGCATGATGGACATCGTCGCCGCGCTTGAATGGGTCCGCGAGAATGTGGCCCAGTTTGGCGGAGATCCGTCGCGTGTTCTGGTCTACGGCCAGTCCGGCGGCGGCGCAAAGACGAGCAATCTGTTGGCCATGCCATCGGCGAAGGGGCTGTTCCATGCGGCCGGTGTGATGAGCGGCTCTATGCTGGAATCGGCCACGCCTGAAGCAGCGACCGAGATTTCCGAGAATCTGATGCGTGAACTGGGCGTTGCGCCGGGTGAGGTCCGCAAGCTGCAGGAGACCCCGTTCAAGAAGGTGCTGGCGGCGCAGGCCAAACTCGAAGCGGCCGACCGCGCGAAGGGAGAGTATCCGCGCAGCTTCGGCCCTGTGGTGGATGGAACGGCGATCCCGCGCCATCCTTTTGCGCCGGATGCGCCGGCTGTCTCTGCTGACGTGCCGATGATCATCTCGACCGCGCTCGATGAGCGAACCTATCGGATGATTGACTTTGATCTCGATGAGGCGGGCCTCTTGGCCTATGCCGAGAAACACGCTGGCGATCAGGCGGAAGCGGCGGTCGCGCTCTATCGCGCAGAAGATGCCGATGCGACGCCGTACCTCCTGAAAGCCCGGATGGATACCGACCTTTCCTTCCGCAAGAGCGCGTTTGCGCAAGCTGAACGCAAGGCGGCGCAAGCCAAGGCGGGCGGCGCACCGGTCTGGACGTATCTCTGGACATGGCCAAGCCCGGCCTATGGCGGGCGTTATGGCGCGGTGCATGGCATTGATGTGGGCTTAAGCCTCAACAGCGTTCGGGGTGGCCTGACTGGTACCGATGAAGCGAGCCTTCTCATGGCGGACCGGATTTCATCTGCCTGGGCGGCGTTCGCCGCGACGGGAGACCCGAACAATGCGCAATTGCCGGAGTGGTCGCCTTATACCAGCGAAACCCGTGCGACGATGATTTTTGATAATGAGACCCGCGTTGAAAACGATCCACGCGCGGACATAAGGGCGTTCTGGGAAAGCGTCTAAACACCGAAAAGAAACTCGGTCCCGGCATGTTGTACCGGGACCGAGTGATTGGGCCGAAGCCTAGAAGACGAGCCTGATGCCGCCGCGGATATTGCGTCCGGGGGCGGGAACCGTGTCTTTCAGGACAGATGTTGCATAACGAACTTCTTCATCGGTGACGTTGCGCGCCTCGATGAACAGTTCTGTGCCTTCGCGGCCAAAGCCGGCATCTGCCAGTGAGAACGCGCCGCGCAGATCAAGCGTGGTGTAGCCATCCGTTGGAAGTTCGCCTTCGGCTGGATCGTCCTGATCGCCCGCAACAGTAACGCTTGCCCCGGCTTTCCAGAGGCCCCAGTCACCATCAAGGGCGGCGTTGAACGTGACCGGCGGAATGAGCGGCAGGTTGCCGCCATCATCAAGCTCGGCGGACACAAAGTCGACATTTGCCGTCGCACGCCAGTCGGCGCCGAGCGGGCCATCGGTCACTTCATAGTCGGCATAGATCTCGCCGCCGGTGAACCCGGCATCTTCTTGCTGGAAGAGGAAGACCGGCAATCCATCGACCTCATCCACGAGTGCGCCGCCTTCCAGTGTCTCGCCCGGCGTCAGGTAGATGAAACCGTCAAAGTCTGCGTGGAAGAGGTTTGCACCGAAGCCGAAGCCATTGTCCCCGCGCCAGCGCACGGTGCCTTCGAGGTTCAGGCCGCGTTCCTTCTTGGTCGAGCTATTGCCGACTTCATACTGGCTTGTGGCGAGGTGTGCGCCATTGGCGAAGAGTTCGCTTTCTGTGGGCGCGCGTTCCGTCACGCTGAGCTGGGTGCCGACGAACCAGCCATTGTCCCAATGCTGGTGGAGGCCGAAAGACCCGGAGACGAGGTCGAAGTTGCGTTTGCCGAAGGTGGCGTTCTGAAGCTCAACCGCGTCATAGCGCAGGCCGCCTTCCACGCCAAAGCCGCCATCCCACTCACGGGTCTGATAGGCAAACAGGCCGGAAGACTTCGTGTCGGTCTTCGTGATGAAGGCTTCATCGCCAAAGGCGTTCAGCGACTTGTCGAGGGTCTGGAAGCCGATGGCCCCTTCCCATTCGCCGAACAGGGTGCCGACTTCGACACGGCCTTCTGCCCCGTCACTGACATAGCGGGTGCCGGGTTCGCCGGGGGCCTCAAACTCGATATGTTCATAGTCAGCGATGGAGATGTTGGCGGCGACCTTCGTAAACGGCCCGCCATCAATATCGGCGCCCGCGCGGAAATCATAACGGGTCTGCTCAAGGTCGATGAAGGGCATCTCCTCCTCGCCTTCTTCATGCTCGTGCTCGTCATGATCCTCGCCTTCGTGATCATGCTCTTCGCCGTGCGCGTGGCTGTGTCCGGGGAGGCCATAAAGTGCGGTCTGTCGGCGAATCGCCAGGCCAGCAAAAGCATTGTCGCCGACCCAGGAGAAACCAGCTGCAAGCGATTCAGTCTCTGCGAAGGAGTTTTCCAGCGTGTCGCGG
Organism: Henriciella litoralis; assembly: GCF_002088935.1. NCBI lineage: Bacteria > Pseudomonadati > Pseudomonadota > Alphaproteobacteria > Hyphomonadales > Hyphomonadaceae > Henriciella > Henriciella litoralis. The sequence goes on from NZ_NCSS01000006.1 coordinate 2,415,955, forward strand.
ATCTCTTCCTCTTCATGCTCGTGGTCATGACCATCCTCGCCTTCATGGTCCTCGTCTTCGTGGTCATGTTCTTCATCGTGGTGATCTTCACCCTCCAGGGCCCGCAGGCGAGAGGATTCAGCGAAGCCTGGAATATCGTAATTATCGAAATCACGCTTCGAGGCCGACAGGGAGAAAACGAACGGCCCGGCGACAAACTTGCCCTTCACCGCGCCTTCAGTGCCATCATTGACGCTGTTATAGGCCCCATAGGCTTCACCGGACATTGGCTCATCCGGGATCTCTTCGGCGATCAGGCCGTCGATGACATTGACCACGCCGCCAATCGCCTGGCCGCCATAGGCAAGGGCCGCTGGTCCGCGAAGGATCTCGATCTTGTCGGCATCAATGCCGTCAGACGCGACCTGATGGTCCGGGGAAGCTGCAGAGGCATCGATCACGCCGATGCCATTCGTCAGGACAAGGACCCGTTCAGCGCCGAGACCGCGAAGAACCGGGCGGCTCGCGGCCTGGCCGAAGTGTGTGGTGGAAACGCCGGGCTGGTTGTCCAGCGTATTGCCGAGCGAGGCCTGCAGCGACTGTACAATATCCTCGCGCGTGACGGCGGAGGCGTTGCCGATCATTTCATCTGTTTCGCGTTGCGGGCCAACGCCGGATACGATGACAGTGGACAGACGTTCAGGCGCTTCGGTTTCAGAAGCAGTGTCGACGGATTGTGCGAAGGCGAGCGGGCAGGCGCTCAGCAGGAGAGTTGCCGCAAATGCGCGGCGAAGTGGTTTCGGTGACATGGGTGTCAGTCCTTCAATCAATAGGAGGCAGCCCGTCCGGTTGGCGGGCGTTAAAGTTCGCTATTGCTGAAGGATGGGTGGACTTCGCGGCGGCGGCGCGCGGCCGGGTGGCTGCGACCATGGGCGGAACTCCAGAACCGGCTGGGAAATGGCGATCCGCGTGCGGAAAGGCAGCGGGAGTTGCGGTGTGACAGGGATCGGCGCGACTTCCGTCGTGACCGCATGCAGGTCACACGAAATTCCATAGTGCTCATGGGGCTGTTCGCCATGGGCCGCAGCGTCAAGCAGGGCTGCGCCCTGAACCCAGAGGAACAGAGCGGCAATCAGCGCCTTTAAGGCTATGGAAGATCTCACAAACCGCATTTTGTTACGAGATAACAAAAACGCGTGACGACGCAAGGCGCCAGAACAGGGCCGCTGCTGTGGCGGGCATGTTTGACACGAAATTGCTACGATTCTGGCGCAATCTTGGTGAGATTACATGCATTCTGGAACCGTATTGCAACACAGGAATTATAATTATTCAAACATGGCATGAATTGATGCTCAGGGACTCGGAGATACCAGGCATCCATGTTAGTTTGATAGTTCTAGGTCGCTCGATCGCCTGACGTGAGTGTGGGCCGAGCCAGAAAAGGGTTTGATTGCAAGGATGCTTATATCAATCGCCGCGCTTACGTTTGTTAGCTGCCAGGGGTGCACACCAGCGCCTGCGGTTGAGCCCTCTTCGACATCAGAAACCCAATACATCATATCATCGAGATTAGAGGCGCCCGAGCCCCTCGTCGATATGAAGTCCTCTTTTTCATTGTCGCAGGGACAGACGACAAACGCGCCGCCTATCGCCGTGCAGCCTTTTACCTCCCGCACGCGCGGGCCTGTGAGTGTTGATTATCGCACGACTGAAGCCCTCGGAAGCGTGCGCATGTCTGGCGCGGCACCGATTGTCGATTTTGAACGCCGTCGCCGCACAGCGAATATCGCAAATCCTGTTCGGTCCGTGCGTGACTTTGATGCCGAGATGGAATTCTCCGCATCGACAGAGCAGACGGGCCTTGGCTTTGATGTGGGGGTCGTTCCTCGGGTCAGCGTCAAGGAAGACGGTGAGTTTGCGCAGCGCAGCTTCGGTGGTGAAATCCGGATTGGCCAGAATTTCGATCAACGCGGTAAAGATGTGGATGCCAAAAGCTGGTATCTTTTCGCCGCTGCTGATGGTGAGGCCCTGGTTTACGAACCCGATGATGGCCGCAGCTTTACAAACAGCATGGCCCTTCGTGACCAGGTCACGGTCGGTGACATGCAGGCCGGTGTTTCCTTCACACGCGGCGCCGGACAGCTTTCGCTGAGCTATATTCACCGCGAGGTCGAATATAATGAGCGGGGCCTTCGCGGGCAGCAGGCCTCTGAAGACTTTGCGGGCGTCAGCTTCACGATTCGCCGCTAAGGCATTCCAGATAATATGGATTGAGCCGTAGCGGGTCTGCCTGCTTGGCGGCTGTGCGCCTTTATTTGGTGTAATCCTGTCCACAGGGCTGGCTCAGCCTGTGGAAATGCAAGTCTCATCAGCGGATATATCTTGCGCATCTTTACCCATTTTGGCACTATATGTGGTGCTGATGACAGGGAAAGGCGCGACCAATGGCAGACGGTATCATTCAAATTCCAGGTCTTCTCAAGCCAAGCAAGGCTTATAAGCCTTTCCGGTATCCGTGGGCGTATGACTTCTGGAAAATCCAGCAACAGGTGCACTGGCTGCCGGAAGAAGTGCCGCTGGGCGAGGATTGCAAGGATTGGTCGAACAAGTTGACCGACAAGGAGCGTAATCTGCTGACGCAGATTTTCCGCTTCTTCACGCAGTCTGACGTCGAAGTCGGCGCCAACTACATGGAAAACTACATGCCGCTCTTCAAGCCGGTTGAAGTGCGCATGATGCTGGCGGCGTTTTCGAACATGGAGACGGTCCACATTGCAGCCTACGCGCTGCTTTTGGAGACGATCGGCATGCCGGACAGTGAGTTTGGCGCCTTCATGGAATATGAGGAGATGGCCGCCAAGCACGACTATCTCGGCCAGTTCGGCGTTGGGTCGGACAAGGATATTCTGACCAGCATGGCTGTTTTCGGCGGCTTCACCGAAGGCCTTCAGCTGTTTGCCTCCTTCGCGATGCTGATGAACTTTCCGCGCTTCAACAAGATGAAGGGGATGGGGCAGATCGTGTCCTGGTCCGTGCGCGATGAGTCGCTGCACTGCGAAGGCATGATGAAGATGTTTCACACCTTCGCTGAAGAGACCGGCGCACTGACCAAGTCAGTGAAGGACGACATCGCCGATTGCTGTCAGACCGTGGTGAAGCTCGAAGACAAGTTCATTGATCTCGCCTTCGAGGCCGGCGAAGTGCAGGGGATGACCCCGCAGGACATCAAGAATTATATCCGCTACATCGCTGACTGGCGCATGGGGCAACTGAAGCTCGACCCGATCTACGGTGTCGACAAACACCCGATCCCGTGGCTGACCGAGATTCTGAACGGCGTCGAGCATGCCAACTTCTTCGAAGCGCGCGCGACAGAGTATTCCAAGGGTGCAACGTCCGGTGACTGGCATGGCGACGATGGCGTCTGGTCAACGTTCGACAAGCAGAAGCGGACGGTCGCCGCCGAGTAGCCGCCTAGGTTTCAAGCGGCGCGATCCGCACAAAAGAAAAAAGGGCGCAACCAGCTGGTCGCGCCCTTTTTGTTAGCCTTGAGATCAAGTCTGATCGTACGGCTGATCTTATTCCGCAGCTTCAGCCGGGCTTTTCTCGCTCGATGAATCGTCGCTTGAAGCTTCAGGGCGGCCGCGCGACAAGGTCGACATCACGCCATCCGTATCGGCGCTGGCGGCAGCGTCGGTCTTCTTGCGATAGGTGCGGCGCTTAGGCTTTTCTTCGGTTTTCTTGTCGTCAGCCTTTTTGCTGTCGTCGCTCTGCTCGGCGTCGATGACCTTCATCGGGTCGTCTTCAGTTTTCGGCTTGCGGCTGCGTGAGGACGTGGCGCGAGGCTTTTTCTCGCGCTCTTTCTTCTCACTGTCCTTCCGGGAGTTGTTGGAAGACTCCTGGCTGTCATTGTCAGACCGGTTCGACGACTCATTATTGTCATCGTTCGACGAATTATTGTTGTCATCGTCGTCTGACGAATTGTCGTCATTGCGGTTCTGATTCTTGTCTTTCTGGAAGCTGGCCACGATGCGAGCATAGTGCTCAGCATGCTGGAAATGGGCCTCAGCCTTGACCCGATCACCCGCTGTCAGGGCGTCGCGCGCATATTGCTGGTATTTGTCCAGAATCTGCTGGGCAGATCCCCGGATTTTCACATCCGGTCCGGTGCTTTCATAGTGCCGGTTCGGATTGTTGTTGTTATTGTTGCTGCCTGAACGGCGGCCGCGTCCGCGCTTGCGTTGCATACGCTAGATTCCTGATCCCATTGTGTCCGTTGTATCAGACCCTTTGCGTCTCATCCCGGCTGGGAATAACTCGGTGATGTTTCGCTTGCTCCCGGCGGGGCTCTGAATATGTAGAGCCGCCTGCCCGATAACTGCTGTAGCGTGCATTTGCAGGTTCGCCAAGCCCCTGACTGCGGATCAGCGCCTGGCGCAGACGACGCGGTCTCTCTGACCGCTATCCTGACGACAGCTGATCGAGTTAAACCCCGCGCGATCTAGAAGCGCCATTACAGCTTCGCGCTGGTCAAAGCCGATCTCGAAGACAAGCCATGCGTCCGGCTTCATCTGCTCTGCGGCAAGATCAATTATGCTTTGATAAGCCTCAAGTCCGCTCGCGCCCCCGTCGAGCGCGACATGGGGCTCGAACGCCCGCACGCTTTCATCGAGCGTGTCGATGACATCTGTGCGGATGTAGGGCGGATTGGAGATAATGAGGTCCATCTCGGCCCAGCCGGCCCAGTCCGACCAGCTCATCGTCTCGATGTGGCCCCGATCGGAAAGGTTGTGCATGGCAAGGTTTCGAGTGGCAATAGCGGCGGCTGGCGCTGATTGTTCAATGCCGACGCCCTGAAGGCCAGGATGATTGGCGAGCAATGTTATCAGCAGACAGCCCGTGCCGGTGCCAAGATCAGCGACCTTCACGTCCCGGCCCAAAGGCAAACGTGCCAGCGCCTCATCAACTACAACTTCGCTGTCGAGACGCGGGATGAGCGTGTCGGACGTGCAGTGAAAGGCGAGGCCGTAGAACCAGGCTTCATTGGTCAGATGCTCGTAAGGCTCGCCAGTTGCGCGGCGTTCAACAAGCGCGAAGAAACGGCCTCGCTGGTCTGCCGGCATTGGATCGTTTTCGATGCCGATGAGGCCAGCGGCATCCTTGCCGCAAACATGTTGCATCAGGTGGCGGGCTTCGCGCGCTGGCCGATCTATTCGAGCGCCTGCGAGTCGCTCAGATGCCGTCTTCAGATGAGCCCGGTAGCTATCCTTGTCATGCATCTTCGTCCATCGCAGCCAGCTTGCGTGCCTGATCCTCGGAAATCAGCGCCGTGATGACTTCGTCCAGCTTGTCGCCAGCAATGACCTTGTCGAGCGAGTAGAGGGTAAGATTGATGCGGTGGTCGCTGACCCGGTTTTCCGGAAAATTGTAGGTGCGGACCTTCTGGGAGCGGTCGCCCGAGCCGATCTGTTCTGAACGGGCTTCTGCGCGGGCCGCATCCTTTTCGGCGCGCTCACGCTCATAGAGGCGGATCTTGAGCTGATCCATCGCCTTCTCGCGGTTCACGTGCTGGGACTTTTCCGAACTCGTCGTCACGATACCGGTGGGGAGGTGAGTGATCCGCACGGCCGAGTCGGTCGTGTTGACGTGCTGGCCGCCGGCGCCGGACGAGCGCATTGTGTCGATCCGGATATCTTCTTGGCGAACCTCGATCTCGATATTCTCTGGTGCGGGCAGCACAGCAACGGTCGCGGCCGATGTGTGGATGCGTCCGCCGCTTTCAGTGTCCGGCACGCGCTGGACGCGGTGGACGCCGCTTTCCCATTTCATACGGCCGAAAACGCCGTCGCCTTCGATGTTGGCGATCACTTCCTTATAGCCGCCGACGTCGCCTTCAGACATTGAGACGACATCCACTTTCCAGCCTTCGAGCTGGGCGTAGCGGGAATACATCCGGAAAAGGTCGCCTGCGAACAGGGCCGCTTCGTCGCCGCCCGTGCCGGCGCGCACTTCCAGAACGACGCTCGCCTTGTCGTCGACATCCTTGGGGATGAGCAGAAGCTGGACTTCTTTTTCCAGTGCGGGCAGGCGTTCCTTGATGTCGTAATATTCTTCCGAGGCGAGCTCGGCCATCTCCTTGTCCGCGCCGTTCATCATTGTCTCGGCGTCTTTCAGCTCTGACTGTAATTCTATGAGGGCACGCGCCTTTTCGGCGACGGGGCGCAGTTCAGAATGCTCACGCGAGAGCGCAACGATCTCGTCGCTGTCTGTGGTCGAGCCCATACGGGCCTCGACTTCGTCAAACCGGTCGATGACCTGTTCAAGTCGGGAAGTGGGTATAGAAGCCATGGTCCGCCATCTAAACCGGAATGGCGATTGGGGGAAGCGGGGTCATGCGGCAGATGTAGGCCGACCGGGCGCGGCGGCCTTTTGCCAGCTTAGCCCGCGATACCCGGACTTGTGAGGACGCGGATCACTTCCTTGCCGGCCATCACCATGAGAACCAGCGTGCTGATCGCAAAGACCAGAAAGCGGTTGGTGACCTTGGAGGACAGGATCTGCACCAGAGAGTGGATGACGCGAAGCAGGACATAGGCCCAGGCCAGATACATGAAGATATTGTCGCCGCCGCCGGTCAGCGCTGCGAAGAAGACCAGCGCGTAGAAGAGTGTCGGCTGCTCATGCAGGTGATTGTAATTGTCCGCAATGGAGCGGACGTTTGCGGGGATCTTGGAATTGTAGCCTGCGTCCGGGTGGCGCGCATCGTCAGGGTTGATGCCGGCTTTTGCGAAGGCCGGAATGCGCGTCAGATACATCCAGACGAATATGATGAGCGTCCAGACGATCAGCGCCAGGACGGGCAGCAGGTCTTCGGTTTGAAATGGCATTTGGCTTTCCCCCAATATGATTATGGGGAGACATTAGCCTTATTCGGTTCGCCGGGCACCTCATTCCTCTGGGGCAGGGCGGCGTCCAGAAAATCCATGAAGGCGGTGATGTCCTGCTGGGTGATGCTGTGTCCGCCCGGGCGGATATAGTAGCTGATCGCCGCTGCTGGGTTGAAGTCCTGCATACCGGACTGGTCGAGCCCATCGGTGCCGTAAAGCTCGTAAACGCGGTCGGCGCCTTCGGCCATTCGATAGGTGGAATTGGGGTCTGACCAGACATCGCGCCGGCCATTGCCGAGGAAAACGGGCGTTGGGGCGAGGAGGGCCAGATACTGGTGCTGATCGACGGGCAAATCTTCGGTGTGATTGGCGTAGTCCACGAAGGTCTGATCGAACCAGTGCGGATAGCCATCAAGCTTGATGACGCCGAAGGCGCGCGCACCATGGATCATGCGTTTGACGGTCTCGCCGGTCGTTGAGCGCGAGGAGGCGGCGCCGCCAAAGCCGGACTGATGCGCGATCACGGCGCTTATCCGCCGGTCATAGACGCCGGCCACAATCACGGACTTTCCATGACGCGAATGGCCAAGCGCAGCGATCCTGTCCTGATCGATGGATGGGTCTTGTTCCAGCACATCAATGACTGCCGATATGCCTGCCCCCCACCCGGCCACTGCCCCTGTCGGCGAGGTGACGCCCTCGCCCGTCATCGCTGACATGATCCTTTGCGCGTCGCCATCGCGATCCGGGATCAATTCACCGGCGAGCCAGCTTGCATAACCATAGCCGCGCGCAAAATACTGGTCGGCCGGAACCAGAGCGATGAACTCGCCGAAAATCGAAGAGACAAAGCCCGGCATCGTGTCGTGGTCTTCGCAGCTGCCGCCATCAGGCGCCGTTAGCGGCTGGCCTGGAAAGGCTTCGCAATTGCTCGAGAAGCTCTGGCTGATGATCAGCGGCGACTTGCCATTGCCCGACGGCAGGGCCAGCGCGACATGGAAAATGCGGGCGCCTTCACCGCTGCCAACGCGGATCGTGAGCTCTTCCAAGGTGCCGGCACCATTGGCAAGGTCCGGATCGATCATGCGCCGGTCGACGAGCTCTACCGCCAGACCTGAGGGCCAGGGGCCATATTCGACGGTCTCGAATGTCTTCAGCAGGTCGGCGCGGCCGGACTCCCATTCGCCAAGCGTTTCAGCCGTGATGGCGGGGCGGGCCTCTGGTTTGTTCTCTGTGTCGAGACTGGCATAATTGAGGCCGAGCATCGTGCAGCTCGACATCAGTGCAAGGATGACCAGCACGACGGCAAGTCGGACGATCCAGCCGACAATGTTCAGGACGAGACCCATGAATGTACTCCTGTGGGCCAGAGACATAGCAGCCGGGCGGCAGGCCGCCCACCCTTAATCAAGCCGTTCACCGTTTCTTGATAGCGCCGACATGCAGGCACTGTTATCGTGGCATTTTCCGGCAGTCAGGCCTGGGCGTTCCGGGGAGGGGGGCTGACATGCGTATATTGCTGATCTCGTTGATTGCTGCGGTTTGTGGCACGGCCATAGGCGCTGTGTCAGCGCTCTGGATGGGCGGCTTGCTGTCGGGCGGCCTGCGCATTGGCGACTCGATCAAAGTTGATGACTGGTCCAGCGACTGGTCAATCGGGTCTGAGGCGGCCAATCCTTATGTCCGCGCCAGGATTGCGCGCGTCGGTCTGCTGGCCTTGCGAAAGGAGGAGGCGGTCTACTTTAACCGCGCCGTCGATGATGAGGGCCGCGCCCTCACTGAAGCCTGCACATATCGCGTCAGTGCCGGCGCGCTTCCGGCGGAGTGGTGGTCAATCACGCTGTATGATCGCGATAGCCGTCTGCCGATGAATACCGATGGCGCGCTTTCCTTTGATGCCACAGATGCGGCTGACCTTGGTGATGCGGGCGACTGGTCTTTCACGATCAGCCCGGCGAAGGGGACAGGGCCAAAGCGCCAATGGGTCTCGAGCAAGGCGGCGGATGTGTTTGACCTTACGCTGCGCCTCTATCTGCCAACGGATGCTTTGCTGGATGATCCCGCCGCAGCGCTGAGACCGCCCAGGATTGAGCGTCTCTCGTGTGAGGGAGGTGTCTGATGCGCTGGTTGATTGGTCTTATCGTCTTTGTGCTCACAGCGATCATTGCCCATCTGGTGGTGCTGAATTCCATCCCGGCGAAAATCATGTCCACGGCGATGGAGCGGATGGCCGATCGCGGTATTGCCTTGAATGGGTGGACCGCCGCGCCGCGCATAACGCCCGAGACGCAGACAGTTGTGCGCCCGTCGCCGGATCTTTCCTATGCCATCTGCCGCTTCGACACCTCCGATGGCCCGGTCCTGCTATCAGCCCCGACAGCGCAGACATATGGTTCGCTGTCGATTTTTGATGACCGCACGAACAATGTCTTCGTTGCCAGCTTGCAGGACGGAAGCGACTTCGAAGGTGTCATCGCCTACCCGCCGGGCAATCCGCCGATAGAAGAAGGCCGCGGCTATGCCGCCAATGGTCTGAATACAGTGGAGATCGACGGCAAAGGCCTCGCTTTGATCCGGCGGCTCGCGCCCGATCAGGACACCCATGATCTGGCGGCAGCCCTGATTGAGGCATCGCGATGTGAAAAACTTGGTAGGTGAACGCCGTAAAATCTCACGAAAAGTAGGGTGACATCCGCCCGATTTCTTTCATATTATCAGACTTTAGAGTCCTGAAATGTGGGGAAATCATGCGTCTCTTTGCCGTTTGCGCGGCCATGCTTGGCCTGTCGTCATTAGGGCTCTCCCTGTCTGCGGATGCGCAGGCGGTAGGGTGCTGGAAAGGCGATGATCTGAAGTCTGCCTTCGACACCTCATCCGGGTCGGTCAGCGCCCGCATGAAGGCGCAGAATATCTCCAGCGATGAGGCCCTCGCAGAAACGCAGGCGCTTGGTATTCTGTATTGGAGGGATGCGGGTCTGAAGGCGCTGGAGGATAGCGGGGTCAGAACGACGCTCGACCTCTGCAAGTATGACAAGACCTGCGGTGTGCCTGTTCCGATGGAGGGCTCGGCTTTCGAGCGGCTGACCAAGTATAACGGGCATAATCGGCTTTACATGGCCGATATGCGCGACGCGCCTGCCGTACTGACGGCTGACATGGCCGCGCCAGACGCATCGATGGTCAGCTGGGCGCAAGAGACGCTCCAGTGCGACATCAGCCTGCCCGCGCCTCCGCCACCGCCGCCGCCCGCTCCTACGGGCGTTTGCGTGAAAGGTGAGCTGCTGGACAATGCGATCGACCAGAAGATGCAGACCGTCTTCGCAAGGCCAGGCACGGCGGCAGCCAGTGACGCGCTGACCTATCTGCAGGCCTATGCGATTCAAGCCTGGCAGGAGCGGGGCCGCGCCGGAGCGATGGATGGACGGGTCCGCTGGGCGCTCGCGCAGTGCGCAGAGGATGGATGCGGTGAGCCTGCGAGATTTGATACAGCGCCTTATGGCGGCCTGATGGCGTATTCCGCTGAGCTCGAAAAGTACAAATCCGGCCAGCGCGCAACGGTCCCTTACCCGCCGACGATCAAGCCGGAAGGTAAGATGCTGACTTGGGCAAATTCCGTGATTGGCTGCGACTGGGAGGAAAGAGGCTCTCTGCAGCAGACCTATGGGTCTATGTCACGCAATCAGCGCCTTCTGCTCGCAGGGGCCGATGTCGAGGGTGACCGCAGCTTCTTTGAAGACGCGCTGCTCTATGGCGGACCGTATCTGTCGCTCTGGTGGAAGCACAATGAGGGCCTCTGGTCGCTGCAGGATCGCGAATGGGCGTGCGAGAATTTCGGCCCTTCCGACCGTCGATGTGCGAATACCGAGGCCTGGGTGCGGAAGGTTCGCGATGCCGAATATGTCGCGAAATACGGCAATGGAAACTGGAACCAGCCGGTTGAGCGAAGCAGCGCCAATGCGGGCTACCGAGGCACCGTACCGAAGCCGACCTATCGTCCGCCTATTTCCTACACCCCGCGCTGCTATAATCAGGGCGATGGCACGGAGAAGTGTTTCTTCGACTAGGCCTTATTGCGCCGCGACTGTCTCTTCAGCTTCGCGCTGGGCGCGCAGGCGTTCGGCCTTTTCCTCGACCTGCTGGACGATATGCTCGACCATGTCGCCGTTGGAGACCTTGTGGTCAGGCCGGCCTGAGACGTACATCATGCCGCTTTCCTTGCCGCCGCCGGTAAAGCCCATATCGGTGAGGGCAGCTTCGCCCGGCCCGTTGACGACGCAGCCGATGATCGACAGTGAAATCGGCTCTGTGATGTGCGAGAGGCGGTCTTCCAGGATTTCGACCGTCTTGATGACGTCAAAGCCCTGACGCGCGCAGCTGGGGCAGGCGACGATGTTGACGCCGCGCGTGCGAAGGCCCAGCGATTTCAGCATTTCAAAGCCGACTTTGACTTCCTCGACCGGGTCTGCCGATAGCGAGACGCGGATCGTGTCGCCAATGCCCATCCAGAGCAGATTGCCCATGCCGATGGCGGATTTCACCGTGCCGGTGCGAAGGCCGCCCGCTTCGGTAATCCCGAGGTGCAGCGGCGCGTCCGTAACCTCGGCGAGCTTCTGGTAAGCGGCGACCGTCAGGAACATGTCCGAGGCCTTTACCGAGATCTTGTACTCATGAAAGCCTAGATCATCGAGGATACGAGCATGATCGAGCGCGCTTTCGACCATCGCATCGGGGCAAGGCTCGCCGTATTTTTCAAGCAGGTGGCGCTCTAGCGAGCCGCCATTCACGCCGATACGGATCGAGCAGCCATTGGCGCGCGCGGCGTTGACGACTTCGCGCACGCGGTCTTTCGAGCCGATATTGCCGGGATTGATCCGGAGGCAAGCCGCGCCTGCATCGGCCGCTTCGATCCCGCGTTTATAGTGAAAGTGAATGTCCGCCACGATCGGGACAGGGCTGAGGCGGCAGATTTCCGGCATGGCGGCGGTAGATTCCACCGTCGGGCATGAGACGCGCACGATATCTGCCCCGGCCTCTGCGGCGCGCTCGATCTGCGCGATTGTGGCGCTCGCATCTTCGGTCGGTGTGTTGGTCATGGTCTGCACAGCGATAGGGGCGTCGCCGCCGACTTCGACAGGACCGACATTAATCTTGCGCGATTTGCGCCGTTCGATGGACCGCCATGGCCTTACGGGGTTGTGGCTCATCTAGATCACCTTGGCATGTTTCTCGTCTCTATGTGGTCAAACAAGGTGGCAAGGTAAAGGCAGACGCTGACGTCCGGCCTCAGAAGCATCAAATTTCACCTATGGGCTGAACGTGATCTCAACCGAGCGGAGCTAAGGATGTGTGCTGATAAAGATCGCTCGGCGCGAAAGGCCTCCATGTTCCCGTTTATTCTGCCAGGAATATTTGCTCCGCATCTGCACAAAAGGCTGAAGGCCTGGGCTGCGGACAATCGCGGCGTTGCGGCCGTTGAATTCGCGATGATTGCTGTGCCGTTCTTCTTCCTGATTTTCGGCCTGCTGGAGATCTGTGTGATCTTCATCATGTCGTCGGTTCTCGAGCATGGCCTCAATGAGGCCGCGCGTGGCATTCGGACCGGCCAGCTGCAAAGCGCTGATGGCTTTGACCGCGACGGTTTTGAGGACATTCTGTGCTCTGAGGTGTTCGAGCTGTTTGAGTGCAAGGGCAAGATCCAGCTCGACGTCAAAACCTTTGACAGCTTTGCCGCGACGGGCAATCCGAGCCCGATCGATGATGATGGCGAAATGAACACCGACGATTTCGCGTTTGATCCAGGCGGAGCAAATGACATTGTGGTCGTGCGCGCCTTCTATGCGTGGGACCTGATGACGCCTGTGCTGAGCGCGCCGCTTGCCAATCTCAGCAATAATCGCCGCCTCCTGCAGTCGACGGTCGTATTCCGCAACGAGCCATTTGGGGACTAGGTGATGCAGAATATTTTCCACAAGGCGCGCCTGCTTCGTAAGGCCAATCGCGGTGTCTCGGCGATCGAATTTGCGCTCATCGCGCCGGTCATGATCCTGATCTATTTCGCGTGTATCGAGCTGTCTTTCATGATGGTGCTCGACCGTAAGGTGACCAGTTCGGCGTCTGCCCTGGGGGACCTGGTCGCGCGGGCCTCGACGGTGACCGATGACGATCTCAGCGATATCTTTGAAGCGTCCCGTATGATCTTCCAGCCGAACCCGATTGGCGATGCCCGGCTGCGCGTGACCAGCATCTATGACGATGGCGGAACGGTGAGAGTCGCGTGGAGCGATGCCATGAACATGTCCGCCTACTCCGATGGTCAGACAATTGAGGTCCCAGACGGCCTGATCCCTTCAGGTGGGTCCGTGATCCTCTCGGAAGTCGAATATGACTATGAGTCGACGCTCGGCTATTTCTTCACCACCAATAAGACGCTGAGAGACAAGTTCTATCTTCGCCCACGCCGGACTGACTTCGTCGCCCGTATTCGCGATTGATCAGTCAGGTGCGTCGTCCACCGCGGGATGGTGCGGTGAGTGGACGGTTGTCAGCACAATAAAGCCAAGAATGAAAAGCAGGCCAATCGCGCTCATGCCGATCCGCTGGTCGCCTGACCATTTGGTGAAAAGCTCCACGAGCAATGGCCCCAGCCAGACCGTGACGGTGCCGGCGATGGCGTAAAGTCCAAAGAATTCGCCAACGCGGTGTGACGGGGCGAGATGGACCAGCATTGAGCGGCTGGACGAAATGCTGGCTGTGGCCGTGACGGCGATGAAGGCGGCCGAGGACAGGTAGACGACATCCGAGAGCGTGTTGAACACTGGCCCGTCCCAGATCGTGAAGCCGGGGATCAGGCCATAGAAAATAGCGTCCGGCGTGATCGACAGCTGATAGACAAGCGTCGCGACCATACCCGAAATCTCGATCATGAGCGCCCGTTTGGGCCCGACAACACCGTCCAGCCAGCCCCCGAAAATGCCACCAGCAAAGGCAAAGAGTGAGGCCAGGACGGCATAGGCCGACAGCTCAACGACGTTCCATTCCAGATAAAGGCCGATATAGACCCCGCCCAAGGCAAGGAGCGCGGCCATACCGTCGGCATACAGCATGCGGGCGCCAAGATATTTCAGGATATTGATGTTCTCAGAGGCGTTTCGGATCGTCCGGTAAAGACCGACCGCGCCATTGCGAGCCGCTTTGCTCCAGCTTGCGCCCGGTGTGCCGCCGTCTTCGGTGTAGAGAAAGAACGGGACCACGAAGACAACAAGCCAGATCGCACAGATTGGCCCGACAAGGCGCTGGTGCTCGCCAGCGGCAACATCCACGCCAAATAGCGGGGCGCTGAATGGCCAGCCGGTCAGCGCGGGCAAGGCGAACGAGAAAACGATGGCGGCCATCAGGATGGCGCCGGCCAGATTGCCCAAAGCCAGACCGAGGCCCGAAATAGCGGGCAGCGAGCCCGGACGCCCATTGACGTTCAGCATCGAATTGTGGGTCACCTCTGAATAGGTGTAGCCGACCGAGGCCAGCACCAGCGCCGTCATACCCATCCAGATCGGCATGCCCGTGTCATCAGGCGTGACCCAGTAAAGCGAAAACGACATCACAGCCATCAGGCCGAGGAAGACGACCATCAGTGGTTTGCGTCGCCCGCCCCGGTCGAGTGCGGCGCCCAGGAAGGGCGCTGTGAAGGCGGCGATGAAGCCTGCATATTTCACTAGACCGGAAATCGTCGCCTGGCCTTCGGCATTGGCCGCTGCGCGCTGGGCGGCGCCATCAAGGCCATCGACTGCGCCACTCGCGATCAAATTCTGCCCGATGATCGACGCGAAATAGGGCGCGAACAGATAGATGATAACGAGGATATAATAGGGATTGCGGGCCCATTCGAAGATCGCCCAGGCAAGGCCCCTTCGGTTAAGGGCGCCGCCAAGGTCGATAGTGGGCTCGACCATGGAATCGGGAGCTGTGGTGACGGGTGGATGCATGCGAAAATCTCCCTGGGCGCTCTTTGATGGCACCTCTGGCATGCAGTCTGCGGCATCGTGGCCTAAAGTAAATATGCACTTTTGCATGACGCGACGGAACGCGCTTCTGAGATTGAGAGTAATTGTCACTTGCGTTTGAGATTTGGGGTCGCTAGGCGAGAATAATTCTCATTCACACTTAGATGGCTGCTTCGGGCAGACGCAGGAAAATGACGCGTAAATTACTGATCTCACTTCTTCTTGGCGCCTGTGCTGTGCCTTTCGCAGGCGCGCAGTCGCCTGATTCCACCCCAGAGACGCGGGACGATGATCCCTATCGCTTGCTGTCCACGGTTCTGGTGACCAGTAGCGCCGCCGATGCGAAAGAAGTCGCAGGCTCAGTGTCATTCCTCTCTGACGCTGACCTGTCGGCGCAGGCGCAAACGGATGTTCTGCGCGTGTTGCGCTCTGTGCCCGGCGTCAACATTCAGGAGGAAGACGGGTTTGGCCTTCGTCCGAATATCGGCCTGCGCGGGTCAGGTTCTGACCGGTCTTCGCGGATCGTTCTGATGGAAGACGGCGTGCCGATTTCGCCAGCGCCATATGCGTCTCCATCGGCCTATTACTTCCCGACAACAGGCCGGATGCACGCCATTGAGGTGACAAAGGGGCCAGCGGCAGTGCGCTATGGGCCGCGCACCACGGGCGGCGCGATCAACCTGTTTTCGACCCCCGTCCCGGACGATTTCTCTGCTTTCGGGCAAGCCTTTTTCGGCACCGATGATCGCCAGCGTGTGCATGCCTGGGTCGGTGGACGCGAGGAGGTGGCTGGCACACTGGAGGCGGGCGGCCTGCTGGAAGTGTTTCACGATGAAAGCGACGGCTTCAAGCGGCTCGATTCCGGCGGCCCGACCGGGTTTGACGCCGATGACATTGTCCTGAAGTTCGGCCTCTACAATGAGGATGCTGCGCTGCCGCAGTCGCTGGAATTCAAATATCAGAGCCGCGAGGAAACCTCGCACGAGACCTATCTCGGCCTGACGCTGGATGATTTCAGAGCATCGCCATACCGGCGCTATGATGCGAGCGGGGGCGATGAGTTCAATGGCGAAAACGAACTCTTTCAGCTGACCCACAAGATCGAATTCTCGCCTGAGGTCTCGCTCACCACCATCGCTTATAGCCATGACTTCAACCGCAACTGGTACAAGCTGCAGGGTGTCTCCGCCGCAGGTCTCGGGGCGTCCGGCGATGTCGGCATTTCGGCGATCCTCGCTGACCCGACCACCTATTCGGCTGAGTTCGACCTCATCACCGGTCGGACAAGCCTCGACAATTCCATCGTGCTGCGCGCAAACCGCCGCGCCTATTCCAGCGAGGGTGTGCAGTCGGTCCTCAATTGGCAGACCGGGTTTGCAGGCGCGGACCATGACATCACGGTGGGTGTGCGCCTTCATCAGGATGAAGAGGACCGCTTCCAGGAGGAAGACGCCTATCGTCTGGAAGGCGGTGATCTGTTCCTGACAGATGCCGGTGTGCCGGGCAGTCAGGCCAACCGTGTATCCAGTGGGGACGCGGTGGCGATCTTCATCGAAGACCGGATCCGCTGGGGACGCCTGACGGTCACGCCCGGTGTGCGGATTGAAGATTATGAGCTGACACGGGCCGATTACAGTACCGCTGACCCGACGCGCGCCTTGGGGCCGACGCGGGTCCGGAAGCTGGATGACCAGGTCGTGGTGCCGGGTATTGGCGTTCTCTATCAGGCAACTGATGACCTCACCTTGCTCGCAGGCGTCCATAAGGGGTTTGCCATCGCAAGCCCTGGCAACACCACGTCCGACGCTGAAGAAAGCATCAATTTCGAGGCTGGCGGACGCTATAGTAGTGGCACCTTCGACGTCGAAGCGATTGCCTATTTTAATGATTACTCGAACTTGCTGGGCGTCTGCACGAACTCGTCCGGCGGCAATTGCGTCATTGGCGACCAGTTTGATGGCGGCGAAGTCGACGTCAAAGGTCTGGAGCTGACGGCCGGCTGGGATGCGGCGAGCGTGATGAATACCGAGCTCTCCCTGCCTCTGTCTCTGGTTTACACCTGGACGGATGCCGAGTTTCAGGAAGATTTCGCAAGCAGCTACGAGCCATGGGGCAATGTGGTTGCGGGCGACAGATTGCCTTATGTGCCAGAACACCAGCTGACCATCTCAGCAGGCGTGGAAGCAGCGCGTTGGGGCGCAAACCTCGTTGGCAATTATGTCGATGAAGCCCGTGCGCGCGCCGGACAGGGCGCTATTCCGGCTGGCGAGCGCATCGATAGCCGCTGGGTCGCTGATGCATCCATCTGGTATGATGTGACCGAGAGCATTCGTCTGCGGGCCAAGGCGGAAAACCTGTTCGACGAAGTCTATGCCGCGTCTATCGATCCGGCGGGCCTCCGCCCCGGCAAGCCACAAGAGATTCTGGTCGGCCTGGAGCTCAGCTTCTAGGCCCTAGACCAGCAGTTTCTGGCGGATCACCTCGCGCTTGGCATCATCAACGCCGAGCTTGCCTGCGAGATAGGCGTCGATTGAGCCCGACTGGTCCTTGATCGAGCCAATCGCCGCCTCAAGGAATTGTCGCTCCACGCCAATGAAGGGCTGGTAGACGGCCGCGTCGAATGACTTTGAGAGCAGGTCGTTGAAATAGTCGCGCGCCTCGGGAAGGCGCGTTGCGACGTCAGCGGCCTCATTCGTCAGTTCATAATCGACAAAGATGTCGTCCATCGACACTCCAAGGGTATGGTGCGTGAGCGCGCAGAGGATGCCGGTGCGGTCTTTGCCGGCGGCGCAATTGACGAGGCCGGCCTCATCGTCGGGCATCTGCGAAAGGTGGTCGAACCAGGCCGAATAGGTCGAGATGAGATTGTCGCGATAAGGCGCCTGTACGTAGTAATCCCGCATCCAGCCTTTCGAGGCTTCGGCATCGACAGCGACCTGTTTCAGGAAGTTGACGTGCGGCGCATCCTTTTCGCGCCCAAGGTCTGAATAGAGGCGATTTACACCAGCCACGGGCCATCTGTCGCCGTGGCGCTCACGCTCATCCGGACGGCGGAGATCGGCCTGTACCGTGATGTTGAAGAGGTTGATGGCGGCAAGATCATTTTCGGAGGCTTCACCGAAATGGCCAGACCGGAAGAGTTTGCCTGGCTTTATGCGGGCGCCATCCACGCCTTCATATCCGCCAAAGTCACGGAAATTCCTGACGCCTTCCAGCGGTTTGATCCTGTCATCCATAATCTTCTGTCTCACACCTGTTGCCTGCCTGCCCTCAGCTAGGGTGGCGGGCACTTGGCGTCCACCCGGTCCTAGCGGAAAGGTGGCTCGTCGAAGGCGCGGAGCTTGCGCGAATGCAGCGCGGCGCCGCCATCACGGGCGAGCCGCTCCAGCGTTTCGATGCCGATGCGGATATGCTCTCCAATCGCACGCTCATAGAAGCGATTGGCCGCGCCGGGCAGCTTGATCTCGCCGTGCAGAGGCTTGTCCGATACGCAGAGCAACACGCCATAAGGCACGCGGAGGCGATAGCCATTGGCCGCGATCGTGGCGCTTTCCATGTCGATGCCAATGGCGCGTGACTGGTTGAAGCGGCGAGCCGTCTCGGTGAAGCGAAGCTCCCAGTTGCGGTCATCAGTCGTAACGACCGTGCCAGTGCGCAGGCGTTTTTTGAGCGCGTCGCCTTGTTCGCCGGTGACATCGGCAGCAGCCTGCTGAAGCGCGATCTGCACTTCGGCAATTGGTGGAACCGGAATGTCTGGCGACAGGACACCGTCGAGCACATGATCATCGCGCAGATAGGCGTGGGCGAGGACGTAGTCGCCAATCTGCTGGGAGTGGCGAAGGCCGCCGCAATGGCCGACCATCAGCCAGCATTCCGGACGAAGCACGGCCAGATGGTCTGTGATCGTCTTCGCATTGGATGGCCCGACGCCGATATTGACGAGGGTGATGCCCGTGCGGTCTTCGGCCATCAGGTGATAGGCTGGCATCTGGAAGCGGCGCCATGGGGCCGCGTCGATGGCGGTTTTGGCGTCAGGTGTATTGCCGTCGACCTGGAGGCCACCTGCAACCGAAAGGCCGGTATAGCGCGAGCCTTTGTGAAGCTGTTCAACGCCCCAGTCGCAGAACGCATCGACATAGCGGTGATAGTTGGTGAACAGGACATAGCGCTGCATGTGCTCTACCGGCGTGCCGGTGTAGTGCGCGAGGCGCTTTAGTGAAAAGTCCGTGCGCGGGGCATCGAACAGGGAGAGCGGCCGGTGGGATCCAGGGTCATAGAGTTCGCCATCGGCGACTTCATCGCCAATCGCGCCAAGATGCGGCGACGGGAACCAGCGCGCGAGCTCAGCCGGGCTGACTTCATCGAGGCCACCTGCATCCGCCTTGTCCCAAACATAGGCGTAAGGGATTTCTGAGCCCGATGGTTTGACCTCGATCTCGACCGGATAGTCCCGCATCAGCGGCGTTAGCTGTTCCAGCAGATAGGGCCGGAAATAGTCAGGCCGGGTGACGGTGGTGATATAGGTGCCAGCTTCGGACATTTTGCCGAATGCGCGCGAGATCGGCGGCGGCGGGCCTTCCGGGTCATAGCGGATGATCAGGGCCGGATAGCAGAAGGCGCGAGAGACCCGAAGGTCTGCATCGGGCGCCGTTCCGCTTGCGAGGTAGGATTCAAGGCTTGACGTAAGTGCGCTCACGGCCTGCTGGTACAGGCGCTCCAGCGCATCGACGACTTTTTCTGGTGTATCTAGATTTGACATGCTTCCCGTTGCCGCAAAGCTGCGCGGGCGTCAATTCCGGTCGAACGCAATCGTGTAGATGACAGGTCCGTCTCCTGCCGGTGTGGCGGTGTTCAAAGGCACCAGCCAGTTTGGCAGATCGCCCTTTTTCAGATCAGCCGCAAAACCGTCAGGTCCGCGTTCGGCATAGCCTTCAAGTTCGTTGAGGCCTGGACAGTAAAGCAGGTGCGTGGCGCCCGTCCGCGCAATCTTCTGGCGTGCCTCTTCGGTCGGTCCGGTGAAGACGCTGATCGCGGTCTGAATGGCTTGCGCATTTCGGTGGTAGGGCGCTGCGGTTGCGTAATGGCGGGTATGATAGATGAGCGGCGCGCCAAGATCGATCGGTGTGAAGACAATCATGCGAGGAGCGGCAGCGATCGTGCGATAGCTTTCGGCAGACTTGCAGTCCGCAGCGGCGGCGGCCTGCGCGTCCTCAGATGGCGGCGGCGCGAGGAGGCCGGGAAGACGCCAGCCAATCGGCGATATGATGAGCGCCCCAGCAAAGAGCGCCAGCGCCGCCGGCGTGCCACGGGAGTTGAACCAGCGAGAGAACAGCTCCCCGAAGACCAGTCCGGCCGCGATCACAGCCGCGCCGTGAGATAGAATTGTGCCCCGCAGCTGCCAGATCGCGATCAGAAGGGCGAGCGTACAGAACGCAACCAGCGCCGCCCGGGCAAAGCGCAACCCAATTGGAGCTGTAACCAGGGCGAAGATGGCGCAACCAAGCCCGGCAAAGGCGAAACCATAGTAGAAGAGCCCATCGGCGACACTGTCTGCGAAGACGGCGCCCATAGACCGCGCTTCCCCGACAAGGTTTAGCCAGCCCGTCTGGACCTCTTTCGGCATGCCGGCATAAGGGTCGCCAAGACATCCCGGATTGACCACGACAAAGCTGATCGCAGCCGCGGTCCCCGCAATGGCCAGCAGGATCAGTCGGCTGCGCCAGTTGCGGGTGGTTGGCATGGCGGTCGCGATGGCGAACATGCCAGCCCCGGCGACCAGAAGCGCAACAAAGTGCGACTGGCCAAGCGCATCGCAGACGGCCCGTTCGCCGCCCGCGCCCGGCGCGTCGAAAATATAGGCGACGAGTGTTGCGACAACGAGGGTTGCCCCGAAGAAGCGAAGCCGGTTTGTCTCGGCTTCTCCGCGCACGATCCAGGCCATGCCGAAGGCGCCGATCGTGAAGGCTGCGGCAGGCAGATTTTCGATCGCGACCGTCAACATGGCAGCGACGCTGAGGCCCGCAATGATGGCGGATCGCCCCGTCTTTCGTTCGGACAGGAGGCAGGCGAATGCCGTCAGCGTCAAAGCAAGGCCAAGCCCGTGATGATCGACGCGGCCTGGGAGGAAATTGACGATGGCGAAGGACACGCAGAAGAAGAACATGCCTGCAAGCTGGCCGCTGAGCGTTGCGCCGAGACGGCGAAGTGAAACAGCAAGCGCCGCCAGGACCCAGCCGAGCTGCAGGAGGGGCCAGATCGTCGCCGCCAGCCCTTCAGCAGAGGCGCGGCCAATCAGCGGCTGAAACAGAAACACGATCCCTGCGATGAAAAGATCGGGCAGCCGCGACCAATGCATCGCGCCGCCGTCTGATGTCAGCAGGCGTTTCTGGTCGACATCGAACCAGCCGGAATCGCCGCTCAGAAGGTCGCGGACCTGCTGCATGCGCAGCATGTCGTCATTGCCCAGCAGGTCTCCGCCAAGTGCGGGGCCAGCCCGCAATGAGGCCGCGATAATCGCGATAAGCCCGAAGGCCAGCAGCGGCCAGAGCGGGGCTTTTTGAGGGTCTGAACGCGTTTCCATCAGGTCTCACTTGAAAGGTCGCAGGCGTAACCAGCTGTTCACCAGGCTCTGTTAAGCCCTGATTGTGGTTACTGAAAGGCTGACAGCATGAAGACTGCGAACCTTGAAACATTCGATCCGCGCCCGGTGTCTGACGCGGAAGAGGCGCGCATTGCGGTCACTTTGCCTTGTTATAATGAAGCGGCGACCATCGCGGATGTCATCGCAGCCTTTCGCACAGCGCTTCCGGCCGCAGATATCTATGTCTTCGACAATAACTCCACAGATGGCACCGCTGAGATCGCCCGCCAGGCTGGCGCGATCGTGCGCACCGAGATGCGTCAGGGCAAAGGCCATGTGGTTCGCCGTATCTTCGCTGATGTCGAAGCGGACATTTACGTCATGGCAGATGGCGATGGCACTTATGATGCCTCGCTTGCGCCCACCCTTATTGAGCTGATGAAGCGCAATCATGTCGATATGGTCGTGGGGACACGCGCCAATGTGACCAAGGATGCAGGCCGCGGTGGCCACGCCTTTGGCAACAGCATCTTCAACAGGCTGTTCAACGCCATGTTCGGGCGCCAGTTCAGCGACATCTTTTCCGGCTACCGCGTTTTCTCGCGCCGGTTCGTGAAGTCATTCCCAGCTGTGTCCGGCGGGTTTGAGATCGAGACCGAAATGTCGGTCCATTCCTGCCAGATCGGGATCCCGACCCTGGAACGGCCAACGCCTTATGGTGTGCGGCCAGAAGATTCAGCCTCAAAGCTGCGGACCTTCCGGGACGGTTTCCGTATTCTCGGCATGTTCTTCATGCTGGCCAAGGAGACCCGTCCAGCGGCCTTCTTCGGCGCGATCGGCCTGCTTCTGACGCTTTGCGCACTGGGGCTCTCAGCGCCAATTATCATGACTTATCTTGAAACGGGTCTTGTGCCGCGCTTCCCGACAGCAGTGCTCTCCATGGGGCTGATCATCGTCGCGACCGTGGCGGCTGTGTGCGGCTTGATCCTCGACAGCCTGGCCCGCGCGCGAGTTGAAGCGAAGCGATCGGTCTTCCTCAGCTATCCTGCAGGGAAATGGTCGAAATGATTTCATCGCATCAGGCGCAACGCATATTCCGCTTCGGAATTGTTGGCGGGGTCGGCTTTGTCGTCGACGCAGCAATTGTAACGGCGCTTATCCATAGCGGCCTCGACCCGTTCAGCTCACGTGCGATCTCCATGGGGGCCGCCACACTTGTGACCTGGCGGCTCAACCGCTCCTTCACCTTCAAGCCAAGCCAATCAAGCCAGGCGAGCGAAGGTGTACGGTATGCGTTCGTTGCCGGCTGCGCCGCGCTTGCCAACTATCTTGTCTATGCCGCGCTAGTGATGAGCAGCATTCATATGATCCCGGCCGTCGCTGTCGCTGTCGCAAGCGCGGTCTCGATGTGGATCTCATACTTTGGCTATGGGCATATCGCCTTTCGTCGTAAGGCCGTGCGCCCGGACCGCGGTGGCACAACCGAGATGCCTTATACAGGCGTTGAGGAGCTCGATATCCTGGCCAATGCGAAGAACTATAATCGCTCACTCAGTGAGTTTGTCGCTGCGCCGATGCAGCCCGGTGACCGGGTTCTCGATTTCGGGGCCGGCATCGGCTCTTTCTCCCGCCCGCTTCGCGGCGAGGTGGCCTCGCTCACCTGTCTTGAGCCGGATGAGCGTCTTAGCCGCCGGCTGGAAAGCGAAGGTTTTGAGGTTGCCCGGTCGGCAGATGAAGTCGCTGATGCCTCAGTGGACTATGCCTTTACGCTGAACGTGCTCGAGCACATCGAAGACGACAAGACGGCGATGGCTGATCTCTATCGGATGATCAAGCCGGGCGGACGTCTGGCTGTCTACGTGCCCGCTTTCGATTTCCTGTACTCGAACATGGACAAGAAAGTTGGACATTGGCGCCGCTATGGCCGCCGTGAACTGGTCGAGAAGCTGCGCGATGCGGGTTTCTACGTCGAGAAGGTGCGGTTTGCCGATAGTCTGGGTGTGCCGGCGACAATGGCATTCAAGCTGGTCGACAATGGATCCGGCGATGTCAGCGAAAAGTCGATCACGATTTATGATCGTCTCATCTTTCCGTTTTCAAGGGCGCTGGACGTTATCGCCGGGCGCTTCTTTGGCAAGAATCTGGCTGTGTACGCTGTGCGGCCGAACTAACCCTATCCGGGGATTGGCGCACGCAGCACGATGAAGGCAATTCCGTAAACCTGTAGCGCGACGAGGGCGAGACCCCCGACCAGAGCGATGAAGAAGCGCCGCCAGCATGTGCCCTGGCTGAGGGCCATCAGGCCTGCACCAAGCCCACCCAATAGTGTTGAAACGGCGAGCGGATCAGCCCGCCCAAGGCCATAAATCGAATCCATCGCATAAACGGCGAGCGGCGCGCAGACCAGCAGGGCTCCAAGGATCAGAAGCGGCCGCTCCACGCGTTTGGCCCATACGTCCCCAGTCTGATTTGCCATGCTTTATTATCCGGTCAGCCCGGGGCCATTTCGCCCAAAGCAGGAACACCTGTCACCCTTGTTTTGAACAAAGATGTGGATCGGCTCGCCAGATGTTTACTGGATGGGCACAGCGCGCGCCGGATGAATGTCCGGCAGGATGCGTTCGTCGAATATGCAGGTCTGAAGCGTGCCGGGATCAGACCGGTCTGGCGCAGCGAGATAGGCCTGCATCGCAAGTATCGCTGTCTCTTCTATGTCTTCCGGGCTGACCGTCTCTGTCGTGCGGGCCAGAAGGCGGCGGGCGCGGCAGCGATAGAGGCGGACATGTTTCACATCTGCTGCGTCTTCACCCGCGCGCAGGCGATGAAAAGCATTGAGCTGAGCTTCAGAACTTACCGACAGGGCGGCCGGCCAGCCAGCTCTATGCGGCCATGCGAGCCAGAGCTGGGAGGTGGGATTGTCGGCATCAACTTGCCGGAAAGTGACCGACAGGATGAGGCCGCCTCTGGTCTCGGTCGTCTTGATATCGGCCTGCCTGCGGCGGGCGAGCCTTTCCAGCCAGCTGGAAATGGCAGCGTCGCGGAGCTTCCAGGCGGCGTCATCTTCTCCAATGGCGAGGCTTGCGGCGGTGTAGAGCAGGAGCGACTTGCTGTCCGTCAGTGTGCCGACTTGTTCAAAATGGCTCACGGCCGCCTCTGCATTGCCATCCCAGACTGACGACATGGCCGCGAGCCTGTGAGCCTCGGGGACTTCCGGGCGGTCCGGGCAGCGATCAATGAAAGCCTCAGTGACACGGACGGTGTAGGCGGGCGTCACTTCTTCAGTGGGGTTCGTCAGTGCGGCCTGCCAGGCGCTCACATCGGTCAATGAGCAGGCTGGCACATCAGGCGCTTCGGCCAGTGCAAAACGGGACAGGCCGGTATAGGTCGAAATAACCGAAACAAGCAGCGCACCTGCGTATCTTAACACCGTTTTGCGCATCTTCACTCCTGCCGGTTACCTTTAGCTAACCATGGCGAGTGCAAGTGCGATGCCGTTCAGAGCGAGCAGGCCAAAATATCAGAGGCGATTGCCGGACGGATCGGCGTCTTTGCCTGGTAAATAAGGGGCCGGCATTTCGTGGGTATCATGATCATCGTGCAAACCTGCATGGTCGTCATCATGCACAGGCGCCATGACCAGAATGACGGCGGCGCCGATCCCGGCGGCGATGGCGCCAAGGCCACGCGCGGGCTTCATATCCTTCAGAGGGGCCATCAGCGGTCCGGTCGCTACATATATCAGCAGGCCGGCCGAGACGGCAAATAGCGAGCCGATGGTCTCCGGACCCATGCCATAGACGAAGGGACCAGATATGATGACGCCAAGCGGTGTTGTCGCTGCCGCTGCGACGAAGGCGAGCCAGAAGGATTTCACATTGCTGACGCCATATTTGCGAAGGATCGCAAAAGCGATCACGCCTTCTGGAAACTCATGCAGGGTCAGACCCACAGCGGCATAAACGCCTGAGGCAAAGCTCGCCGCGAATGTGACCGCGTAAATAACGCCGTCCAGAAGGGAGTGGATGGCGATGGCGATGATGGGGGTGATGGCCTCGTGCTGGCTGCCGCCGTCCGGCTTGGTCGGAAACAGGGCACTCACCGCCTTGTTCAGAAGCAGCCCGCCGAAAAAACCAACAGCCAGCCACGCAGGCGCATTTGGCGCGAGGTGAAAGGCTTCTGGAATGATGTGGAGGAAGGCGAGTGTCGTCAGCATCCCCGCAGCCGCAAGGCCGAACAGGGACGCGTTGCGCTCACTCCACGGCGCCCGCTGGGCCACGAAGATCAGTCCGACAGTTGTGCAGAAAGCGGCGATCAGCCCGAAGAAGAGCGGCGCCTGCATGGAAGACCACATGTTTCCGATTGCCTTGCAGGTTTCTTGCTGAAAAGACAGCTAAAGGTTCAAAGGGCGCGATTGCTACGTGGGGCATGTTATAGTATCTCATTTCAGGGATTGCGACCCCTTTTGTAACGAGGCGCTGCTGCCTGCGCCGGAAAGGTCATTGATGACGCTGAAATATCCACTGTCGGCCCTGCTGATATCGAGTGCGCTTCTTGTTGGCTGTTCGCCGGGCTCGCCTGACGCGCCAGAGGATACCGTGACCCCGGAAGCGCCCGCCGCGCCGGCTGAGCCTGCCGAACCGCAGGCGGACACTGACAATGCTGTCGATGCCCTTGAGGAAGCTGGGGCCGGACGGCTCGAAGCGCATGAACATGGACATGCTAATCTTGTCGCCGCGATGGACGGCGACATGCTGACGGTCACATTCGAGTCGCCGCTCATGTCTGTGATCGGCTTCGAGCATGAGCCGGAAACAGAAAAGCAGGTGGCCGCGATGGAAGCGCTCCAGGACTCGCTCAGCGAGACGGCTAATTTTGTGACATTGAACAGTCAGGCCGGTTGTCTGCCATCTCAGACTGAGACCGCGACGCGGATGACTGGCGACCATGGTGAGCTTCGGGTCGAGCACGTCTTTCAGTGTTCGTCGCCCGAGCGCCTCAAGCAGGTCGATCTGGTGATGCTCGCGCAATATCCGGACATCAAAACGGTCGATGCCGTTTTTGTCTCCGATACACAGCAAGCCGCTGCGGAACTGACAGGCGCGACGACTGCGCTCAACATTGACTAGGCCGCGATTTGTCGTCTGAACCTGCCATAGATATTCGCGATCTGCGCTTTTCATGGGGCGACGGGCCGGTTCTGCTCGACGTCCCGGTCTTTACGCTCGGCCAAGGCGAACGACTTTTCCTGCGGGGGCCGAGTGGGTCTGGCAAGTCCACCTTGCTGGGGCTTATTGCCGGTGTGCTGGAGGCTGATGCCGGAGAGATCAATGTCCTCGGGCAGGATATGGTCGGCCTGAAAGGGGCGGCGCGTGACGCCGTGCGCGCAGACCGGCTGGGCGTCATCTTCCAGATGTTTAACTTGGTGCCATATCTCTCGGTTATCCAGAATGTGACGCTACCTTGCCGGTTTTCGACCGTCCGTCGCCGAGCTGTTGAAGCCGCTGGCGGAGCTGCTGAGGAAGCGCGCCGTCTTCTGGCGCGACTGGGGCTTGATGATAGCGACCTGTTGGAACGCAAGGTGACAGATCTCTCCGTTGGTCAGCAGCAGCGTGTGGCGGTTGCCCGGGCGCTGATCGGCGGGCCGCAAATTGTCATCGCGGATGAGCCAACCTCTGCGCTCGATGCGGATGCGCGCGACAGGTTTATCGAATTGCTCAAGGACGAAGCGACCCGGTCGGGCGCAGCGCTCCTTTTTGTCAGCCACGACGGCGCACTTGCCAGCCATTTTGATCGCAGTGTCGATCTCTCCGAGCTTAACAGATGCGGGGCGCACGCATGACCGGCTTTTCGATCCTCGGCCTTGCCTGGCGTAGCCTCGTCAATCGGCGCGGCTCTGCGCTTTTGACCGTGCTTGCGGTTGCCCTTTCCGTGGCGCTGTTTCTTGGCGTCGATAAAGCCCGTCATGGCGCGCGCGACGGCTTCGACAATACCATTTCCGGGACCGACTTGATTGTTGGCGCGCCGACAGGGCAGATCAATCTGCTGCTCTATTCGGTATTCCGGCTGGGCAATGCGACAGCGGAAATGTCGTGGCCGACCTATCAGGATATCGCTGACCGCGAGGATATCGCATGGACCATTCCGATATCGCTGGGCGACAGTCATCGCGGCTTTCGGGTGCTCGGCACGAATGAAGCCTATTTCGAACACTATAAATATGGGCGGGGACAGGCTCTGGCGCTGCAGGAAGGGCGTCAGTTTGAGGATATTTACGAGGCGGTGCTGGGCGCTCGTGTGGCGCGCGATCTTGGCTATTCGATCGGCAGTGAGATTGTCCTGACGCACGGTTTGGGGGCAGGCGGGTTGACCGATCATAAGGACAAACCGTTCATCGTTACGGGAATCCTTGAGCCGACAGGTACGCCCGTGGACCAGACCATCCATGTCTCTCTGGAGAGCATCACGGCTATCCATGTCGGCTGGGAAACCGGTACGCGCAGCCCGTTGGCCGATACGATCAGTGACAAGATGATCCGGGGATTTGATCTGACCCCGAAATCCATAACAGCCGCGTTCGTCGGCCTGGAGCGACGTGGGTCGATCCTGTCGACGCAGCGGGCGATCAATACCCGTCCGGGTGAGCCGCTTCTGGCGATCATACCGGGCGTTGCGCTCGGCGAGCTCTGGCAGGTGACCGGTGTTGTCGAACGGGCCCTGATCGCTGTGTCGATATTCGTGGTGGCTGTGGGACTGGTGTCTGTGCTGACGAGTATTCTGACCAGCCTCAATGAGCGGCGGCGCGAAATGTCGATCCTGCGGGCGACCGGCGCACGGCCGGTTCATATTTTCCTGCTGATGGTGCTGGAGGCCGGGCTGCTGGGCTTTGTCGGGGCGGTGCTTGGTGTTGTGCTTGTACAGGTCGGGCTGGCGATCGCCGGTCCTATCCTCGCCTCAACCTATGGCGTGTCGCTTCAGGGGCTGGGGCTGGCGCCTATTGATGGCCTGACTGTTCTGGCGGTGACCTTAGCGGCACTTCTGGTTGGAACGGCGCCGGCCGTGCTGGCTTTGCGCCGGTCTCTTGCGGACGGGCTGACGGTGAAGATCTGATGGCGGGCCACGGCAAGAAGTGCCGGAAATATGCACAAGGCTTATGGATGAGGCCCGCAGAGGGGATTAGATAGAGATCATGAGACATTCACATTTCCTGACGAGCGCGATTGCCATTCTGGCGCTTCATGCCTGTGGCAGCGAACCTAGCGAGGCCGCTGAACCACCGGTCGAGGTTGAGGCGCAAGAGGTCGCCGAGACATCGACGCCTGAACCTGAAATCGGTGACAAGGTTCCTGAACCTGCCCCAGAGGTCACAGATGCTGCGACCTCTGACGAATATGAAGAGATCACCTGGGAAGACCTGATGCCCGAAGGCGAGGAAGAACGTATCGCCCAGATGTATCAGGCGCAGATGGCTTCGCTCTATTCCGGCGGCGGTGGTGGCGGGATCGCTGAAGGGTCTGCAGCAGATCAGGCGATACAGATCGGCACGTTCAACACCGTCAAGGACATGGACGGCGTCAAGATGCGTCTGCCCGGCTACACGGTGCCTTTCGAATATGGCAAGGACGCGCAAATCACAGAATTTCTTCTGGTGCCTTATTATGGTGCCTGTCTCCATGCGCCGCCACCGCCGCCCAATCAGACCGTCTTTGTCCGGACCGAGACGCCAATCAAACTGAAGGACCTGTCTCAGGCCGTCTGGATTGAGGGCACGATAAAAGTCCAGAAGCAGACCTCTGATCTGGCGGATGCGGCCTACACGATCGAGATGACGGACTGGGAACCCTACGAGTACTAGGACGGGTTTCAGGCGACCATGAAAAAGGCGGCACCGGGACCGGTTGCCGCCTTTAATCTCTACACAATCTACTTCACGCTTTTTGTCGCGCGATTTGGTTAACAGTTTACGATTGCTGTTTGGCGAGCAGATTGCGGATTTCTTCGAGCAGGACTTCCTGGCGCGGCGGTGGCGGGGCTTCAGCCGGGGCTTCTTCCTGTTTGCGCTTCATTTGGTTGATGCCCTTGACCACAAAGAAGAGGGCAAGCGCCATGATCACGAAGGAAATAACGTTGTTGATAAAGAGGCCATAGGCGATGACCGGCGCGCCGGCTTCATTGGCCGCTTCGAGCGATTCATAAGTCCCGCCATCCAGTGGGTAGATCAGGTCGGCGAAGTCGACACCGCCAAGCAAAAGGCCAAGGGGTGGCATCATGATGTCGTTGACGAGAGACTTCACGATGGTCGAGAACGCACCACCCAGAATGAAACCAACGGCCAGATCGACCAGGTTTCCCTTCATGGCGAATTCTTTGAATTCCTTGAACATAACCGGCTCCTTTCAGAAATTACTGCACCAGCACTAACAATACGGGGATATTCCCGGCTTTGGTGCGAGCGTCAACTAATTGTCTATTGGAAGTAGCCGTAGGCCCGAAGGGCGTCTAACGCGCTTCTGGGTCCGAGCCGCCATTGACGCGGGCTCTCAATTCCTTGCCCGGCCGGAAGAAGGGGACCGATTTGGCCTCCACCATCACTTTTTCGCCGGTTCTGGGATTGCGACCGACCCGCGGCTTGCGCTCGCGAACCGAAAAGGCGCCAAACCCTCGGAGTTCTACGCGGTCGCCATTGGCGAGCGCCTCAGCAATTTCTTCCAGGATGACAGCAACAATTCTCTCAAGATCATCATGCTTGAGATGAGAATATTCGGCTGCGAGCCTGGATATGAGTTCGGACCTAAGCATAGCTTTGAATGTAAATGAAATTCGGGGCAAACGCCAGTGGCGCTTGCCCCGAAAAAATTAAAAGATGCAAATTTGGCGACGGGGATGCCGCCAAATCATGCACTATTCGTCGCTATCGTCCGATTTCTTCGCATCGGCGTCGCCTTCGCCGTCACCGGACGCCAGCGCTGCACCGAGAATGTCACCGAGCGACGCACCGCTATCAGCGGATCCGTACTGCTTGACGGCTTCCTGCTCTTCGGAGATTTCGAGCGCCTTGATCGAGACGGAAACGCGGCGTGAAGCCTTGTCCATCTGAGTGATCTTGGCGTCGACCTTGTCACCAACCGAGTAACGCTCTGGGCGTTGCTCAGAACGGTCACGCGACAGGTCCGAACGACGGATAAAGGCCGTCATGGCTGGATCGCCGAACTGGACCTCGATGCCACCGGAGGTGACTTCGCTGACCGTACAGGTCACGACGTCGCCGCGGCGAACATCCATGTCCGTCATCGGATCGCCAGCAAGCTGCTTGATGCCGAGCGAGATACGCTCCTTCTCGGTGTCAACGTCGAGCACTTTCGCGCGGACAACGTCGCCCTTGTTGAAGTTGGCAATCGCTTGCTCGCCGGGGACATCCCAGGAGATGTCGTTGATGTGAACCATGCCGTCGAGCTCTGGTCCAAGACCGATGAACAGACCGAATTCCGTGATGCCACGAACTTCGCCTTCGACTTCGGTACCGGCTGGGTGCTCTGCCATGAAGGCCGACCAAGGATTGTCCTGGGTCTGCTTGAGGCCAAGCGAGATACGACGCTTTTCGGAATCGACATCGAGAACTTCGACCATGACTTCCTGAGAGGTCGACACGATCTTGCCCGGATGAACGTTCTTCTTGGTCCAGCTCATTTCAGAGACGTGGATCAGACCTTCAACGCCATCTTCCAGCTCAACGAATGCACCGTAATCGGTGATGTTGGTGACCTGGCCTGGCAGACGGGTGCCGACGAGATACTTGCTCTCGACGCCTTCCCATGGATCAGCTTCAAGCTGCTTCATGCCGAGGGAGATACGCTGGGTATCTTCGTTGACCTTGATGATCTGCACTTTGACCGTGTCGCCAACATTGACGACCTGGCTTGGGTGGTTGATCCGCTTCCAGCTCATATCGGTGACGTGAAGCAGGCCATCGATGCCGCCGAGATCGACGAATGCACCGTAATCGGTGATGTTCTTGACGACGCCGTCGCGGACATCGCCTTCATTCATCGCTTCAACGATTTCAGCGCGCTGTTCTGCACGGCTCTCTTCAAGGATAGCGCGGCGCGAGACAACGATGTTGCCGCGTGCGCGGTCGAGCTTGAGAATTGCGAAAGGCTGAACTTCGCCCATCAGTGGGCCAACGTCGCGAACAGGACGGATGTCGACTTGCGAGCCTGGAAGGAACGCGTTGACGCCGCCAAGATCGACGGTGAAACCGCCTTTGACGCGGCCAGAGATCGCGCCTTTGACCGGCTCGTCCTTGTTGTGGCTGTCTTCGAGCTTGATCCAGCTCTCTTCGCGGCGAGCCTTGTCGCGCGAAAGAACGGCTTCGCCCATCAGGTTTTCGATACGGTCGAGGTAGACTTCGACGATATCGCCAGCTTTTGGCTGCTCGTCTTCGAGCAGGAATTCCTTGAGTGGCACGCGGCCTTCGACCTTCAGGCCGACGTCGAGGATCAGATTGTCGCCGGTAATTGCAACGACAGTGGCAGGGACCACGCGGCCTTCCTGCAGGGTAGAAGCACCGGTTGAGTCTTCGAACATTGCTGCGAAGTCGTCGGTGCTCGGGTTCATGGTTTCAGTTGACATTTTTTCTCCAGAACTGACCAGCGCGGGTTCGTGACGCCCAGCAGGATTGCTGGCGTTATAACGCTGTCAGGTATAATCGGGTCGGGCAGAGGCAGGTTTTGGGATTTGACGCGCTGGGCGCCAGAACCTGCTACTCAGGGCGGGCCAATGCCTTTTCGACAGCAGCCCGTGCCTTATCCACAGCCGCGTCTATAGTCAGATCAGTGGTATCGATCAAGACCGCGTCTGCGGCCATTTTCATCGGCGCATCCTTGCGATTGCGGTCACGCTCGTCGCGTTCGCGCAATTGCTGGGTCAGCTCGGCCAGCGTTATCGTGTCGCCAGCCGCACTAAGCTCGCGGTGGCGACGCTCGGCCCGCACGTCTGTCGCCG
The DNA here is from genome assembly GCF_002088935.1 of Henriciella litoralis. Classification (NCBI taxonomy): domain Bacteria; kingdom Pseudomonadati; phylum Pseudomonadota; class Alphaproteobacteria; order Hyphomonadales; family Hyphomonadaceae; genus Henriciella; species Henriciella litoralis. The sequence continues at coordinate 2,448,402 of NZ_NCSS01000006.1, forward strand.
CATCGATCCAGAGCTTCACATCGGCAGTCGGGCAGACGACCGTGCCGATGTCGCGGCCATCGAGAACGGCGCCCGTTGGCTGGTTGGCGAAGGCGCGCTGAAGTTCCAGCAATGCGGCGCGCACCTCCGGAAGGGCGGCGACTTTCGACGCGGCCTGACCGGCTTCAGCCGTGCGAAGCTGGTCTTCTTCGAAATCGTCAAGATCGAGACTGACGGCAATGCGTGCCACGGCAGAACCGTCATCCAGCGCGGCCCCTTTGTGGAGACTGGCAACCCCGGTCGCCCGGTAAAGCCGACCTGTATCCATATAGGGAAGGCCGTACCACGCGGCTATTCGCCGGGCGATCGTGCCCTTGCCGGACGCCAGAGTGCCATCAATTGCAATAATCATGTCGCGCGAAATGCGGGATCATCCGGCTGGCGTCAAGCGTTGGCCCAGCGGCGCATCAGATTGTGATAGATGCCGGTCAGCCGGATCACTTCTTCATTGTCCTGGCCGTGCGCGGCCGCCAGCGTCTGAACGGACTGGTCGAGATCAAACAGAAGCTCGCGTTCTCCATCGTCCCGGACCATGCTTTCAATCCAGAAAAAGCTGGAAATGCGGGCGCCGCGCGTGATCTGCGTAACGTTATGAAGACTGGAGGCCGGGTAGAGGACCATGTCACCTGCTTCCAGCTTCACTTCCTGCGCGCCAAACCGGGTTTCGATGACAAGCTCTCCACCATCATAGGTGTCCGGCTCGGTGAGGAACAGCGTGGCCGACAAATCGGTCCGGATGCGTTCCAGGGAGTTTTTCACCGGCCTGATCGCATTGTCCACGTGCGCGCCAAATCTGTCGCCAATGCTGTAGCGATTGAACAGCGGCGGAAAGACCTTGCGGGGCAGGGCAGCGGACAGGAAGAGCGGGTGATTGCCAAGCGCGCGGCTGATCATCGCGCGGGCCTCAATTGCCGCTTTGCTGTCTTCGGGCAGTTGTGTGTTTTTCTTGGCCTGCGCCGACTGCGCGCCGGCGGTCACGCGTCCATCGACCCAGTCGGATGCATCGATGAGCTCGCGAACCGCCTGGACCTCGTCTTTCGACAGAACGCTAGGAATACAGATCAGCATGGGTCACCTCCGGCAAAGTAGAGGCGGGCCACTTCTTACGGTGGCCCGCTCTGGTTTTATTGAAATGATCTACCGATCAGAAATCGACATCAAGCGTGATGGACGCAGACCGCCCGGGTGCAACATAGCTGAATGGCGTGCCGGACCTGTAAAGCGCGTCATAGTAAAGCTCGTCCGTGATGTTGAGTATGTTGAAAGAAAGCTCCAGGCCTTCGCGCAACTCAATCCCGCCAAACATATCGAACCGCCAATAATCAGGCACCTGCGTTGATCCGGCGGCGACCGTACCGCCGAATTTCTCGCTGTTGTAGTTCCCCGTGCCCCCGATATGGATCCGGTCCGTGATCTGATAGCGCGAGGTCAGCGTGAAGCTTGTCTCAGAGACGTTCGGGAAACTTTCGCCGATCTGGGAAGGGTCGGAACTGTCGGTGACTTCGGTATCGAACGCAGTGAAGCCGCCGAACAGGCTCCAGTCTTCGGTGAGGTTACCGGCCACGCCAACTTCGAAGCCATAGACTTCCTGATCCTGAGACCCAATAGTCGCGCTGGCGCCGCGGCCGATACCGATCGGCACGCCGTCCCTTTCAATCAGGAAGACTGCGCCGGTCAGGTCAAAATGCCCGAAGAGGTTGGCCTTCGCGCCCAGTTCGTAGGAGAGATTTTCCACCGGATCGAGATCCGTCGTTGCCGCGTCGCAGCCGCCATAATCGATGGCGAACGCGTCGAGCTGTTCGCAGGGCGGATTGGAGGCCGATGAGAAGTTGCCGTAGATCGTTGCATTCTCGACGGGCTTATAGACCAGACCCGCATTCCAGTTGATAAACTGACTGTCCGATCCGCGGTCCGGCTGTGGGCCACTGCGTCCGGAAATGTTGGTAGCTTCGGCAGAATAGTCATCTGCGCGAATGCCAATACTGGCCTGCCATTTGGGTGAGAAGGTCAGCGTATCGACGGCATAGATGGCCGCTGTTTCAGTTTCAATTGTGGGGCGACCCGTCACAGCTGTTTCGTTGCCAAACGGAATGCCATTGTCCGGATTGTCGAGATCGAGAATTGGGTTGGCACTGGTGCCCGTGCAAGGAAGTGTTGCGCATTCGGTGAAGGCCTGCTGGCGATTGATGATTTCCTCGCGCGATAGCTCAATGCCGGTCACCAGGGTGTGAGAGACGCCGCCGGTGTCGAAGTCCATCGTGAGATAGGACTGGTTGGTCCAGTATTCTGTAATGGCGTTGCGGCGCTTGGCGTTGGCGCTGACGGTGCGGGCAACCGGATCGGGCCGCTCAGGCGCCGAAGCTGTGTAGGCGTTTTTGGACTGGCCGTAGCGAAGAATAGTATTGAACTGCATCGTGTCCGAAATCGCCCAAGCCAGTCGCCCGGTATAGATGTCCGAGAAGGTCTCGCCATAATCGCGCGAGAGAACGCCATAGAAATTGTCCCGCCGAACATCGAACGGCCGGTTCTTGTTGGTGTCGTAAGGGTGGCCCCAGTCTGGCAGGAAGTCGGTCGACAGGTGATAGTAGTCAAAGCCGACTTCGAGCGCGGTTGAAGGGGTCCACTCTGCTGCGAATGCCGTGCCCCAGCGGTCATTGTAGACATGATCGCGGCCAGCCACGCCGGATTCGTGCACCATGCCGTTGAAGCGCACAGCGAACGTGTCGGTGATCTGTTCGTTGAGGTCGATCGTCGCGCGACGGGTATCGTCGGTGCCGAGCGTGAATTCTGCGTCGCCCCAGTCACCCTTTCCGGGCTGTTTGGAAACGAGGCTGACGGCCCCGCCGGTCGTGCCACGGCCGCCAAATGTCGACGAAGGGCCTTTCAGGACCTCAATCTGCTGCACGGCAAATGTTTCGCGCGAACCGACGCCCGGATCACGCACACCATCGACATAGACATCGTTCCGCGCATCGAACCCACGAATGAAGATGCGGTCGCCAAATGCGTTGCCGCCTTCGCCTGTGCCGAGGGTAATGCCCGGCTGCGTGCGGAACACGTCCCGGAAGGATGTCGCGCCGAGGTCTTTCAGGGTCTCGTCTGTGATGACGCTAATCGTCTTGGGCGTGTCGATCAGGTCCTCGGTCAGAAGGCCGCTGGCGGACCGGACCGCGCGATAGGGCGCCTCTGGATCGGCATAGGGGTTCGTGTCCGCGCCCGGATCGGTGACCGTGATGGTCGGGTTACGAAGTTCCGGCTCGTCAGGTTCTGCGACGGCTGGCAGCCCGACCGCCAACGCAGCAGCAGAATAGATAGCGGCATGCCGGCGAAGGCTTGCCGGTCGGCGGATGGCGGTACTCATGAACAGGCTCCAGAATGCAAATTGTTCTCAATTGCAGGGAGCGCTACTGCATATGAGAATTAATCGCAACCGCAAGCGGCAAAATATTTGGAGCCGTTTAATTCACGGGTCTTTAGGGCGGGGCGTTGGCGCGCGCGTCCGGTCCGCAGCGCGTGTCCGGTCAGGTCTCGCGAATGTCTGCGCCAAGTTCGGCCATATGGCTCATGAATGCCGGGTAGGAGGTCGCGATCATGGCCGCGTCATCAATGGAAACCGGGTTCTGGCTAGCGGTGCCCATGACAAGTGCGCTCATGGCGATCCGGTGGTCGTGGTGGGTCTCCACCAGGCCGCCGCCCGGAGGCGGTCCGCCGCATCCGTGCACAACGAAGCCGTCCTCGGTCTCATCCACCTCGACACCGTTGACGCGCAGCATGGCGACAATGGCCGCGATGCGGTCGCTTTCCTTGACCCGCAGCTCCTCAGCGCCGGTGACGACAGTGTCGCCTTCGGCAAAAGCGGCGAGGACGGCGAGGATCGGAAACTCGTCAATCATCGAGGCGACGAGCTCTTCCGGAATGGCCCGGCCTTGCAGCTGACTGGAGGCGCCCTGCATGTCGATCAGACGTTCACCGGCCGCATCGCCCATCTCTTCTGCGCCAAGGTCAGCGCCCATCAGGGCCGCGGCCTGGAAGAACCCGTCCCGCGTCTCGTTTGACATGATGCCTTCTACGATGACGCCGCCGGAGCGGGAGATCAGCGCGGCTGCGATCAGAAAGGCGGCCGAAGACGGGTCGCCAGGGATCGCGGTGTCGACCGCCTGCAGTTGTTGGCCGCCCTCAATGGAGACGATGTTCTGCGTGCCTTCGCCGCTGGCCGTGCCAACTTCGGCGCCAAACCCGCGTAGCATCCGCTCTGTGTGGTCGCGTGTGGCCCGCGTCTCTGTGACGACGGTTTTTCCGACCGCGTTCAGTCCGGCGAGGAGGACGCAGGATTTCACCTGTGCAGAGGCTTGCGGCGGGGCGAATGCGATTGGGGTAAGCTTGTCAGAGCCATGCAGCCGTAGAGGCAACATGCCGCGGCCATCATGCTCGAATCGGGCGCCCATTTTTTCCAGTGGATTGATCACGCGGTTCATCGGGCGTTTCGACAGGCTTTCGTCGCCGATGATTTCGACATTGATCGGGTATCCGGACATCAGCCCCATCATCAGACGTGATCCTGTCCCGGAATTGCCAAAGTCCAGCGCCGCATCCGGCGAGCGCAATCCGGCGCGTCCAACCCCCTTTACTGACCAGCGTCCATCGCCCGTGCGGGTGGTGACAGCGCCCAGTGCCGCCATGGCTTTTGCCGTGTTGAGCACATCTTCGCCCTCCAGCAAGCCGGAGATTTCGGACGTGCCTTCGGCAATGCCTGCGAACATCAAAGCGCGATGCGAACAGGATTTGTCGCCGGGTGCGCGAATGGCACCCTGGAGGCGGGGAACAGGGAACGAAGTCCAGGCCAATGGTTTCTCCTATGCAGAAGCAGCGAAAAGCGCTTTGACAGGGGCGGACGTTTCTGGCAAGCGCGCCAACATTATTTCAATCGCGTCCTGGAGACCCGGCCCATGTCCGATCCTGATCTTGGTACCAAACAGATTTGCCCGAGCTGCGAAGCCAAGTTCTATGACCTGAACAAGCGTCCAGCCGTCTGCCCTAAGTGCAAGACCGAGTTTGACCCTGAGGATGATGAAGTGCGCTCAACCAGCGCAAAGCTGAAAGCCAAGCGGGCCAAGAGCGCCGTCCCGGTCGATGATGACGATGAGGACGAGGCCGAAGAAGACAACAAGAAGAAAAAGAAAAAGAAGAAGGCGGCCGCTCGCGACATCGACGATGACGATATCGACGATGATGACGAGGAAGACGACGACGAGGACGAGGAAGAAGACGACGAAGATGACGTCGCTTCCCGCGAACTCGGGTCCGAAGCCGATGAAGTCGTTCTCGAAGGCGGCGATGAAGAGGAAGACGAAGAAGCTGCACCGGGCAAAGTGCCTGCAGGCTTCACGGAAGATGGCCTCGACGACGACGATGACGACGTTGACCTCGACGACGAGGAAGAAGACTTCGAACTCGACGACGATATCGACATTGACCTCGACGATGATGACGACATCGACCTCGATGATGACGAAGATGACCTCGGCGATGACGAGGATGAGGAAGACGATAATAAAAAGTCCTGATAATTGGACTTGATCAGGAGCGCGTGAGCCGATAACTCACGCGTCTCCAATGAATTGGGGCCTTAGCTCAGCTGGGAGAGCGCCTGCATGGCATGCAGGAGGTCAGCGGTTCGATCCCGCTAGGCTCCACCATTCAACTCCGGTTTGCGTCGCAAAAAATCGGTCCAGTGGACCGATTTTAGGATTTGAATGCTGCGGCAGCAGCCCGGTTACCGTGAGATTGGCTTTACGAAATAAGTGTCCCGGCAGGGGCCTTTCTTGTTCTTGCTCAATTGAGCCGGGCCGACTCACTGTCATGCAATGGTGCCTTTTGCCCTGTGCGGGGTTCTCTGTGCGCGCCCTGCGACCGACGCAGTCCGGAACAGCGCTGCAAGGCTTCGCGTTACTCCCTTTGAAAAGGAGTATCCCATGCCACAGACACTGACGCTGCAAGCGATCGAGAAAGTCACCCCCGACGTTAACCGCCTGACCTTCACCATGCCGCAGGGCATGCGCTACCGCCCAGGCCAGGCCTTCGATGTCGCGCTGGACAAGGAAGGCTGGCGCGGCGAAAAACGCCCGTTCACGCCGACAAGCTTGCCCTCAGAAGGCAAGCTTGAATTCACGATCAAATCCTATCCAGAGCATGACGGCGTCACCGAGCAGATCGGCAAGATGCAGCCGGGTGACAAGATTATCGTGGACGAGCCATGGGGCGCGATCAGCGATGAAGGCAAGGGCTGGTTTATCGCTGGCGGGGCAGGCGTCACGCCTTTCGTCGCCATCATGCGTCAGCGCCTTGCTGATAAGGGCACGCTGGAAGGCTGTGAGCTGATTTTCTCTAACAGTACCGAAGCAGACATCATCTATCGCGACGAGTTTGAAAGCATGCCGGGCCTGTCGACCTATTTCACGGTCACGGACCAGAAGAAGGCCGACGTGCACACAGGCCAGATCGACAAGGCGCTGCTGAGCGACCGGATCAAGCCTGGCAAAGGCAAATGCTATGTTTGCGGGCCGGACGACATGATTGAGGAAATCGTAGCGACTCTAGGCGATATTGGTGTTTCTGAAGACGATATTGTGATCGAGCAATTCGACTAGATGTCGGCTCGGGACTGAACAGCTGTTCAGAGAAGGGCTACCAAAGTGATCAAATGCCCACTTCCTGCCGCTTTATCGGCTTGAACGCGGCAATTTGAGTCACCAGATTTAACAGTGACACAGCACCCGGCGCTCAAAGAGGCGTTGCCGCTAAGCGGGGCGAATCAGCCGGGTTGGATGTGTCGTGGCCCTGTCTTTGAAAGGAAGGTAATTGCCATGACGACAGACATTCAAAACCACGCTTCCAAAGTGTTCTCTGCCAAGGACCTTGTCTATATCCGTCGCATTGCGGAGCAGGAATTGGCCGGATTGCCACCCGAAGCGCTCGATACGGTCGCAGACCGCGATGCGCTATTCGTGCTCGCCAATGGCGAAGGCGAACAGCTTGCCATCGTGGAAGGCCGGGACGCCGCATTCGCTGCCGCCCGCGCCCACGAAATGCGCCCGGTGAGCGTGCATTAGGCGCGTTCAGACGGAATTTCGAAATGAAAAGCCCGGCAGCGATGCCGGGCTTTTTTAGTTGGGTTCAGCTTCAGCCGGAACTGGCGCGTCCAACTCCATCCCTGTTTCAGCCTTTTCGGTTTCTTCCCCGGATGAGGCCGATGTCGTACCGGATTCATATTGCCAGGGCGTCAGGGGCAGGTACCGGTCCAGGAAGTTCAGCGTCTCGAGCAACTCCTTTTTCTGATCCTGCGGCGTGCGATAGGTATGGCCTCCCTCTTCCAGACGTACAAACTTGAAATAGCGTCCGGCGTCCCGCAGCGCGTCGGCCATCAGTTCGCTCTGTTTGATCGGCACGATTGAGTCGTTTTCGCCATGAATGAGCAGGATCGGGGCTTTTACGCGGTCGGCGAGTTGCGCCGGAGAGATCGCCCGTAGCGCATCCTTGTCCCGTGAAGGGTGCCCCATGTGCTTGACCCAGTACTCGTAGTTTTCGGAATCGCTACCGTCTTCCTTTTTGACATATTTCAGCTGCTCGAGAAGATCGGAGGGCGCGGCGCCCGCGATGACGCACTGGTACATGTCCGGTGTCAGTGTAGCCGCAGCCAGCGCTGCGTATCCGCCATAGCTGTAGCCCACGATGCAGGCCCGTCCATCTTCCGCGCGCCCGGTTTGCTGCAGATATCGCAGGCCATCCTCAATATCTGTCTGCATGGCCCGGCCCCACTGGCGGCGGCCGCCATCAGCGAAGCTCAGACCATAGCCTGAGGAGCCCCGGAAGTTCGGCTGGAAGACGGCATATCCTTGCGCCGCCAGGATCTGGGCGTCCCGGTTGTACTCGTAGATATCACGATTTTCCGGACCGCCATGGGGCATCATGATGAGGGGCGGTATCTCTCCCTCAGCCAGACCGTTCGGAACCGTATAATAGCCTGTGATCTCCAATCCATCACGCGCCTCGTATTTGATGACGTCCACATCGGAGAGAGCGTCGTGATGCAGATCTGGAAACGCCGTGCCGAAATGGTCGATTTTCGCCTCATCGGTTGAATAGACGTAGTAGTGGGATGCGAACTTCGGTCCGTCAGCCAGCAAAAGCCATTTCTTTCCGTCCCGGCTCGCATCGAGGGGAATGAGATTGGCCTTGCCCTCGAAAAATGTGCTCAGGCCATCGATATGGGCCTGAAGGCGAGGATTATTATATTCGAGCTTGAGAACATCTTCGAAGTGATAGCTGCCGAGATATTCATAGGTCTCCGGATTGATGATCGCGTTTTCAATATCGAGCGTCGGGTGGGTCTTGATGGTCTCCAGGATTTCGCCGGTTTCGAAATTGTAGAGGTATATGCCCGTCGTGTTTGTCCCCTCAGGACGGGCGGCGACGTAATATGTCGCGAGCTGTGGACCGGGTGAGAGTGGCCGAAAGTCGGTCGTTTGCTTTGACACATTCTCGATGTCACTCACGCGGACCGTTTTCAGTTTCCGCCATTTGATGTCGCCATTTTTCTTCTTTTCCGGGCCATAATAGTAAAGCACAGTGCCGCGGCGATTCTGGTCGACGCGGAAGGCGGGATTGCCCTCAGCATCCACGAACCACCTGGTCGTCAGCCACCGGCCAAGCGCGACCCGCTCATACTCGCCGGTAGAGATCTGCACCTTGAAAAGATCGAGATCGCCGTGGAGGTTGGCCGCAATCAGAAAATGGTCTGGATCATTTGGCAGGAAGCTTACGACGCGCCCGAGATCAAGGTTCCGACGTTCTAGCGAGCGATTACCTTCAAACACGACATGATGCTTCTGGCCGTCTCTGGACAGAAGGATTAGGCGGGTCATCGGGATAGGCAGATGGCGGATGTTATCGAAACGGGCGTCCAGAATTGTCTCGCGCGTGAAAACCTCGCCCCGAAGGTTGCCGAACATCGTGGCGGAGATCATCAGCCAGTCGTCGCTGGCCCACTCGACCCAATTGATGAATAGCTCTTCGCCGACATTGACATGGCGGACCTTGAACTCATCCGATCGCAGATCCACGAGGGCCAGCACCTCGCCAGATTCGCCCTGTTGCAGGGCCGCTAGCCAGTTACCGCTCGGAGACATTTCTATTTTGCTGAGCGCAGGCTCTTTGAGGAAGTCGTCAAGCTTCAGGCCGTTGCGCAATTCATTCGTGACCGTGCCCTGGGCCGTCGCCAATGCGCAGGACAGGATTAGCCATGCGCAAACCAGCAGATATCTCATTCCGGCAACTCCCACTTTTACGCAGGAGTTGACGCATGAATGGCTTTTCCGTCAACCAGTGACTTAAAGGATTGCCGGGATGACCCTGTCTGGCGGTCGGTGGCCGTCAGCAAATGTCTTGATGTTGATGATGACTTTTTCGCCCATCTCGATCCGGCCTTCGATGGTGGCCGAGCCCATATGAGGCAGCAGGATCACGTTTGGCAGGCCGATCAGCTCTGGATTGACCGAAGGTTCACGCTCAAACACGTCGAGGCCCGCGCCGGCGATCTTGCCCGCCTTGAGGGCGCGTGCGAGCGCAGCTTCGTCGATCACCTCACCGCGCGCGGTGTTGACGATGAACGCGTCTTTCCGGATCAGTTCGAGACGGCGCGCCGATAGCAGGTGGAACGTGGCTGGCGTGTGCGGGCAATTGACCGAAATGATGTCCATGCGCGACAGCATCTGGTCGAGGCTTTCCCAATAGGTCGCGTCCAGTTCTTCGGTGACCTGACGATTGACCGGCTTGCGGTTGTGATAGTGGATCTGCAGGCCAAATGCTTTGGCGCGCCGGGCGACAGCCTGGCCGATACGGCCCATCCCGATAATGCCTAGGCGCTTGCCAGAAAGGCGGCGGCCCAGCATCCAGGTTGGTGCCCATCCATCGAACTTGCCTGCTTCCAGAAGCTGGATACCCTCATGCAGGCGGCGAGGCACACCGAGGATCAGCGCCATGGTCACGTCGGCGGTATCGTCTGTCAGGACGCCTGGCGTATTCGTTACGGTGATGCCGCGCTGAACCGCGCTTTCGATATCGAGATTGTCCACGCCTGCGCCAAACTGCGCGATATGCCGGAGCTGCGGCGCGGCCTGAGCAAGCAGGCGCCCATCGATTTTGTCGGTCACGGTCGGGACGAGTACGTCCGCCCGCTTCACCGCATCGACCAGCTGAGCATCGCTGAAAGGGACATCGGTTTCATTGAGTTCGGTGTCGAACAATTCCTTCAGACGGATTTCGACAGGGTCCGGCAAGCGCCGCGTTACAATTACCTTCAGCCGCTTTGCGGTCATCGACGTTTCCTTTCCTTGCAAAAAGCGCATAGCAGAGCCAGCTGCGCGCGCCAATGCATATAGCTAAAGAGCTTTACCTCTGATTCACCACACTGGGCGAAGATGGAGACATGTTAATGCTCATTCGCTCTTTCGTTTCGGCTTGCCTTATCCTGACTGTGACCAGTTTTGCAACGGCTGGTGCAGACCCTCAGGCGGTGAAGATCAGCCAGTTTTCAGGAAAGCCGGTGCCGCGCTTTGAATCTTTGCGCTATTCGGCCGTGCATGGACGCAAGGGTCCCTCGCGCGACCATAAGATCGTCTGGCGCTATGAGCGCGAAGGCATGCCGGTTCTGGTGATCAAGGAAACACGCGACTGGGTTCAGGTTCGCGACGCGGATGGCGACGAAGTCTGGGTGCAGGCCCGCATGTTGAAGGACGCGCCGCACATCGTGTTGATGACGGAATCGGTCATGCGTAAAAAGCCCAATGTGGCCGCCCGCGGGGTTGCGACCCTTCAGGAAGGTGTCGTGGCCGAGCTTGATCATTGCGAGGCGGCGTGGTGCGAAATCAAGGCCGATAAATATCGTGGCTGGGTCAGCAAGAGCGCTATCTGGGGCACCGAAATCCAGACCGGCGGCCTTTGAGCTGTACCACTATCGCAGGCCTGCTGCCCGTGACGTTTGCTTGACAGCGCGGCTTGTTGCAGGCTCATGGCCTGTTTTTCTGAAGTAAGCGACAGGTGGCCAATGAGCGGTCCTCACGATTTTCACACTCCGAAATCCTCCTACACCAAGGAAGATCTTCTCGTATCCGGTCACGGGCAACTCTTCGGACCGGGCAATGCGCAGCTGCCTCGGCCGCCAATGCTGATGATGGACCGGATCACCGAAATCAGCCTCGATGGCGGCGAGTTCGGTAAAGGCCACGTGATCGGCGAATATGACATCGATCCAGAACTCTGGTTCTTCCAGTGCCACTTCCCGGGCGATCCGGTGATGCCGGGCTGTCTCGGCCTTGATGCGATGTGGCAGGCGGTCGGCTACTGGCTCGGCTGGTCGGGGTCGCCCGGCAAGGGCCGTGCGCTGGGCGTTGGCGAAGTGAAGTTCACCGGCGAGATCACGCCGGACAAGAAACTAGTCAAATATGTGATCGACATCAAACGCGTGCGCCGCGGCAAGCTCAATCTCGGCATCGCCGATGGCCGTGTCTATGTCGACGATGAGCATGTCTACACAGCGCTCGACATGAAAGTCGGTCTGAAAAACGTTCTCGACGCAAAGGCCTAGCGCCTCTCATCAAAGATTCGTGATGGCATGGACCTCTGCTCAGGCAGGCGTCTACGCCTTACCGTTGCTTGACGATTTGTCCGCCTGCGCCTAGCCCGTTGGACGAACTTGTAACTCACCTCAAGGGGAAGATCATGGCTGACGACTGGAACATGCCCGAAGGCAATCTGATGAAGGGCAAGCGCGGCATCGTAATGGGTGTGGCCAACCAGAACTCCATTGCCTGGGGCATTTCAAAGCAGCTCGCCGCGCAGGGCGCCGAGATCGCGTTCACCTATCAGGGCGACAGCCTTGAGCGCCGCGTGCGCCCGCTGGTCGAGAGCATCGGCATGGACACGATGATCCCCGCCGACGTCACTAATGATGAGAGCATGGATGCTGCCTTCGCGCAGGTGAAGGAAAAATGGGGCAAGATCGACTTCCTCGTCCACTCCATCGCCTTTGCCGGCAAGGATGAGCTGCAAGGCTCGATGGTTGCCAACACCACGCGCGAAGGCTTCCGCCGCGCCATGGACATCTCCGTCTACAGCTTCATCGACAGCGCGCGCCGCGCCTCCGAGATCATGCCGGATGGCGGCTCGATCATCTGCATGACCTATCTTGGCGCAGAGCGTGTCGTACCATCCTACAACGTCATGGGCGTCGCCAAGGCCGCACTCGAAGCCTCCACCCGCTATGCCGCGCGCGATCTTGGGCCCCAGGGCATTCGCGTCAACGCGATCTCTGCCGGCGCCATGCGCACGCTCTCGCTCGCGGGCATCAAGGGCGGCAAGTCGCTGATGGGCACCGGTCGCGACATGTCCCTTCTGAAGGAAGACACGCGCATGGAAGGCGTCGCAGGCGCCGCGCTTTATCTCCTCTCCGACATCGGCCACTCGGTGGCTGGCGAAGTCCTGCACGTCGATGCAGGTTTCCACGTCGTTGGCGTGCCGGATATGGGCGACGAATAGCGGCCCGGGTGGCGGCCTCGTCCTTCGACTTCGCTCAGGATGAGGCCTTTTGAGAGGTTAGCAACAAAGCGCTCATCCTGAGCGTGGTTCGGCAGGCTCACCATGAGGGTCGAAGGACGAGCGCTTCTGGCAATACAGCAATGGTCATCGCTGATTCCCCCTTCCAAACATGGTCTGGGTAGGGCCTTGCTTCAGGTCAGGATGTGACGCAAAATAAGCACTCCAATGGAGTGTTGATGACACGCAACCAGTCTGAGTCCCGCTAGAGGGGTCTGCCGTACACGCCGAGAGGCAAGGCAGGCCGGCAAGCGAATGCCGGTTTCTCATCTTGAGAGGCTGACCTTTGTCATGCGCGGTCACCGGGAAGCCCGGCCCGCGCACCTTCCGGACTTACTTCAAAATGGATATCTCACGCGCCGAACAGCGCATCCTCCACCTGCTCGCCCAGGGCGGGCGCATCGAAATCGTACGACACCAGAAGAAAATCGCAGAACTGCACTGCTACTCCCGCGACGGCTGGCGCTATCCGGGCCTTGATGAGCATCTCTTCCGCAAGCTGAAGAAGAAGCGGGCCATCGCCTCCAAGCAGAGCCAGCCTTACCGCATCACACGGCGAGGGCTGGAGCTGGTGAGGTCAGAGCTGGATAATCGCTAGACTAGCAGATGCGCGCGGACCTCGCCCTTCGACAATCTCTGGTGAGGTCCGTCGCTCCCAGCGGGACGAAAAGTGCAACCTCATCCTGAGCCTGTCGAAGGATGAAGCCCCAAGCGCCTCACCCCGGCGCAATCGCCTCGCGCAGTTTTGCGAAGATGCTCATGCCGAAGTCGCCTTCATAGGCTTTTCTCGGGGTCTTGCGGACGGCTTCGTCGATCGCTTCGGCGTCGGGGCCGATCAGGATGCGCCAGTCGCCTGCGCGAACCCCGTCCAGGATGACCTTTGCGGCATCTTCGGCTGAGGTGATGGCATTGTCGCGGAACTGCTCGCCGCGGGTCTTGGCCTCATCATAGCTCTCGCCTGCGCCGCCGACGCCCGCATCATTCTCAAACTCACGCAGCGTGTTGAGCGCGATCTGCGTGCCGATATGGCCGGGCATGACGACGCTGGCTTTCACGTGCGGGGCGTTGAGGCGGAGGTCCGTGATCAGCGCCTCGGTGAAGCCCTTCACGGCGAACTTGGCAGCGGAATAGGCGGTGTGCGGCGTGTCCGGCCCAAGGCTCGCCCAGAAGCCATTGACGGAGCTGACATTGACGATGCGCGCCTCATCGGCGGCGACCAGCATCGGCATGAAGGCGCGGGCATTATTGTAGACGCCCAGCCAGCAGACATTGAACGTCCGCTCCCAGTTCTCGCGCGGACCGGTGACGAAGCTGCCGCCGCCACCGATCCCGGCATTGTTGATGAGAAGGTGGATATGGTCGGTCTCATGGGCGGTGCGTACATGCTCTGCGAAGGCGTTGACCTGGGTCTCGTTTGAGACGTCGGCCTTGTAGCTCGTGATCCGCACGCCTTGCGGGGCGAGGGCCTCGGCGGCTGATACAGTGGCGGCCATGTCCTCTTCGGAGATATCGCAGATGGCGACGCTGCAACCGGCCTCGGCGAGCTGTTTGGTCATCTCGCGGCCCATGCCAGCGCCGCCGCCTGTGACCACGGCGATTTTTCCGCTGAAATCCTTCATCCTATCCTCCCGGTTTTCTTGTTTGGGACGAGCCTAGCGCCGCCGTGCCGGGCCGCCCAGCCATGACCGAGAGGAAAGGCGCCATCGCAGCGTCACCCGGCAATGGCTTGCATTCTCTACGTTGCACAGTTGCGAGTATGTTCAATATTCAAACGAGAGCATCATATGGCGGGTCGTTTTTATCTGGGTGGGCCATCTGCGCTCCACCTAGCTGTCGCAGGGGCTCGCCGGTGCCTTTCAGGCCGCCGCTGAAACCGCTGGCGCCGAAGTGTGCCGAACCAACCTCGCCGACATGGACTTCGATCCCGACCTCACTGACGGCTATCACAGCCGCAAGACTCTGGAGCCCTGCCTTGAGGACTGGCGCGAGAATATCATGTGGGCGAACCACCTTGTCTGGGCCGATCCAAAATGGTGGGACAGGCTGCTCGCTGCTCGCTGCTCGCTGCTCGCTGCTCGCTGCTCGCTGGGCGCTCGGCCGATATCTTCATGACGTCGGACGCGCCGGTCGTCTACGACTCCGTCGCGTATCATCGCGCCGCCAAGAACCGGGTCGAACGAACGGTCCTTAACTATGCCGGCGTGAAGCCACGGCGGACCTTCCAGTTCGGCCCTGTAAAGACCGCGACTCCCCGGAAAATCGATGGCTGGCTCAAACAGGCCGGTAAGCGCGGGACCGGGATGGCGAAGCGGCTCGCCAGAGCGTGACTTGCGGGCGGGGTCCAATTGAAGGATGATACCAGTATCCACAGAGATGTCGGAATCGTGCGACCATTCAAAATAAGACGTCATCACATCGTTTATGCGATCCAGGCAAACCGGGCGGTTGTCTCGCTGATGATGATCTTTTCGGTGGGCTTACTAGGTCTCTATTTTTGCGGCGCGGCGGATCTTCTGGGGCTTGCAATCGCCATTGGCATAAATGTCTTTCTCCTGGCGATCCTGTTCCTTATCTCATTGAGAAAGGCGATGGGAGAGAGCCAAAGGGCTAGGCCTTAGCAGGTGAAGACTTCCCCCGACACCCACGTCCCGCTTGAGGCCTATGAGCGGCTCAGCAACGAGGAAATGCGCGCGCGGGCCGCCAGCTTCCATAAGCAAATGGCGACGCGCCGGTCTGTGCGCAAGTTTTCTGACCGGCCGGTGCCGCGAGAGATCATCGAGGCGTGCGTTGCTGCGGCGGGCACAGCGCCATCAGGTGCGAACCATCAGCCCTGGTTTTTTGCCTGCGTTGGCTCTGCGGAGAAGAAGCGGGAAATCAGACGGGCGGCAGAAGCTGAGGAGGGCGCCTTCTATGCCGGCAAGGCCGGGGAGGACTGGCTGGATGCGCTCGCGCCGATCGGGACGGATGCCGACAAGCCCTATATGGAGACCGCGCCGTGGCTCATCTGTATCTTCGCGCAGCGGCGCGGCGGGGCTGAGGCCGGTGAGGACCGCAAGAATTACTACATCAATGAAAGCGTCGGGATTGCGACGGGGCTATTGATTGCTGCCTGCCATGAGGCAGGGCTCGCGACGCTCGTCCATACGCCAAACCCGATGAAATTTCTCAATGGGCTGTGCGACCGTCCGGAAACGGAAAAGCCGTTCCTGATTCTCGTTGCAGGGTATCCGGCAGACGATGCGATGGTGCCGAAACATGCGCTGAAGAAGAAAGCCCTCAAGGAGATTGCGAGCTTTTTCTGATCAAGCCGACGCCCGCCGCAATCAGCTCGAATGTGCCGGGACAACAACCACGGTGGGCCCGTGAAAATGCATGTAAGAGCGCGTATTCGGGCGTGGGCCTGGACGTTCGCCGCGGACGGTGAAGGTCAGCTTGCCAAGAATTTCGCTTGGTACGCTGGCGGTAAAGTCGCTGACGGTCGGCAAATCGACAGGTTCATCTGAAGCTTGCAGGGCCAACGCCTTGAATCGCCAGTCTTTCAGGCGAGCGGGCTGATTGACGAGCGATCCGGCCTCGATACGCAGCGGCACAGGGCGCTCGAACGAGCCATCCTCACGCACAAACAGTTCGGTCAGCCAGACGCCATTGTCAGTCTTCACGACCCCCATCGCAAAATGTGTGACATCCTTTTGCAGGATGGCATCGCGGTGGCTGGGGCTGTTCATCAGGCCGGTATGTAGGCGGTCGACAACCGTGTCCCAGTCAAAATCACCATTGATCGAGGCGATGTTCTCGAGCAGCAAGCTGGTCAGCAGGGTGCGGTCCAACGCGGTGATGCGGTCCTTCGGCATCGAGGCGTCGAGGCCCTTGTGATTGAAGAAATTATTGGCCGCCATGTCGAGGCTGTGCCAGCGCGCGGCGTTTCTGAGCTCCTTGCGAAACTTCAGAGGGGCAAGGCCATGCGCGGTGCGCGTTTCATTGATGCGGTCGCGGAACATGATTTCCATCGATTCATCAAATGAAAAACCATTGGGGATATGTTGCAGGCAGGCTTGACCATTGCTGACATAGGTCGGTAGATCAGCCGCTCGCTCCTTAAGCGAAATCCGGCAGTCCGCATTCGCCTGAGAGGCGAAAAATGCCGCAAACATGGTTAAAAAAAGTAATATTCCCCTCATATTGGGGATTATACGCTAAAATCGTTTATAAAACACCATTTAAACTCAATCTCGACAAAACTGGCGCCAGCATGCGGTCAATCGCATCCTCACCCGGGGTGACCTTGCCATAGGCAGGCAGGCCTTCGTCGGCGATGACGAGGTCAGCTTCAAACTTCGAAGGAAAGGTGAAGCGATAGTGCGCAGCGCGCACGGTATCGAGATAATGTTGCAGCACATTCTGCACCGTTCGGCCCCGCTCAATCACGTCACGGCGCAGGCGCCGCGCCAGGCGCAGATCGTCTGGCGTATCGACATAGATTGAGAGATCGATGAGGGATGAAAGCGCCGGAATGGACAGCGCGTGAATGCCTTCCAGAATGATGACCGGCGCTGGATCGATGCGGGTCGTCTTGTTCGGATCACGGTCATGTTTGTCAAAATCGTAGACGGGCTGATCGATGTACTGGCCGGATTTCAGCGCCGACAAATCATTGACGAGGTGACGCGTATCCTTTGAGGCCGGGTCGTCATAATTGGCGTCGGCAATGATGCGCGCGCGCTGTTCTTCGGTCTCGCACGGGCCATAATGGCGCATTGGCCAGTAATAGCCATCTTCATGAAAGATGACGGCTTTTTCGGGTGTCAGACGCGTGACAAGGGCATCCGCCAGCGTGGACTTGCCAGAGCCGGAGCCGCCGGACATGGCGATAAGAAAACAGGAGGACTGGGTCATGCGTTCGCTCTAGCCGCTTATCGGCTGAGGCGAAAGCCGCGCGAGGCTCTATCTACTGTAAAGGAAAAAGGGGCCGCTTTGCCAAGCAGCCCCTGTTCCATATCTGACCATTTGGCGAAGGCGCCCTATTGGCGCGAGACCATCGGGCCCTTCAGCACATAGGTGTCGGCATTCAGCTCAACGAGGACGTCGAGATAGCCTGCATCTGCGCGTTCGAGGCTGTCGGCATTCATCCGCATCAGGCGGCCACCGGCAAGGCGGTTGCCATCTTCGTCGCTGAGATTCCATCCAGCGGTGCGGAACATGCCTTCATTGATCTGCGGATTGAAACTGGTCGCATCGGCCAGCGCGAGCGGCAGGGGATTTTCCAGCTCGCCATCGACGGTTGTCAGCATCTGGACGACATAAATCCGTCCATTGCCTTCGGCGATGCCTAGCCCGGTCGCGTTGAAGCGATCGCGTGTCAGGTTTTCGCGGTTGGCCTCGTCCGACTGGATCGTTGCGAAGATGGTGTCGGCATCGGCGCCAGCGTCCAGGACGACGACATTTGCGCCTGTGGCACTTGCCAGCACCTGACGGTCGATGGCGCGCATCCGGTAAACATGGCCGCGGCCTTCAAGGTCATTGTGGCCGGCATAATTGCGAGCGGCCATGTCGAGCGCGTGGGCGCGGGCTGCAGCGTCGAGCGAGGCGCGGCGCTCAAGCGCGGCTTCACCTTTGTCGTTGCGAACAGCGTTTGTATGATCTGCGATAGCGGTTTCGAGGTCGCCGTCAAACGTTGCTTCGGCAAGGCAGGCCTCAACCTCATCGACATAGGAAACCAGCGTCTGGCCGTATCCATCCGAGAGGTCGCAATTGGTCTGCGCCTGCGCGGGAAGCGCGGTCATTGCACCGCCCGCTGCCGCCAAGGCCAGCAGAGACGCAGTGCGAAGAGTGTCATATTTCTGTAACATTACGCATCATTTGAAATATGACAGTTATGTGTCAACAGAAAAACTGGGCTGCAACGCAGCATTTTTTAAGGCCGTACACGGACGGACTCTGATTGTATTGCACTTTCCGGAAAGCCTATTCCGCGCCCGAAATGAAAAAGGCCGCCCCAGCAGGGACGGCCTTTGACTTTAAAGTGTTTGCACGGTGTTCGGACTATTCGGCGTCGTCGCCTTCCTTGTCCTTACCGGTTTCCTGATCGACGGCTTTCATCGACAGGCGAACCTTACCGCGATCATCGAAGCCCATCAGCTTGACCCAGATCGTGTCGCCTTCCTTGACGAGGTCCTTGGGGTGACCGATGCGCTCGTCTGCCATCTGCGACACGTGGACGAGACCGTCCTTCGGGCCAAAGAAGTTCACGAAGGCGCCGAAATCCTTGATGGAGACGACTTTGCCTTCGTAGATCTCACCAACTTCCGGCTCAGCCGTCAGTTCACGGATACGCTTCTTGGCCGCATCGATCGAGGCGCGGTCGAGCGCGGAGATCTGGATCGTGCCATCGTCTTCCACGTTGAGCTTGGCGCCCGTCGTGTCGACGATATCGCGGATCGTCTTGCCGCCGGAACCGATAACGTCACGGATCTTGTCGACCGGGATGTTCACGATTTCCATTTGCGGGGCATTTTCCGAAAGGCTGTCGCGGGAGCCGGACAGGGCCTTGTTCATCTCTTCCAGGATGTGGGCGCGGCCGCCCTTTGCCTGTTCGAGCGCGGTTTCCATGATGTCACGGGTGATGCCGGCGATCTTGATGTCCATCTGAAGCGATGTGACGCCTTTGTCGGTACCAGCAACCTTGAAGTCCATGTCACCAAGGTGGTCTTCGTCACCCAGGATGTCGGAGAGGACAGCAACGCCGTCATCGTCCTTGATCAGACCCATCGCGATGCCGGAAACCGGACGTGCGATTGGCACACCAGCGTCCATCATGGCGAGCGCACAACCACAGACCGTTGCCATCGAGGACGAGCCATTGGACTCGGTGATCTCGGAGACAAGACGGATCGTGTATGGGAACTCGTCCGGGTTCGGCAGAACGGCTTTCAGCGCGCGCCAGGCGAGCTTGCCGTGACCGATTTCGCGGCGGCCTGCACCGCCCATACGGCCGGTTTCACCAACCGAATATGGCGGGAAGTTGTAGTGAAGCATGAACTTCTCTTTGTGCGTACCGCCCAGGCCGTCGATGAATTGCTCATCGTCGGAGGTGCCAAGCGTTGCGACACAGATCGCCTGCGTTTCACCGCGGGTGAAAAGAGCCGAGCCATGCGTGCGTGGCAGGAAGCCAGCTTCGGACGTGATCGGACGAACCTGATCGAGCGAGCGACCATCAATCCGTTTGCCGGTCTTGATGATGTCGCCACGAACGACTTTCGCTTCGGCCTTCTTGAACGCGGACTTGAAGACCGCCTCATTCATGCCTTCAGGCTTTTCTTCGGTTGCCACGAGCGCTTCCGAGGCCTTGGTGCGTGCGGCGCCAACGGCTTCCTGACGTTCCAGCTTCTCGGTGATCTTGTAGGCAGCCGACAGATCGGAGCCAACGAGGTCCTGAATCTGCTTCAGCTCGCCGGAAAGGTCTTCACCTTCGAAGTCGAACGGCTCTTTGGCGGCTTTTTCAGCCAGCTTGATGATCGCGTCGATCACAGGCTGCATGGCTTCATGGCCGGCCATGACAGCGCCGAGCATCACATCTTCAGGCAGTTCCTTGGCTTCGGACTCAACCATCATCACGGCATCATTGGTGCCGGCGACAACGAGGTCGAGTTCGGAGGTTTCAAGGTCTTCCGCCGTCGGGTTGATCAGATAGTCGCCATCGCGGTAGCCGACGCGCGCTGCGCCGATCGGGCCCATGAAAGGCGCGCCGGACAGAACGAGCGCTGCGGAAGCGCCGATCATGCCGACGATGTCCGGATCATTTTCCATGTCATAGGAGATCGCGGTCAGGACAACCTGAACTTCATTCTTGAAGCCGTCGACGAAAAGTGGACGGATCGGACGGTCGATGAGGCGAGACGTCAGCGTCTCTTTTTCGGTCGGACGGCCTTCACGCTTGAAGAAGCCGCCAGGAATGCGGCCCGAAGCGTAGTACTTTTCCATATAGTTGACCGTGAGCGGGAAGAAGTCCTGCCCCGGTTTTGCTTCCTTGCGGAAGGTGGCTGTGGCGAGCACGGTGGTGTCACCGTAGGTCACGACGACGGCGCCATCAGCCTGACGAGCGACACGGCCCGTCTCGATCGTCAACGTGCGGCCGGCCCATTCCAGCGACACGGTTTGTTTGTCAAACATGCGTATATCTTTCTCTTCATACGAAAAGCCCGCCTGGACCCTATGTCCGGCGGGCTGATTTTTGCCGGGAGCCTAGCGGCGAATACCCAGCTCTTCGATAAGGGCGCTGTAGCGGCCCTCATTCTTCCTCTTGAGGTAGTCGAGGAGTTTACGACGCGTGGCGACCAGGTTGAGCAGGCCGCGGCGCGAATGGTGGTCTTTTTTGTTGGTCTGGAAGTGCTCGGTCAGGTTGTTGATGCGCTCTGTGAGGATCGCAACCTGGACTTCCGGTGACCCGGTATCGCCCTCTGTTTGGGCGAATTTCTTGATCAGTTCAGCTTTTTTTTCTGCCGTGATCGACATCGTGAATACTCTTTCGTTATGGCTCCAGCGGAGCCGTTTCTGATAACCCTTGATTTTAAGGGTGGTCCTTTGGGGAGAGTGCCCGGGATGCCAGCCAGGATGTCGTCCAGCCAGCGGAGAGCCCGGAAAGCTCGCCTCAAGGCGCGCACATGGCACAGAATGCCCTGAAAGGGAAGGGGCGGGGTGCGGTCGGCCTAGGTGGCAGGCAGAGCGTTTCGGCGTGCTCCAGGCGCGGAAGGCTGCCGGACGGGAATGTAGACCCGATCTGCCACTGCCGATACTAGGATCGTCATCTTACCAATTCGAAGGGCGGCTCTAGGGTCGCCCTTTCTTCTTTGCTTTTGCGCACCTGCAAGGTGAGGAGAGCGACCCGCCCGGCAACCAGCCCAAATTAGAGGCGTGCCGAATTTTCTAAGCCTTCGTCAGAGGCAGTACTCGACGCGGTTACGTAACCGTTGTAGCGGTTTATTGAGGTAATTGGGCGCACGGCATCTGGTTCGCACGGACCAGCGCGCGATGCAAAGGGGTGGAAATGAAGTTTCGCCAGGATATTCAGGGGCTTCGGGCCCTCGCCGTCATCTCGGTCATTCTGTTCCATATTGACGTAAGTGTGTTTCAGGGTGGTTTTCTGGGCGTTGATATTTTCTTCGTCATTTCGGGCTTTCTGATCACCGGTATCATCCTGAACGAACGCGAAAGCGGCGACTTCAATTTTACCAATTTCTACGTCCGACGCCTTCGGCGCTTGATGCCTGCGAGCGTGTTCACCATTCTGGTTACGCTAATCGCAGCCTATTTCTTTTTTGGCGGTTCCGATTTCGCAGAAACAGGCCGAACGGGCTTACACGCGCTTCTGTTCACTTCAAATATCGTGTTTTGGCTCGATGCCGGCTATTTCGATGCGGAAGCCTACATGAAGCCCTTCCTGCATTTCTGGTCGCTATCGGTTGAAGAGCAATTTTATCTTCTCTGGCCAGCCATCATCGTGCTTGCGTTTGCCATAGGAAAGCGCGCGGCCGTGTTGGCGACCATATTGTTGTTAACGGCGGCTTCGGTTGGTGCTGCTGAATGGTTTTACGGTAAAGACCCTGCGGCCGTTTTCTTCCTGACGCCATTTCGCGTATTCGAGTTCGGCGGCGGCGCGCTGCTGTCGGTCTATGGCTGGAGGTTTAAAAATCAGATCGTTCAGGAAGTCGGGTTCATTGTCGGCCTGTCCCTGATGCTCGGTTCGATCATCGTGTTTGATGAAGTAACGCGTATGCCCGGCATTATTTCGCTGGTGCCGACGCTCGGGTGCATGCTTTGCCTGATGACCCCGGACGCAAAGACGGGCGTCATCCTCAAGAATCCGATTACTACATCAGTGGGGAATGCATCCTATTCCCTCTATCTTGCGCACTGGGCACCGATTGTGTTCTTCAAATCGGCCTATTCGGAAACTCTGGAGCCTCTGCATCAGATTGGCTTGCTGGCGGGTGGCCTGATCCTAGGCTATCTCATGTATTTTACCATAGAAACCCCGTTTCGCCGGGAAGGTATCTGGACCAATTCTGGCCGGGGCGGGGGGCGCATTGTGCTCGGCGCATTTGCCAGCATTGGCGTTCTCTATCTGTCGGCGAACATCTGGGCTACAAATGGCTGGCAGGGCCAGATGATCGCCGTTGAAACGATGTCGGCTCAATCAGGTCAGCTCGGCAGTGCACCTGTACGCGCACCGGTACTTATAACCGACCGCAAGTATCTTCGGTCAGAATCAAACCAACACCGGGAGTCGTTGAATAAGCGGGCGCTGGACCCCGGCAAGCCCACTGTCTTGGTGATTGGCGACAGCCACGGCAAGGACTTCGCAAATGTGCTGAGCTTCATGGGCGATTTCAATGTTCGACACGAATGGATCAATCAGTGGTGCCAGCCAATCATTGGTCCTCGTACGGGAGAATACAAAGAGGGCAACAAGACGGTAACGCGTAAAGATATCGAAGCGTGTGAAAAGCACGTTCCGACTGTGCTCGAAAGCCAGCTGGCCGCTGATGCCGACATTCTGGTTTTCCATGCCCGGTGGGAACCTTGGTCAATGGAATATTTCGGGGATACGCTTCAGTTTGCCCGTTCGAAAACCGACGCGAAGCTTGTCTGCATTGGAGAAGGCGCGACGTTTGATCAGCCTGTGCCCAGACTTGTGGAGCTTTCAGACAAGCGCGCATCGGTCGACCCTGTCGAGCCGTTAAACTATGACAAGACCCTCGAGTTTAATAAGCGCTTCTTTGAAATTGCAGAGAGCAACGGTTGTTTGCCGCTCAAGAAAATAGAGATGCTTTGTTCTGAAGGCCGCTGTCCAATTGCGTCCGAGGCGGAGAATGCCATCTACTATTATGACAAGCATCACCTCTCACTGTCAGGTGCGGCCCATTATGCGCGCCTGATCAGTTCGGAGTGTGATGATCCTGCGTGCGCAGCGCTCAAGGCGCTGAGCGTGCCAAAATAGTCGCAGGATCCCCCGCAACAATTGTTTCGATGGGCGCGCGCGATGAGCCGTCTCTTTGAAGAACTCGACTATCAGGTGACGCCCATTGGCGCGATTAGCCTGCGTCGTCGTCATATTCTGTCGCTCGGTATCGATGTGCATGAGGTTTTGCTCGGCGATGAGCATCTTATGTCGAGCCTTTTCACCGCCTCTGAAATCGCGCTTGCGAGGCTCGGCATCGAGGCCCTGGAGATGGCAGGCAAGCCCCCGGCAGATGGATGGGATATCGTCGTTGGCGGCCTTGGCCTTGGCTATACGGCGGCGGCGGCGCTTGAGTATAAGAGTGTCGGCAAGCTGACCGTGGTTGAGTTTCTCGCCCCAGTGATCGAGTGGCACCGCGCGCATCTCGTCCCGCTTGACCCGCCGCTCACCAGCGATCCGCGCTGCAGCTTGCGTGAAGCGGACTTTTTTGAACTGGCGGCCTCTGATGAAGGGTTTGGCGCGCCAAAGGACGCGATCCTCATTGACATCGACCACACGCCGGACTGGCTGCTGAATGAGCGCAGCGGCAGCTTTTACAGCGTTGAGGGCATGCGCAAACTCGCCCGCCATCTCAAGCCTGGCGGTGTGATGGGGCTCTGGTCGGACGCTGTCGGAGATGCAGACTTTACCGCACGCATGGCAGAGGTGTTTGAAGCCGCCTGGTCCGAGCCTGTCACGTTCAAGAACCCGCTACAGGACGGTAAACCGTTCACCCAGAGCGTCTATCTCGCCCGCAAAGCCGGGCCAGGAAACAGTCTCTAAATCCAGATTGGCAACTCTCTGCACTGGTGCTAGCGCTATAGTTCCAATCAGGAGGTGTTGCTTGAAGTCCAGACTATTTGCGGCACTGGCCGCCACTTTCATCCTCGGTGCGTGCGAAAGCATGTACGAGCCGATCCTGCTCGAGCGCCAGACGATCAGCAATGAGCAGGGCATCTATGTCTATGGCGATCTGGAAGAGGGTTTTGAGGGCGACCGTTTCTGGAACTTCTACGCCACCAATAACAATGCTTTTCCGGTCTGTGTCGGGCTGACGCTCGGCGCGGGGTCTAATACGAGCGGTCACAGTTTCGACGGCGTCCACAGGATCGAGCCCGGTGACACTGAGGGTGTCGGTTATCTTTACCTGCCGGCAAGCTACACGCTTGAAACGGGGGCCTGGAATCCAGACGACTATGGCAGCTGCGACTAGATCGCGTTAGCCCATCTGGAAGACGCGCATCGGCTGAAACCGCCCGGCGCGCACTTCGCCCATCGCAACCGCCTCGTCGCCATACATGGCGAGCGTCAGCCGGTCGTCCGGATCGGGCGACTTTTCCGTGCGCCAGCGCTCAACCACATGCGGCATCAGCATCACGTCGCGGCCGAGCCGGATATCGGCGGCGTCCTGCGCGGTGATTTCGACGTCAGGGACATCATCAAGCACCTGCTCAATTGGCGCGAGCGTCTTGAGAAGGTCGTCGCGGCTCTCCATGGCTTCGAGGTCGGCAAGCTTCACAGCCGCGCCCTCATGCATGACACCGACGCGGATGCGCCGCAGCTGCGAGACGTGGCCATCGCAGCCAAGCGCGCCGGCAAGATCACGCGCCAGGGCCCGCACATAGAAGCCCTTGCCTGAGCGGACATGGATCACCGCATGGTCTTCATCAGGCACCTCAATGAGGCGCGCTTCATGGACAACCACCGTGCGCGACGGGATCTCGAACTCCTCGCCGTCACGGGCAAGATCATAGGCGCGCTCACCATCGACCTTGATGGCCGAATATTTCGGCGGGATCTGGTCAATCTCGCCTTCGAACTTTTCCAGCGCAGCCTCAATATCTTCCGCAGACGGGCGTGTATCGGACGTTGCCACGACGTCGCCTTCGGCGTCCAGCGTGGCGGTTGAGCGGCCCCACTCAATCGTGAAGACATATTCCTTGTCGGCGTCCATCGCCCACTGGACGGTCTTGGTCGCCTCCCCGAAGGCAATAGGCAGGATGCCATCGGCCAGCGGGTCGAGCGTGCCGCCATGGCCGCATTTCTGCGCATTGAAGAGGCGTTTGAGAATGCCGACGACCTGCGTCGAGGTGATGTCGACCGGCTTGTCGACATTCAGCCAGCCATGAACCGGCAGGCCCTTTTTCTTGCGATTGCGTCCCACGAGGTGTCTCCATTTGGCCGGGCTTCAGCGGATCGGACGCTGGCCGGGTCGGGTAGTGGATCGATTTGAACTTCGGGCCACGGGCTAGAGGCGCAATGGACCTCCGTCAACCGGGCAGGGGCGGTGTCAGATGCCCTTGCTGAGATGATCGAGCAGAATGTAACCGCCAATGGCGATCAGCACGACACCGCCGGCCACCTCGGCCCAGTGTCCCAGCCAGCGGCCGGCGTGGCGCCCGATCAGCACGCCAATCGTGCAGAGCGTCGTGGTCACGACCAGAATGATGAGACAGGCGAGCCAGATATTGGCATCCATCATGGCAAGGCTGACCCCCACCACCGTGGCATCAATGCTGGTCGCGAGCGCCGCGAGCGACAGATGGATCCAGCGCGGCCCGCGGATCGGCCCATTGGCGGTTTCCTCGGCAAGCTCTTCAACATCATCATGGCGACCGGTGAACGCTTCCCAGATCATGTGGAGGCCAACACCGCCAAGAAGGACAAAGGCAATCCAGTGATCGACGTTGGCGACAAGTCCGGCCAGAGCCAGCCCGATGACAAAGCCGATCAGCGGCATGGCCGCTTCCATTCCGCCAAAGACAAACCCGATGCGCAGGGCGCCCGTGAAGGTCGTATGACGCGCACCAGCACCCTTGCCGAGGGCGGCGGCAAAGGCATCGACTGAGAGGCCGAAGGCGAGCGCGAGAAGGGTCAGAAATGAAACCATAGTCGCTCTCTAGGGCCACTGGCGGGCCGCACGCAAGCCTGTCATATGGGAACCTCCCTGCCTCTTGCGAAGTTAGGTGTCTGGATGATCAAAAAATATCGAATTCTGGCGTTCGCGCTGCTCGCCTGTTGTCTGCTCGCGCCTGCTTCGGCGCAGGATGCGACGACACCGTCCGACCCGATTGAGGTGCAGGCGGTAGATGATAGCGCCATTGATGCCCGCATCTCGGCCATCTTCGCCGAGATTGGCGGGCTTTCAGACATCGAAGTTGAGGTGAATGAGGGCGTCGTCTCACTGTCCGGCATGGTCGCAAGTCAGGCGGATGCGAACCGGGCGGTCTCTATTGCGAGCCGTTTTCAGGGCGTCGTGACCGTTGAGGACGGCCTTGAGCGAGACCTTTCTGTCGGCCGTTCGATTTCCCCGGCGATCTCGAATTTGCAGCAAAGCCTGGAGCGCGGCTGGCAGGCGCTGCCTCTGGTGGGCCTTGCCATCATTATCTTCCTTATCATCGCTGTTCTCGGCCATTTGCTGGCGAGCTGGAAAGGCCTCTGGCGGCGTCTGACGCCGAACCCGTTCCTTGCTGAAATTCTGGCGCAGGCGATCCGGTTTATCGCGATCGTGCTCGGCCTGGTTGTCGCGCTAAACCTTATCGGTGCCACCGCGCTGATGGGCGCCATTCTTGGCGGCGCAGGCGTGATCGGCCTTGCCATCGGCTTTGCCGTTCGCGACACGGTCGAGAACTATATCGCCTCCATCATGCTCAGCTTGCGTCAGCCCTTTCGCGCGAATGACCATGTGCTGATCGACGATCATGAAGGCCGCGTCGTGCGCCTCACCTCGCGCGCCACCATCCTGATGACGCTCGATGGTAATCATCTTCGTGTGCCAAACTCGTCGGTCTTCAAGGCGGTCATCCTCAACTACACCCGTAACCCTGAGCGCCGCTTCGAGTTTGAGCTTGGCGTCGACGCTGAGGATGATCCAGTCGCCGCAATGGCCACCGGGATCGCCGCCATGTCGACGCTCGACTTCGTGCTCGATGAACCAAAGCCCGAAGCCATTATCCGCACGGTGGGCGACAGCAATATCGTGATCCGTTTCATGGGCTGGGTGGACCAGTCCCAATCAAACTTCGGCAAGGCCAGAAGCCTCGCCATCCGCGCGGCGAAAGATGCGGTCGAGGAAGCCGGCTTCACCCTGCCAGAGCCGATCTATCGCCTGCGCATCGATGGCTTGCCGAAAGCGCTGTCAGGCGATGCGACGGTGACAGAAGGGGCCTCCGAGGCGCCAGCCCCGACCGAACCGCCCAAGCCGAAAGCCGCTGCCCCGGCTGGCGCCGCCGCCAGCGAAAAAGATGTCCTCGACGTCCGGCCCGACGATCACATCGCCGAAAAAGTCGACGAAGAACGCGCCCAGACCGGCGAGAACGACCTATTGGATAGCGAACGGCCGGTGGAATAGGCTAATCTAGATAATCGAAAAGCGTTGGGGTTTTACCGTAATCCTCAATCAACTCCGCAGTACGTGGACGCCGAAAAAAAGTATAGTAAGCAGGGTTCCCAGCTTCACGAACCACGTTGTCAACAAGCTCTATTGCCTCGTCTACTAGCGCGTCTTTGTTCAGTCTCTTTTTGCTGTCCCGAAGCACAATTAGGCGACAAGCGTAAAGAACGTGAAAGACCCCATATGTAATGAAGTCCCGACCAACTGCGCGACTACCTCGTATCCTAATTTCGTCCTCGACCACCGCGCGGCGATACATGATTATCCAATAGAGTTGGATAGCAAATTGAAGTTCGGTGATTTCTATCGATCCAAAAATTGGCTCGTACAGAGATTCAAAAATCGCATCGGAATCTCGTTTAGCCCTCTCTGGCTGCTTCAATGAATATGAAAGCCAAATCTGGCCAACCTTGAGGGCATCAATCGAAGTATTTGAAAAAATGTCCTCCCCTTCGGTGTCCACAAAGTTAGAGTAGTCTTCAGTAATGCCTCGTTTTCTCAGATACCTAATGCCGCGCTTTTCTAGTTCTTCTTCTAGCGCTAACTGGTGTGAATGGTTGGCTTTTAAGTCTCTGGAGTTGACGCGGTTTTGGCTATTGCTGCTAATTGCGATGTCTTCGACAAATTGCGGATCTAGAGTTTCATAAAGCCGGAAGCTCACGGCTAAGTCTTTGAATCTAGACCATTCAAGGGAAAAATCGTTTATAGCCTGAAATATTGCTCCACAAGTTTGCGCGCCGTTCACGATACAGAGATTTTTTGCCCCCACTTTTGGCGTTTCCGCAAGGCGCCTCAGTTCAAATCTTGAACAGGTCATAGTGATACCATTGTTCAGGCACCAAAATCTGGAGTTTTGTTCGGAAACCGCCGATCTGTAAATTTGCTTATTGATCTGATTGTCGGAACCTAGAAAGCCGCGAATATTTAGATCAAAAATTCCGTAGTCCAGTGACGTTGGGTCTGTAATATCTAGGATAAGATTAAATAGTTGCTCGGCAGAAATAAGACCAAGCACCCCTTTGACTGCCCCGCTGCTAAACTCAACTACTTCGCCTCCGCGAGCGTGAAACGCATGATCCGTTCTCTTGCTTCGTGCGAGGATACAAAAGTTGTAAAATTCACTCAGGTGGAATTCTTCCAGCTGAGCGTCAAACTTGGCGATTTCATTCTCAAACAACTCGTATTCATGCGGCACACAGCGATTGCCATTGCTGATGCACCACACTTTCAGTAGTGGAAAATGGTGTTGAAGGAGTTCTCGTATCTCAAGGATTTTTTCTTGCAGAACAGGGTTGGATAGCTTCTCTAAATCCGCCTCTCTATCCTTAAGTACTCGCAGAAAATCTCTAAATTTTTTCAGGTCTGAAGCTTTAAACGGGTTTGCTGCTTTACGCTCACTAGTATGATGCTTCGACTGGATGACGTGGATTTCTGGCTGTTCAGCAAGCCTGTTTATGTAGATTGCATCCACGCCAAGATCATTTCCACCATCTGTAAGCGTGTCATGGATCGAATGCTCGTCGAGGCGAAATTTCGATGCCAAAAATAGGAATATCAAGGCCTTCGAAGAATGACTGACTGTCCCTGTAGAGACCAGCTTTTCAACCTTCGAGTTTACCTGTTCGAAGTGGCGCTTTGCGGAGGCGGTGAATTGAGAGAACGCTAAACTCCTTCTTTTAAACGTAGAATATGGCCGGATTCGCTTGTTTGATACAGTACCGAAACGATTAGGATGAAATTTTTGGTAGATTTTCGATATGCCAGATCGCTTGCGCACTAAGGCGCTAAGTCAAATCATTCGTTCACGGGTTTGTGCGGCGAACACTCTCACCAGACACTACAAACTTGATCGCCCTCTCCCCTGACCCGTCTCCCGCAGCCGGAAGAGGAAAAGCGCTTCATATCGTCTCTTCCGTGAAACCTACGAAATCACCCCTTCCCAGAAACTTCACCTCAACGCCCAGCACATAGGCTCTGGTCCGAACCAATTGCCACGAAACGGCGGGTGAGGGTGGATGGATCAGTTTCTCAGGCTGCTTGAACGCATATCGAAGGCTTGGGACCGCGCCTTTGGGCTCTTCCAAACCATCATCCTGATCGCGGCAGCTGCTTTGGGGGCGTGGGTTGTCTGGACGATCCTGACCGATGCTGAGACGGCACTTCTGATCAAGCTGGGGGCGAGCTTGCTGGGTGCGATTGTTGCCGCCGGCCTCGCATGGGTCGCCTGGTTCATCATGAAGCTGTTTGCCTGACCGGCGCTGGGCTTGGAAAATCCCTAACCCACAAGACTGTAGGGCGAATGATGCTCGATCTGGCGGCGTTCGGTCAGGGTGTGGCGGACGAGCAGGTGTGCGCCATTGATGAACTCGCTCGGTGTGCGGCCATTGAACAGGCGAAACTCGCGGATGAAGTGTGACTGGTCAAAATAGGCGGTGGTGGCGACATCGCGCCAGTCGGTCAGCTCTTGCCAGGTGAGCCGGTTGGCAGAGTGCAGGGCGCGGAATTTGCGGTGCAGTTTCTTCGGCGCCGAACCGAAATACTGCTTGCTCAGCCGCTCGACCTGTCGCGGTGACAGGTTGACTGAGGCCATCAGGTCTTCGAGCTCGTTCGGCTCAGGATCGGTGATCCAGGCGGTCACCTTGTCGAGAAAGTCCTGATTGATCTTTTTGTGCGGGTGGTCGAGCGCAGCGAAAAGCTCATCGGCCATCTGGACCCGTTTTCCATCATTGGCGCTGTCGAATACCGCATCCAAATGGGCGTGCAGGGCTTCGGGAATGCAGTCCTTCAGGGGGCGGATATTATCGGCGAGGTCATTTGCTGGAATATCGAACATGCGGGCCCAGCCAAGCGGAGTGATGGCTGCGCCGATGAGGATAGTGTTCGGCTGGAACTCGACACGGCTCCATTTGAAGGTCGGCCCACAAAGAATGGCGCTTCCCGGCCCATAAAAGACTGGCGTGCCGCCAATGTCAGATGTCACGCCGCCGCTCAGAATGAAGCGGATATTGGCAATCTCGGCGCGCATGACGTCGACCAGATGGTCCGTTACCGTCGTCCGGTAATAGCTGCCGATGAGGTCGCGTACAGTCGCGTCAGGGCGAAAGTACTCAAATTGCATGGTGCGGCGCTCTCTAAACGTGGGCTTCTGATGACCCCTGTTTTCTGTCCTTCAGCGGACACTGGCGCAGAATGTCGTATTTGTACAATAACATATATTGTTTTCGAACAAATATAGATGGGTCGCAGGCACCAAATGCCGTTCGGACCGCCCTGGGGGACGAGGCGGTTCGATCACCTTCCGGCCTTGATGCTTGCGGCGGGGGCTGCCCATACTTGGGTGGGGCGACGCACAATTCGTCGCGCGAGCCGTCGAAATCTCGATGGTGACGAATAAGCGGGGAGTGATGAGCGGGCCGGTGTTGAGCTGGCCTGCTCCGCTTTTCCGGGGAACCAGAAAAACACTGCTACGACACCGCTACGACACTGGCACGACACCGTTTTGAGGGTCTGAGTTTGCGAGATCGCTGAGCGATGTATGACGTGCTAGTCGAGGTCGCGTTTCACTTCCGGGCGGTTGAACAGCGAGTCCATATACGCGCCTTCATCATAGGAATGGTCGGCGATGAAATGCAGTTGCGGGGTGAACTTCATCTCGATCTGCTTGCCGAGACGGCCGCGGATATAGGCAGATGCGCGGTTCAGGGCCTTTGCAAGCTCGTCCTGCGCGGCCTCATCCGTCACGCCCAGAGGGGAGCAGAAGACATGCGCATGACGAAGGTCCGGCGAGGTGCGAACTTCGCCGATTGTGACATTCACGCCCTGCAAGGCAGGGTCACGAAATTCCTCGCGCGCCATGATATCCGTCAATGCATGACGGACCAGCTCGCCTGCCCTTAGCTGGCGTTGGCTGGGCTCATGACCGCCCGGGTCTGATCTCTTGGCTCTTCGCGCCATTGCTGCATCCTTCCTTCAGCCGCGCCCTGAAACGCCCGGCCGCAGCCTTGTCCTTACCGAACCACTTATTCGGGATAAGCAGAGGATCTGCTCCCTCGAACGTGATCAGCGTGTCGCGGCGGGTTTCCTGAACCGTGCGGACAGCGGACCATCCGACACGTGTCTCCACCGCGCCTCTGCGGATGTGGACACCCCGGTCGTTAAGGTCAATGACTGTTTCAGCATCAAGCTCATCCCCGCGGCCATGATGGTGTCGATAAGACCAGCGCAGGAAGATCAGATACCAGCACACCCCGGCCATTGCCGCCAGGATCGAGGAGATCATCACGATCCAGTATTCCGAGAGACCCGCGCCGTCGATCATCTTGCGGGAGACAAGCGCCATCCCCGCAGAAATGATCGGAGCTGTGACACCTGCATAGTAAAGTGCGGTCGGCCCAATATTGGATGTACGTGTCTTGCCGACGAGGCGCTTCATGTCCTTGTCGGAGAAACGGCCGCCAATGTGCATGGAAGGCGCCGCTGAAGGCGCTTCGTTTTCGTTGGCGGGTGAGGCGAAAGAAGGTTGAGGCATGATCTGTCCACCGTCGCACGACAAGCTTAACCAGACATGGAAAAAGCCGGGAAATCTCCCGGCTTTCTCACATCTTATAAAGTAAAGGCTTCGAGGCCGGATCTTGCCTAGTCGAGCGTACGCTCGATCATCTGGACCTCGAAACACTCGATCTTGTCGCCTTCGCGGATGTCTTCATACTTCTCGAAGGCCATACCACACTCCATGCCGGAGCTGACTTCAGGCACTTCGTCCTTGAAGCGCTTGAGGGTCTTCAGCTTGCCTTCGTGGATCACGACATCGTCGCGAAGCAGACGGACACCGCAGCCGCGTTTGACGACGCCTTCGCTGACCTTACAGCCGGCAACCTTGCCGACCTTGGTGATGTTGAAGACTTCCAGAATATCGGCGTAACCGATGAAGTTCTCGCGCTTCTCTGGCGACAGCATGCCGGACAATGTGTCTTTCACGTCGTCGATGAGATTGTAGATCACCGAATAGTAGCGGATCTCCACGCCTTCCTTCTCGGCCAGTTCGCGCGCCTGCTTGTTAGCCCGCACGTTGAACGCGAAGACCGGGGCACCGGACGATTTGGCGAGCAGAATGTCGCTTTCGGAGATACCACCGGCTGCGCCATAGATAACATTCGCCCGAACTTCGTCGGTTGAGATGTTGGCGAGCGAATGGGTGATCGCTTCGACAGACCCCTGGACGTCGGCCTTGACGACGAGCGGAAGCTCGGACGCCTGCGTGCCATCCTTGAGGTTGTTCATCAGCGATTCCAGCGAGGCACGGCTTGAGGCCACGCCCTGCTTCTGACGCTCCATGCGCTGGCGATATTCAGTGATCTCACGGGCGCGAGCTTCACTATCGACAACGTTGAACATGTCACCTGGGTCTGGCGCCCCATCGAGACCAAGAATCTCGACTGGAACGGCCGGGCCGGCATCCTTCAGTTGCTGGTTGCGTTCATTGATGAGCGCACGGACCTTGCCCCACTGCTTGCCAGCCACGACGATTTCGCCGCGCTTCAGCGTACCGCGATTGATGAGCACCGTTGCGACCGGGCCGCGGCCCTTGTCGAGCTGGGACTCGATCACGATACCATCAGCGTCGCGGTCAGGGTTGGCTTTCAGTTCGAGAATTTCTGCCTGAAGCGAAATCGCCTCGGTCAGTTCATCAAGACCAGTTTTTTCAAGCGCGGACACCTTGATGGCCTGAACGTCACCGCCCATCGCCTCGACCTGGATGTCATGTTGCAGAAGCTCTGTCAGGACATTATCCGGCTTGGCATCTGGTTTGTCGCATTTGTTGACGGCAACAATGATCGGCACTTCAGCCGCCTTGGCGTGTTTGATCGCCTCGATCGTCTGCGGCATCACGCCGTCATCTGCAGCCACAACGAGGATGACAACATCTGTGACGGTCGCACCGCGAGCCCGCATGGCGGAGAATGCCGCGTGGCCTGGCGTATCGAGGAAGGTGATCTTCTCACCGGATTTCAGCTGAACCTGATAGGCGCCGATATGCTGGGTAATACCGCCAGCTTCGCCGGCAACCACATCGGTTTCGCGCAGGGCGTCCAGAAGGGACGTCTTGCCGTGGTCGACATGGCCCATGATCGTGACGACCGGAGCACGTGGCTTCAGGTCTTTTTCGTCATCGGTATCGCCTTCAAGACCGATCTCAACGTCGGATTCAAGGACGCGCTTGACGGTGTGGCCAAACTCTTCAGCGATCAGTTCTGCGGTATCGGCATCGACGATGTCGTTTGCCCGCATCATCTCGCCCTGACGCATCATGTATTTCACGACGTCTGCGACGCGCTCATTCATGCGTTGCGCAAGATCCTGCAGCGTAATCGTCTCTGGCAAGGTGACTTCGCGGGAGACTTTCTCCTGCTGCTCACCGCCCTGACGGCGTTCACGCTCACGCTCACGGGCGCGGCGAACCGATGCCAGTGACCGCTGACGATCACCATCATCGCCAAGTGCGCTGGCAATCGTGAGCTTCCCGCGGCGACGCTTGGAGTCTCCGCGTGAGCGGTTTGCGTTGCCATCGGAGAAGTCGCGGTCTCCACCGCCCTTGCGGGATTTCTTGCTGCGACCCTGCGCCGGTTCTGGCGGCGGCATGTCCGGAGACGCGGCAGCTGCATCGGCAGGCGCGCGCCCACCAGTGCGTTCTTCGCGGGCTGGAGCAGCAGCTTTCTTGGCCGCTTCGGCAGCTTCGCGGGCCTTGCGTTCTTCTTCCTCAGCCTTGCGGCGGGCTTCGGCTTCGACGCGTTCCTTGTCTTCCTGGACCTTACGTTCCTGTTCAGACAGCAGACGCTCACGTGCCGCTTCCTGACGCTTGGTCTCGACTTCGCGCTTCTGCTCGGCGTCACGGCGTTGCAGCAGCACTTTCTGGCGCGCAATCAGTTCCTGTTCCGTGATGCCAAGTTTTTTCGCGGCTTCGGCAAGCTTTGACGACTGGCTGCTGGCGGCACCGCCTGAAGACTTGGAAGCAGGGCCTTTCGACCCGCCGGTGGATGGGCCTGAGCCCGGACCGACGATTTTACGCTTCTTCGTCTGGACGATGACCTGCTTGGAGCGGCCATGGCTGAAGCTCTGCTTGACCGTCCCGCTTCCGCGCGAGACCGTCAGGGGCTTACGTCCACCATTATTGTCGTTGTCTTTCGTATCGCTCATGCGACTCCATATACCTACGTGTTTTATCGGCAGAGGCCTGTCCCCTGCCGTAATGTCTTACCTATCCAGACCAGAGAACCAGTCTCGCTCCGGTGCTGATCGAAACCCGACAAGCCGCTGATACGCGGCGTCGAAAGCTTTCGACAGCGAACCCTTCTGAAGCAGCGCATGTATCACATGCGGGCGTCCAAAGGCCATGCCCAATTCAGCAGACGTCAGAGCGCCTGCCGTTCTAGGCGTGTCATACATCGCCTTTGCGAGAAAATGAACCTTGTTACGGCCATCTTCACTGCCATCGCTCGCTTCAAGGAGGATGCCGGGCTCTTGCTTTCTAAGATAGGCACGAACCTGGTCGAATCCAATGACTACATCACCTGCCTTGCGCGCCATGCCCAATGCACCGATGCACCGTTGCAACAATTGCTGTTCGATCAGCTCGGTCGTGTCATCGCGGATGGCGGTTTTCTGCTTGAACGCACGGGAGAGAACGCCGCCCTTTATCGCCGCGTCGATGCTTGCCCTGTCGGCTGTCACCCATGCCCCACGTCCGGGGAGTTTTCCGGCGATATCGGGAATAGCTTCGCCATCAGGCGAGCGGACAAAGCGGATCAGCCTGTCCTGAGGCAGGCTTTCACGCGAGACGGCGCACTGG
Organism: Henriciella litoralis; assembly: GCF_002088935.1. NCBI lineage: Bacteria > Pseudomonadati > Pseudomonadota > Alphaproteobacteria > Hyphomonadales > Hyphomonadaceae > Henriciella > Henriciella litoralis. The sequence continues at coordinate 2,484,321 of NZ_NCSS01000006.1, forward strand.
CGGCTCGGGCCGCCAGTGTCCTTGTCATCTGACGCCTTCAGGCGCCTTTTCGGCTCATTCTTTTTGGTCGGCATCATCGCCGTCCTCTGGCTGAACCTCTTCAGCGGCAAGCGCATCAAGGTCAAAGATAAGCTCTTCTTCGGCCAGTTCGGTCGACTCTTCGGTGACCTTGCCAATTTCGCCGAGCGCCAGAAGCGCACGTTCTTCAGCGGTGAGGTCGGCTGCATCGTCTTCTGCCTGAGCGGCCATATCGGCTTCAAGCTGAGCGAGCGCTTCCGGCTCGACCCATCCAGCGGCGACGCGGGCCTTCATGATGAAGAGTTGGGCCTCATCCTTGCGCATCTCACCCTTTTTCAGGATGCCGTCCTGGAAGACAGGCTTGCCATCAGGGCCTGGCTCACGCCAGCCGGTGATGTCGTCTGGGACCAGACCTGCAATGTCTTCGACGGTTTTGACGTCGTTCTCGCCAAACTTGACGGCGAAACCGGTCGTCATGCCATCCAGCTCCATCATCTCGTCCTCGACACCCAGCTCCTTGCGGCGGGCATCCTGCTCGGCGGCGAGCTTCTCAAGGTATTCGCGGGCGCGTTCCTGGATCTCGTTGGCAACTTCGAGGTCGAAGCCGTCAATCGTGATGAAGTCTTCCGGTGCGACGTAGGCGATTTCCTCAACCGTCTCAAAGCCTTCCGAAGCCAGCAGCTGCGCCAGCGTTTCGTCGGCATCGAGCGCTTTCATGAAGAGCTCAGTGCGCATCTGGAAGTCACGCTGGTAACGCTCGGAATCGGCGCTCTCGGTGACCAGGTCGATCTGCCAGCCGGTCAGCTGGGAGGCGAGACGCACGTTCTGACCGCGGCGGCCAATGGCCAGCGGGAACTGGTCATCGGCAACGACAACTTCAACGCGCTGCTCGTCTTCATCGAGCACCACTTTCGACACTTCGGCCGGCTGCAGGGCGTTCACGATGAAGGTCGCGGCGTCGTAATTCCATGGAATGATGTCGATCTTCTCGCCCGACAGCTCGCCAACGACGGCCTGAACACGGGCACCGCGCATACCAACACAGGCGCCGACCGGATCGATCGAGCTGTCATTGGAAATCACGCCGATCTTGGCACGTGAGCCTGCATCGCGGGCACAGGCGCGGATCTCGATGACGCCGTCATAGACTTCCGGCACTTCCTGGGCGAACAGCTTGACCATGAAGTCAGGATGGGCGCGCGACAGGAAGATTTGCGGGCCTTTGGTCTCGCGGGAGACCTTGTAGAGATAGGCACGCACGCGGTCATTCGGCTGGAAGTTCTCGCGCGGGATACCGTCATTGCGGCGGATAATGCCTTCCGCGCGGCCAAGGTCCACGATGACGTGGCCATATTCGACGCGCTTGACGATGCCGTTGATGATCTCACCGACGCGGTCCTTGTACTCGCCGTACTGACGCTCACGCTCTGCGTCGCGTACCTTCTGCATGATGACCTGCTTGGCGGTCTGTGCAGCCACGCGGCCAAAGTCGAAGGGTGGAAGCTCTTCAGTGATCTCGCCGCCAATCTCGAGCGTAGGGTCGATCTTCTTGGCGTCGGTGAGCGAGAGCTGCTGGGCAGGATCTTCGAGCTCATCATCGGCAACGACGGTCTGGACGCGCCAGAGGGTCTGTTCGCCAGTGTCACCGTCGATGCGGGCACGGATGTCGTGCTCCTGACCGTAGCGGGATTTGGCAGCTTTCTCGATTGCTTCCTGCATCGCCTCGATCACGATCGAGCGGTCAATCGCTTTTTCTTCAGCGACCGCCTTGGCAATCTGCAGGATTTCGAGCCGGTTGGCTGATACGCCGACTGTACTCATCTGTCTGCTCCACTTTCTTCTTCATTATTGTCGTCAGTGTCTTCGTCATCGCTCTCGTCAACTTCGAGACCGGTGAAATTCTCATCGTCTGGCTGGGGTGGCAGGCCACCAGCGGCCTTGGCGGCGTCGATCAGCTCATCGGTGAGCACCAGGCTCGCCTTGGACATCTCGTGCACCTGCGCCACCAGCTCGCTTTCGTCGTCGAGCTCGATGGCGACGCCATTATCGTCTTCACGTTGTATCACGCCCTGGAACCGGCGCCGACCATTGATCGGCATGGCCAGCTCGACCTTGGCGAGGTGGCCGACCCAACGGCCGAAATCGCCGGTGCGGGTGAGGGGGCGGTCAATGCCCGGTGTCGAGACTTCGAGACGGTACGGATCGGAGATCGGGTCTGCTGCTTCCAGGACCGGCGAAATGCCGTGTGACAGGTTTGCGCAATCCTCGACATCTGTCGGGGCGCCGCCTGCCTTCTCCGCCATGATCTGAAGCAATGGCCGATGTCCGCCCATGATACGCACGCGCACAATCTCCATGCCGAGATCGTCTGCGACGGGCTCGATCAGGGAGAGAATGGTTTTTTCCTGCTGTGTCAGGGCAATCACGGCTAAATGTCTCCGGGACAAAAGAAAGCGGCGGACCCGTTTCCGGACCCGCCGCCGATATTTTTCGACTTGCTGGCTATGTAGCCATGAAGGCCGGTTTTGTCCATAGGCCTGCATCAGCAGGCGATCTGGGCGAAAACAAAAACGGCGGGCTCTTGCGAACCCGCCGTTTCGTAACCTGTCGCTGAGGCCCAAGGGCCAAAGCATCAAGCCTAGAGAAGTTTCAGGTCCACGGCCGAGGTCTTGCCACGGCGTTCGTCGGTCTGAAGCTCATATTGGATCGGCGCATCTTCTGCGAGGGTGCGCATGCCTGAGCGTTCAACCGCAGAGATGTGCACGAAGATGTCCGTGCCACCGGCGTCCGGCTTGATGAAGCCATAGCCTTTTTGGTCGTTGAACCATTTTACTTTTCCGGTTGCCATATTGGCTACTCCAGTCTTCTCCCCGTGCCATCCCACACTGTGCGGGTGGTCACGAAGGGTCTCGAAGTACGGGGGGAAGTGAAGCAAAGGCCGCCGGTCCGACGGGGTCTCGTTATTCAGACCGACCGCAAATTCGATTTACGGAGTATGCCTGAAAACTCGCCTGACCACAATCAGACTTTCATGACAGCTGTTAATCGTCGAGCGACGCCCTGAAAACCATGATGAGATTATTGCTGGTGGTTGTGCAGGTTTCTCCAGGCACGCCTTCCTCGACGATCCACTTCCACTGAAGCGCCGTTTCGGCCGCCTGATCCTCAAAAATGCCGGCGGGAACAGCGGCGAGAACGGTCGTGTCGCTGACGCGCCCGTCTTCCAGGGACATTCTGAAAACCACCGACCCGTATTTGGCGCCCTCATATTCAGGGTCACTATAATACAGCCTTGGAACCTCGCTCATATGACCGGCACAGAGCGGAAGTTTTGTTTGATTTTCCGACGACGCCGATGAGGCGCTTGAAGAGGCTATGCCGTTATCGGCCTCGAGAATGGCGTTGACCTCGGTGTTAAGGCGGCCCGGATCCTTGTGATAGCGTCGATTGAGCCGGTTATCGCCACCGACGGACTGGAAGTACGCCATCATCGTGTTGCGCCATGCCACTGTCTGGAAATAGTGCTCTGCGAGCCATTCGGGCTGTGCGCTGAGCTCGCCCGATAGTTTTGAAAGGTCAGCCTGATGTTGCGCCATGTCGAGGACCTGCTGATCGTCAGGGGCAATTTTGAACGCGGATGTCAGCGCGAACATCTTCGCATTGCTCCAATGGCTGCCGATCATCTGCTTGACGGGGGCGAAATGGGCTGCGGCGGCATCGGCGGCCGCAATTGCTTTGCGCCAATCGCCGTCCTTGGCATCCGAGAAATAGCGCTTGTTGAAGGCGGTCAGCGAGAGCATCGATACGGTCCCGTCAGCCTTGGCCTTTAACGCCTCATCGAGCGTCTTGCGCGTTTTTCTGTCGTCCGGAGCGCTGCGCCATGCTGAATAGGCGCTAAGCAATTCAACATCCTCTGCGCTTAGCGGCGCAATCGCTCGGCCCGGGCTTGCCGCGAATTCAGCGAATGGAGCGGCGCCCTCGCAGTCGGCATACTGACAGAGGGCTTGTCCGGCTTCATAGGCGAGCTGTCCGGCATCTTCGCGATCAGTATTTTCAAGCGCGGCCTTGCCAAGATTTGTCGCGGCGACGATCTTTTCCTGCGGCGTGCCGTCCGCCATGGCCTGATTATAGGACACCATCACTTCACTGATATCGGCTGCCTGCGCAGGGACACCAAAGGCAATACATGCCAGCGCCGCAATTAAGCTCATTCGTTTCACGGTGATCTCCCCGATTATTTCGCTCGGAGATTAAGCGGCGTTTCAGTCTGCACAACCCAAAATCGCTATGAGGGTCGCCGTAAAAAGTCGTAAAATACCGGGGCGATATCCCCCAGATTCTTGGTCTCGTAGCGGGTGCGGACATGGTCTGCCGGTGGGGTGCGCCAGTCATCGGCTTTCTGCGCCTGCCACTCGAAGGCTGGGTGCGCGATGAATTTGACCAGTGCTTCATCGGCATAGGAGCGGACATCGGTCGCAAACCTCAGCTGCGCGCCCGGCTTCATGATGCGGGCCACGGCATCCAGAAAGTCCGGCTGAACAATCCGCCGCTTCTGGTGGCGCTTTTTCGGCCATGGATCAGGAAAGAGAATAAACAGCCGGTCGACCGACTGGTCCGGCATTCCGTCGATCAGAATGCGCGCATCCTCATCCCAGATGCGGACATTGGTCAGCGCCATCTCGTCGATATCTGACAGGCATTTGGCAATGCCCTCGATGAACACTTCGCTCGCAAGATAGCCGACGTCCGGATGCTTGCTGGCCTGCGCGCTGACATGCTCGCCGCCTCCAAAACCGATCTCCAGCCAGACCTCCTTGCGGGGGCTTCCAAAGGCTTTCTGAAGGTCCACAGTTCCGTCTGGGTCAAATGCGACCCTCATTTCGGGCAATAGATTATCAACCAAACTCTGTTGTCTGGCGGACAGGGGGCGACCGCCCTTACGGCCAAAGGAGCGTATCGGTGCATGATGAGACGATGTCACTAGACTCTCCGGTTCAATCGCGGGCTTCGCTTCTGGACAAGCCTGCCGATAAGATTTCGTGGCGCTGGTGGGCCTTGTGGCTGGTCGGTTTCGGCGTTTTCTCGATGATGGCGCCGCGCGATGCAAGCTTTGATGTCGCTCATTATCATCTGCACAATGGCTGGTCGGTCCTGAATGGCCGCATGGGCCAGGATCTGGCGCCAGCAGAGCTGCACAGTTTCCTCAATCCGGTTTGGCAGGTTTTCGTCTGGCTGCTGGTCGACACGTTGCCGGGAAGACTTGTCGGGTTTTTGCTTGGCGCGCTTCAGGGGCTGATCCTGCCGGCGCTATACGCCCTGACGCGCCGTCTTATGCATCGCGCCGATGCGACCCCGTCCCAGATGGCGGTTCTGGCGATTAGTCTTGCTGGTTTCACGGCTGAGGGCATGTTCGGGCTGCTGTCATCGGTCCGCAATGATGCCGTGTGCGCTGCCGCGTTTCTCGGCGCGCTCGTGATGATCATTCCGTCCGACAGGGCCCAGCCCAGCCTTCTAAGGTTCGGCCTTGCGAGCTTGCTGATGGGGGCGCTGGTCGGGATGAAGCTGACAAATAGCGTCTATGTCCTGTTTTTCGCCCTGGCCGTACCGCTCCTCGTGACGGGATGGCGCATGCGGATAAACGTTCTGGCGGTTTGTGCTGTGAGCGGGCTTGTCGGCATTCTGGTCACAGGTGGCTGGTGGGCCTGGTATATGTACCAGACCTTCGAGAACCCGATCTTTCCATTCATGAACACCTTCTTCGAAGGCCCGTTGGGCCCAGACACACCGTTCAGGGATGATCGCTATGTGCCCTCCGGGCTGCTCGGCGCGGTCTTCCGGCCGTTCGTTTTTCTCTTCGATGGCGAGATGATAAATGAAGACGGCTTCTTTGATCCCCGGCTGCAGCTTGGCTACCTCGCCAGTTTTGCTCTGCTCGCAGCAGCGATCTGGAAAACTTCGAAGATGCCTGCAATCGCCGCCAGAACCGCTGTTGCATTCGGCGCGGCCTTTATCTTCACCATCATCGCCTGGGGGCTGATGTTCTCGATTGCGCGGTACCTGCTGGCGATCTGGATACTCGGGCCGACGTTCGTGGCGTATGCACTTGCTGTCTGGAAGCCTGAAATCTGGTCAGCGAAATATGCGCCGCATGCGTCTCTCGGCGCGTTGGCGCTTCTGTTTGTTGTGACGCAGCCATCCGAGCTTCGGCGAGTGGCTTGGTCGACCTGGACCGGGCCGTATATCGAAGCCGAGCTGCCAGAGCGCGATTTCGCGAATGCGACGATTGCGTTTTCGGGCGGCTACCCGTCTGCGTTTTTGTCGTCATTTTTCCCTGAGAGCGCGCGCCTCACGCATCTGGTGCCGCAGGTCTGGAGCGCGCCTGCGCTGGCCAATTACAACTATCAGATCCGCGATCTGATCCGGGATCCATCGCGCGATCTATATGTCGTGATTGTCGATACCGAAAGCCATTGGGACGAGGCCCGTGAAAGGCTGCGGCGCGACGAGAATGTGGTTTTTGATGAGGCGGCCTGCGAGCGGATTTATACGTCGCTCGATTCACCGGGCGTAGAATGGAAAATCTGTCCGGCAGAGGTAACGCCCGGCTGAAGCATGTCCAGCCGGGCGATCAGTTCTTTTGACTAGACTGCAAGGTCTTTGAGGCTCTCGACCAGATCAAGGCGCTCCCAGGAGAAGCCGCCTTCATTGTCCGGTGTGCGGCCGAAGTGGCCATAGGCTGCTGTGCGGGCGAACACAGGACGGTTCAGGCCAAGCGCCAGGCGGATCCCGCGCGGGCTGAGGTCCATGATTTCCATCAACCGCTTTTCAAGTGCACGTTCGTCGGTGTTTGCGGTGTCGTGCAGATTGACGTTGATCGACAGCGGTTTTGCAACGCCGATGGCGTAGGACAGCTGCAGCGTGCAGCGCTTGGCAAGGCCAGCCGCCACGACGTTCTTCGCAAGATAGCGCGAGGCATAAGCGGCAGAGCGGTCAACTTTCGTCGGGTCCTTGCCGGAGAAGGCACCGCCACCGTGCGGGGCAGAGCCGCCATAGGTGTCGACAATGATCTTGCGGCCTGTGAGGCCCGCATCGCCGTCCGGTCCACCGATCACGAAATTACCGGTCGGATTGACGTAGAAGCTCTCTTCTTTCGGGAACCAGCCTTCAGGCAGGATATCAGCGACAATCGGGCGAACCAGCTCGCGAATGTCAGAAGCCGAATAGCCTTCGGTGTGCTGTGTGGAGACGACGACCGCATCGACGCCGACGGGAACGCCGTTCTCGTAAGCCATGGTGACCTGGCTCTTGGCATCGGGCTGGAATTCCTTGCGCTCGCCGGAGTGGCGCAGCTCGGCCATCCGCTTCAGGATGCGGTGGGAATACGAAATCGGCGCCGGCATATATTCGTCGGTCTCGTCGCTGGCATAGCCAAACATGATGCCCTGGTCGCCAGCACCTTCTTCGGTGTAGGTGCCCGTGCCTTCATCAACGCCTGCAGCGATGTCTTCCGACTGGCCGTGCAGCCAGTTGGCAAGCTTCAAATTTTCCCAGTGAAAGCCGTCCTGCTCATAGCCAATGTCGCGCACGGCAGACCGAACAACGTCCTCAATCATGTCGGGCGTGATGGTGTCGGGCCCGCGCATCTCGCCAAGCAAAGCAACTTGATTGGTTGTCGCGGCGGTTTCGCAGGCGACACGAACACGTGAAGGTTCATACCCGGCTTTCAGCGCTTCGCGGAAGTAGAGATCGACCACTTCGTCGGAAATCCGGTCGCAGACCTTGTCCGGGTGGCCTTCGGAAACGCTTTCGCTGGTGAAGAGAAATTTCGTTGGGGTCAATTTAATATCCAGTGTCGTGATCGGGTTTAAGGAAGGTCTCTGATAGTCGGTCTGTTCTGGCCCGCCTAGCCGTCATCGTTCTTTTTACCGGATGCGGCTGCCGCTTTGATAGTGTTGAGGAAAGATTTGCGCAATGTTTCATCACGAATCTGCTGGAACGCAGCGACCAGCTCCATGGCTTCATGATCCATGAGGGGTAAGGGACCTGGCTCGGAATCCTCGGCCAGTTGCTGGTTCGGCATCGCCAGATAGTCTTCGGCGCCGTCGAAAAAGTAGAGGACGGGAACGTCGAGCGCGACCGACATTTCGTACAGTCGCCCGGCGGATATGCGGTTCACGCCTTTTTCGTATTTCTGGACTTGCTGAAATGTCAGGCTCAGTTTTTCACCGAGTTGCTCCTGTGTGAGGCTGAGCTCCCGGCGGCGCCAGCGCAGGCGTTGGCCGACCAGCTGGTCTATCTTGCTTGGCAATTTGCTATCGGTCATTCGGGGCCTTTGCCTGATCGTTCACGTTGCGAACGTGTCTAGCGCTGCCAGGTCAGGAAGGCCAGAATGCTGGTGCCAACAAGCGTGAGCCAGAACAGGGCGGCTCCAAACCGCTGATAGGGGGTGGCCGCCAATGCGACCGGTAGCTGGGTCGTGACAACTGAGGATTCCCATCCTTCGGGATCACCGTCGACAGGCTGCCCGTGCGCCGTTTCGCGTCCGTAGCCGTCCACCATGGCTGTGTCGCCCCGGCTGGCCACGCGGGCCATTGGCAGACCGCTTTCGATCGAGCGGTAGCGGTTTTGGGCATAGTGCTGGGCCGGGCCCATGCCGCGCCCGAACCAGGCGTCATTTGAAATTGTCACGATCCACTGGGCGTCTTCGCGCTGCGGGCCAGCCGTGCGTGTGACCTCCGGGAACAGGGCTTCATAGCAGATTAGCGCGACGAATGGCGGAAGGTCGCGTGGGAACAGAACGGTGGCCTCGCTTCCAGGTGTGAAGCCACTCACGGCCAGCTGCTGCATCGCATCGGGCAGAATGCCCGAGATATGGCGCCCGAACGGAATGATTTCCGATGCGGCCAGCTCGCCGAAAGGCACCAGCCGGAACTTGTCGTAAAGCGCAATCAATTCGGCGCGGCCGTTTTCAGTCTGCAGGACGGCCATGCTGTTATGGAAAAGATCGGTATCGCCTTCAACATTGCGGCGGGTCGAGCCCGCGATGAGGGTGCGTGGACCAAGATACGCCGCAATCACATCGAGCGCGTAATTGCTGGCGAGCATATCGAAAGGCATCGCGCCCTCAGGCCAGATGACAATGTCGCCTTCAGTGCCTTCAATATCGCGGAGAAAGCTTCCATAGCGCGCCAGGACCAGTTCCCCGGCACCAGGCTGGAACTTCTGGTTCTGCGGAACGCCAGCATCCATCAGGGTTACGGTCTGCGCCGTCAGCTCGCTTGGTTCTGCGATGCGCTGGGCCCCGAATGTCCAGCCGAGCGCGACGAGTATCACGCTCATTGTGACCGGCAATGCTCGCCCGAGAACGCCGCGTGTGCCGCGCGTGTCAACGAGCGCGGCGGGGGCGGCGCAAATGAAGAGGGTCACAAGCGTCAGCCAGTAGACGCCGCCAAGGGACGCTGCTTGCGACAGCGCGCCACCCGGTCCCCATGTGGTGCCGAAGATATTCCAGGGAAAGCCGCCGAAGAGATAGCCTCGGGTGACCTCTGCGAGTGCCATGAATATGGCAAAGATGAAAACACGAGATGGCGAGGCGGACCAGAACGCTCCGGCGAGGGCAATTGCGCCTCCCCATATCAGCGCCATGCCGCCGGGAAGGGCAATCAGAGGCATCCAGATATAGGCCGCGTGGCGGGCTGGATCGACGAGGAAGGGGGAGATCGTCCAGTACATCCCGACAAGGAAGAAGCCGTAGCCAAATGCCCAGCCTCGCATGAAGAGTGACCGCCCCCAGCGCACTTTCATACGGCTGCCGTCCAGCATCCAGATGAAGGCGGTGACACACAGCACAAGTACCGGCGTGAGATGGAAGGGGGCAAAGGCCAGCGCTGAAAGCGCGCCCAGCAAAACGGTCACGCCAAAGGCAGACCAGCCAGACAGGCTTGCCAGCGCTTCGTGTATAGGGCTTAGCGCCGTGAAACCGTGGCTGCGGATCCGTGTGCTCAAGCGGGGACCTCGGTGGGCAGTTTTCGGATCACAAGCCGGTCGATCCGGCGCGCATCGCCGTCGAGGATTTCGATGTCGGCGCCAACTGGATGGCGCAGCACTTCGCCGCGAAGGGGCACTTTGCCAGCCAGTGCAAACGCGACGCCGCCAAGGGTATCGACTTCCACATCCTGCTCGACAAGATCGAGATCGAGGCCGGTCTTCTCTTCGAAGTCCGAGATTTCCATCCGGGCATCGACTTCCCAGGCGTGCCGACCACGTCGCACCACCATGGCAGGTTCCTCGTCGTGCTCGTCCTCGATGTCGCCGACGATCTCTTCCATCAGGTCTTCGAGGGAGACAAGGCCGTCCGTGCCGCCATATTCGTCGACGACGAGCGCCATATGGATGCGGCTGGATTGCATCTTCACAAGCAGATCGGCGAGCTTCATAGAAGCCGGCACGAATAGAATGTCCCGGCGCAGGCGCTCCAGCGGCCGGTCCAGGCCGTCGCCGCCACGTGCGATCTCTCCGACGACATCCTTGATGTGAACAAGCCCGATCGGGTCGTCCAGGGACTCGCGGTACACTGGCAGACGAGAATGGGACTCTTCGGCATAAAGCTGGATCAGGGCTGGCAGGTCTGTGCTGAGTTCGACACCGACGATTTCGGCCCGTGGCACCATCACATCAGCGACGCGCGCTTCTTCAAACTCTGCAAGTCTCAGACGCATCTGTTGCGGCGTTTGCGGCGCTGAATGAGCAACCGTTGGCTCTGGCTGGGGGGATACATTGCGCCGCCGGCCGAATTTGAAAATTCGCGGGCGGCGCCGTCTCTCTCGGTCTGTACTGTCAGTCATTAGCCTTCAACTTGGGACTGCACGAAGTATGGATCTGCGATGCCTAGCGAGGCAAGCGCCTGAATTTCCAAGGCTTCCATTTCGCGCGCTTCTTCATCTTCCATATGGTCATAGCCGATCAAATGAAGATAGCCGTGAATGACGAGATGCGTGAGATGGTCAGCGAGTTTAATTCTGCGTGTGTCCGCATCAACACGGCAGATGCCGAGACCAACCGCAATGTCGCCAAGGAAAGGCGCGTCCATTTCGTCTGCGGGGAAGGACAGGACGTCGGTCGGCTTGTCCTTGCTGCGCCAGTCACGATTAAGCTGCTGCATCTCGGCATTGTCGGTGAGAAGAACGGCGATTTCGCCCTCAACGCCGGTCAGCGCGATGGCGGCATTCAGCGCGCGAACACAAATCGCTTCGGCGTCAGCTATTTCCGTTGTCCAGGCATCGCATTCGACGCGAAGATCAAGAGCAAGCGTCATTTGCTGGCCTCGGCGTCGCGGTCATAGGCGCGGATAATCCTCGACACCAGCGCATGGCGGCGAACATCAGCGGCGGTGAAGTGGACCATGCCGGTGCCTTCAACGCCGTCGAGGATGCGCAGGGCATGAGCGAGGCCGGATGGCGTCTTTGGCGGAAGGTCCACCTGACCCGGGTCACCCGTGACGACCATACGGCTGTCGCGCCCAAGCCGGGTGAGTACCATTTTCGTCTGACCAACCGTCGCATTCTGGGCTTCGTCCATGATGACGAAGGCATTCTTCAGCGTACGGCCGCGCATGAAGGCGAGCGGGGCAACCTCGATGATCTTCTTTTCGCGCATCCGCTCGACATGATCGGCGCCCAGAACTTCGTTGAGCGCATCCCAGATGGGGCGCAGGTATGGCTCGACCTTTTCTTCGAGGTCACCGGGAAGAAAGCCGAGATTTTCGCCAGCTTCCACGGCCGGCCGCGTAATGATGAGGCGTTCCTTGGTCTTCTTGCGAAGCTCTGCTGCGCCTGCTGCAACCGCCAGAAACGTCTTGCCGGTACCGGCCGGGCCAACGCCAAACACCAGATCTGTGGCGGGCTTGGTCAGCAGGTCCAGATAGCGGGCTTGCGTCTTGGTCTGCGGCATGACGGGCACGCGCAGACCTGTGAGCGAACCATAGCTTTCCGCTGGCGCCTGGGCCTGATCGATCGCGCCTTCAAAGGCTTCCTCGCCCGCCTGCGGGTCCGATCTCAGCATTCGCTCAAAGGCGGCGAGTGCGGCCTCGGCGTCGGCAACGGCAGCCGGCGTGCCGGTCAGCCGGATGCTGCCGCCCTGACTGTCGGCTTTCAGCTTGCCGTCAATCAGGGCCATTTCGAGCTTCATGAGATTGCGGTGCTGCGGCCCACAGATTGCGGGCAGCTGAGCAGGGTTTTCAGGCGTGTAGAGCCGGGTGATCGCGCCTTTCAAATCAGGCAACCTCCGCCACAGCCGCAAATTCGCCCGCGAGCGCATTTTGCGTGGCGCCCACGACTTTGACGTCCACGATGTCGCCCATGACGTGTTCCGGCGCATCGAAATGCACGGCCTGTTGCCAGGGCGAGCGGCCATGCATTTGCCCGGCTTCGCGGCCTTTGCCGGTCACCAGAACTTTGATCGTCTGACCCACTTTTGAGGCATTAAACGCGCGCTGCTGCTCCCAGAGTAGGGCTTGCAGACGGTGCAGGCGCTCTGTCGCAACTTCATCTGGGACATGGCCGAACATGTCGGCAGCAGGTGTGCCCGGACGCGGGGAATATTTGAATGAATAGGCGATGGCGTAGCCAACTTCACGAACCAGGTTCATCGTGTCCTCGAAATCCTGATCGCTCTCGCCGGGAAAGCCGACAATGAAGTCGCTCGCCAGCGCAATGTCAGGCTGGGCCTCTTTCAGCTGGCGCATTATGTCGAGATAATGCTCAGCCGTGTGGCCGCGGTTCATCGCTTTCAGGATGCGGTCTGATCCAGACTGCACCGGCAGATGCATGAAGGGCATCATTTCAGGCGTGTCGCCATGGGCGGCAATCAGATCAGCATCCATGTCGCGCGGATGGCTGGTCGAATAGCGAATGCGGTCGATACCGCCGATTTTCGCGATGTGACGCGAAAGCTGGCTAAGGCCCCATTCGCTGCCACCTTCGAGCTTTGGCGCTGCGCCGTGCCAGGCATTGACGTTCTGGCCGAGTAGAGTGACTTCGCGCACGCCCTGAGCGGCGAGGTTTCGCGCTTCCATGACAATGTCATCGACTGGACGCGATAGCTCTGCCCCGCGTGTATAAGGCACGACGCAGAAGGTGCAGAACTTGTCACAGCCTTCCTGAACCGAAAGGAAGGCCGTTGGCCCATCGGCTTCGCGGGTCTTTGGCAGGGCGTCAAACTTCTCAAGCGTCTCGAATTCGGTCTCAAGCCGTTCACCGGCGGCGCGGCTGGCGCGCGCGACCATTTCAGGCAGCTTGTGATAGGCTTGCGGCCCAAGGACGAGATCCACCGCTGGCTGACGGCGCATGATTTCAGCGCCTTCGGCCTGCGCCACGCAGCCAGCGACAGCAATTGTCATCTTGCCGCCGGAAGCCTGTTTCATCTTCTTGATCTGGCCAAGCTCGGAATAGACTTTTTCGGTCGCCTTTTCACGAATGTGGCAGGTGTTCAGCACAACGAGGTCGGCATTGTCCGCCGTATCCACCGGCTGATAGCCAAGCGGGCGCAACACGTCGCGCATACGCTCGCTGTCATACACATTCATCTGGCAGCCATAGGTCTTGATGAAAAGACGCTTCGGCTCGGGTTTCGAGGTCTCGGAAGTCATGGGCGCGCTTATGCCTCAAAACAGCGTTTCAGGCCAGCGTGCGTGTAAGTATCCATCAGTGCGCCAGGCAAAGGACGGACCCCTGCAGACCGCCTAGTCTTTCTTGAGCGGCACGCCATAAAGCTCAAGCCGGTGATCGACGAGCTTGTACCCAAGCCGTTCAGCAATCTCGATCTGGAGACGCTCGATCTCTTCTGAGTGAAACTCCACAACGTCGCCCGACTTTACGTCGATCAGGTGATCATGGTGTTCGTCAGGCACTTCCTCAAAGCGGGCGCGTCCATCACGGAATTCGTGGCGCTCGATGATGCCGCTTTCTTCAAACAGCTTCACAGTCCGATAGACGGTGGCCAGCGAGATGGAGCTGTCGAGGGCGTTTGCGCGGCGATGGAGCTCTTCGGCATCGGGATGGTCCTCGGATGAGGAGAGGACACGGGCAATCACCCGGCGCTGCTCCGTCATTCGCAGGCCTTTTTCGGCGCAGAGTTTCTCAAGTCGATCCATAGGCCTGTTCATGCCTTCGATTCCTCAATCTGTCCAGCAAGCTTGCGTGACATCAGGACAGCATCAACAGCTGCGCCGCCTTCGCGCGGATAATAGCTGCGGCGAAGGCCATCCTGCTCAAATCCATTGCGCGTGTAGAAGGCAATGGCAGGTTTGTTGTCGGCAGCGACGTCCAGCAGCAACCGGTCGATGCCGTGTCCGCCGAGGAGGTTTCGCGCATGATCCAGCAAGGTCTGTGCATAGCCTTTGCGACGATGGGACGGGTCCACGGCAATCGTCAGGATCTCAGCGTCAGGCGGTGTTTTCTGCACCAGAAGCAGGCCAACAAGATGTCCGGCTTGCTCCAGCCCGACAGACAGCGTCGATGTGAGCTCGATCGCGCTTTGCATCGAATTGGCTGACCATACCTCCTCAGCCGGGAAAGAAGCCTGATGGAGTCTGGCGGCCCGCGCGCTGTCATCGGGGCGCAGCAGGATAATGCCGCTGGCTGCGTTCATGGTTTGCGGCCGCCGGGCAGGGCGGCATCAGGGGCGCGGACATAGACCGGGTTTGCTGACGCGGCATCGTTTGCTGCTGTGGCCGCAAGGTGGGCGACGCGTGCAGCCGATGGGGCGGCCTCGTGCGTTTTTAGTCCGGGAACGACAGCCGATAGCGCCTCCAGCCCAGTTCCAAATACGAAGTGCGGATGAGCGCTCAGCTCGGCTGCCAGATCGTCAAGGCCAAGCTCTTCCGGGGCGCCTGTCGCCTTGCCTGTCCGGAAGCGCTGTCCCCAATAGCTGATATCGGGTGGGCGGCGTTTGGCCGGCAATAGAACGATCGCGGAGCCTTGCTGGCCGTCTGGCAGGCTGGCTTCCAGAGATGTTACGCCGATGCACGGAATATCGAGCGCGAGCGCGAGTCCTTTTGCGAAGGCGACGCCAACGCGCACACCGGTAAAGCTTCCGGGGCCGGTGACGATACCAATTCGCTGAAGGTCGGCCAGGCTGTAGCCCGCCTCAGTGACGACCTCTTCAACAAGCGCGGCCAGCCGGGCATCCTGCCCGCGAACCATGCCTTCATTGCGTTCGGCCAGGACTTGCCCGGCCGCGCCAACTGCGACGTCACAAGCTGGGCCTGACGTATTGATACCGAGGGTCAGCATCAGCTTACCCCATCACAGAATCTGGCAGGCCTCGTTGAAGTCGAGACGTGGGCTGCGTTCGAACAGCGTGCTTTCATCGCCATGGCCGATCGCGACCAGGAAGTTTGAACGCCAATGCTTGGTCTCTTCCTTGCTGGAGAAGAACTCCATGTCGACGCCATCCTGGCTGAAGCCGGACATCGGGCCGCAATCAAGGCCGAGCGCGCGGGCTGCCATGATCAGGTAGGCGCCTTGCAGCGTGCCGTTGCGGTCTGCCGTGTCCTTGCGCGTGTCCTTGTCCTCGAACCACTCTTTCGCGCCCGGATTATGCGGGAAGAGTTGCGGGATCTTCTCATGGAACATCATATCGGTTGCCACGATGCACACCCATGGGGCGTTCATTGTCTTCTCGCGATTGCCTTCGGACAAATGCGGCGCAAGGCGCTTCTTTGCTTCGGGTGAATTGATAAACACGAACCGGGCTGGCGAGCAGTTGGCGCTCGTTGGGCCCATCTTCGTCAGGTCATAAACGGCGCGGACGAGTGTTTCCGGGACAGGTTTGTCCAGCCAGCCATTATAGGTGCGTGCGTTGCGCCAGATTGTGTCCAGGGCATAATCATTGACCGGATCGGACATGGGTAAACTCCTTGCTGAGGCGCTTAAAGCGCCGCTTCGACTGCATTTACTTCAGGCACGTACGCCTTCAGCATATTCTCGATACCCTGTTTGAGGGTCATCGTGGAGGACGGGCAACCGGCGCAGGCCCCGCGCATCGCGAGATGCACGACGCCGGAGTCCGGATCAAAGCGATGAAAAACGATGTCGCCGCCATCCTGCGCCACAGCTGGGCGAACCCGCGTTTCGATAAGTTCGAGAATTTCGCCGACGATCTCTTTGGTCTCGCCTTCATAATCATCAGCACTGGTCGCGCCGGTCTCGCGCTCAGGCTCGGTATGCCCGTCATGGATAATCGGCATGCCAGCCACATAGTGATCCATGATCGCGGCCAGCACCATTGGGCGCACATGTTTCCAGTCAGCAGCTTCGTCTTTTGAGACGGACACAAAGTCTGCGCCGAGGAAGACGCGCGTCACACCCGAAACCTGAAATATCGTCTGTGCCAGAGGGGCTGAGCCAGCCTCCTCTTCGCGTGCGAAGTCGAACGGGCCGGCGGCTCCGGCGACGGTTTCGCCAGGAATGAATTTGATCGTGTCGGGGTTCGGTGTCGGTTCGGTCTGAATGAACATTGGGTCCGCCGCGCGTTTGGAGTTTAAGTGCAGCAGCTCAAATGGACGGTCGCAGGCGCCGTTTCAAGCAGAAGCCTTAGTCGGCCTCAGCCGTTGAAACCCGGGGACGCATTCCGGCTGCAGCGTTTGCCGCCGAAGTCCTTGCGTCTTCAGCGCTGATTAGAGCAGCGCCAAGCTCGCGTGTTGCATCGCCCGCTTCGGCCATATGATAGGCCATCATGGCAAGGTGGTCTGCCATCAGCCGGGCATCACCGGACTGGCTGGACACGAACATCGGGTTGAGCTGCGCGGCCCTGCGCCATTTGCCTTCAAGCCTGTCGATGTTGCGCTGAATGTCCTCGCTCACGGCAATATCAGGGCGCGACATCGCCGAATGCCGGAAAAGCTCTCCGGCCAGCTGTGCGCGGGCGCGGGCGGTATAAAAGGCGCGGATATCATCTTTTGAGGCAGGCCATCCGTCCCGGAGGCCGATCCGTTCCGTCAGGTCTTCGTGCGAGCGATCCGCCCAGTTGGCGAGCAAAGCGAGCTCATCCAGCGTGTCTTCAAGACCTGTGGGCGAAGATGCCAGACCGCGTTCCAGCCGCCCCTCATAGCGGGCAAGGGCTTCAGCGGCGGCTGCGAGGCGCGGCGTCTGCTCGAGTGTGGGGTCGATGCTCATGAGTCTGGCGGCCGCGGCAAGATCCGGGTCTGCCTGTCCGGCTGAGCTGGGCGACTTCAGCGACATCATGCGCGCATATTCGCTCATCGATGTGGAGAGGCCTTCCTGCCAGGCCGGGAGCGCTGTCAGCCGGGCCTGTGGGTGCCAGCCAGCGCGGTCGCCTGCCCAGCCCGGGCCTTCAAGCTCGCGGCCGATAAGGGTGACCATGACACCTGTCTCTGGTGACGCCCATGGCCTGTCCGTGGCAAGTGTTACGGGGTCATCTTTGACAACATGTGAACCAATAACGAGCAATGGATAGAAGGCGATAATGGCCAGAATGCCGACGACTTTGATGGCCAGAACACCGCGTTTCCACCATTCGGCGGCCGAATGCATGAGCGGAGACGGTTCGGCTTCCTCGAGATAGGAGGCAGGAAGGCTGGTTCCAATCAGCGTGACAGCTGGCCCGGTCTCACGACGTTTGACCGGAAGCTTCTCGACATTGCTCATCGACGCCCGCTTTCTACCACACTCAACCCATCGGCCTTCATTTCAGTGCAGAAATGAAAACATTAGCATTCTATTAACACATGAGCCTGTGGAAAGGTAAGGGTTCGCGATGAAAATGCCGCGTCAGGCACGCGGCCTGCTTGATTTTCAGTCATTGGAGGAGGGCGCGACGCCGCCTGCTACTCCTGCTGCTCGACATAGCTGAGACCCTTCATTTCGCCGATTGCAGCGATCGTTTCTCCGAGGGTGCGCTCGCCATTGCTCACCAGAACGAGTTCGCCGGTGAGATCGGCGCGTTCCAGGCGCAGGCCTTTGAGGGCGGGCTTGTCGGCGGCCCATTCGGAATAGGTCTCCCGCGCGCCAACCGGATCGACCCGAAACCGGCTTGTGACCGCGTCTGGAACGACCCCTTCTTCAAAGCGCACGATGAGGCTGAAGTCCCGCACATTGGCGTCTGTGCCTTCTGTGCCGCCCGCGTCGTTTTCGTCATCTGACGTGTCGACAATTGTTTCGGTGCTTTGTGAGGAGGACGGCGCTGCAGACAAGGACAGCGCTGCGGCTGGATTTGGTCCGAAGCGGATGACGGCAAGCGCAACAACGCCTGCAAGCATGATGACCAGCAGAAAGATACTGATCTGTCCGCCATAATGGCGCCGGATCCGCGGAGTGTCAGATACGCTCATTCTCTAATCCTCAAAGCCTCAGGGCTGAGCGTGGGAAGCGTCTGAAGGATCATCCTGTTCCCGCTTGTCCGTTTTCTTGCGGGCGCCGCTTATTTGATCGCCGACCGCATCGGCCAGTTCGCCTGCGCGTTCGATGCGCTCATTGTGGCGGTCGCAACCGGACAAGGACAAAACGCTCAACAGAAGGAGCGAACCCACGAGCAGTTGAAGACGTCCAGACATCGATATTCCTCGCAGCCTTGCAGTTCGTTTCATTGGAGGTTGTAGAGCGGTTCGCCCGGCGGACAAAGCTCAGCGACCTATAAAGCGCCGAGGGCATTGCCGACGACTTCACCGGCTTCCTGAATGGCGTCGCGCGCGGGCACGGAGACGGCCGTCAGATTCATGAACCCATGCACCATGCCCGAATGTTCTCGAATGGTCACTGGAACACCATGCGCAGACAGCTTTGCGGCATAGGCGTGGCCTTCATCCTTCAGCGGGTCCCAGCCACACAGTACCATATGCGCCGGCGGTAGGCCGCGGAAATCACCGTCTGGCGCAAATAGTGGCGAGACCCTCGGGTCCATCCGGTCGGTCTCTGAGTGGATGTAGGCGTCGCGGAAATAATCAAACAGCTTCTCCGACAGGAAGAAGCCTTCCTGGAAGGTGAGTTTCTTGGTGCGGATGTCGACAAACTGAACCAGCGGATAGAGCAATAGCTGGAAGGCGGGGGCAGGCTCACCCGCGCGGTTGAGGTGCTGGCAGAGGTAAGCAGCAAGATTTCCGCCCGCACTGTCGCCAGCCACGCATAGGCGGTCCGGATCCATGTTCAGAAGTTCTGCCCGCCGGTTTGCCCATTGCCAGATCGCGATGGCATCATCATGCGCAGCCGGAAACGGATGCTCCGGTGCAAGTCGGTAATGAACGGAAAGAACCCTGCAGCGCGCCCCGGTCGCAAGCCGCCGACAGATCATATCGTGGCTGTCGAGATCGCCGAGCACAAAGCCGCCGCCATGAAAGAAGATAATGCCAGGCCCTGGCCCAATGCCTGCGCCGAGCGGCGTGTAGAGGCGGCCTTTCAAAGGTCCATCGGCGCCATCGACGGCCATGGTCGAGATATCCGCCAGCTCTGGCGCGTCCCGTTCGACGGACTGGCTCGCGCGATAAAAGCTCTGGCGAAGCCGATCCGTCGACTGTTTCCAGTCGAGTCCAGAGAAGTCCGGCAATTTGAACCGGTCCATGAATGTCTTGATCGTCTCGTCTAGCGCCATGGTTACTAGATGCCTCTTCAGAACGGTATTTTGAAGGCGGATTTTTGCGGCAAATACAATTTATCCGTTAGCGGTGTTGATGCGCAACACATGGGGCATCGGGCTGTTGTCTGCGGGGCTGCGATCAATACCCCTGCAAACGCCAGATCATACGCTGCAGGCCCTGTATGCGCAGCTGCGTCAGCGCTTCGTTCCAGACCCGGCCTTTGGTTGTCTCGGGCAGGCCATCAATCCGGTTCACCATCCGAAGGCCCAGCTCACAGAAATCAACCGCTTCAAGCGCGGCATCCATTTCGGTGCGGCTTTTGCCCTCTGTCGTCAGCAGGCGAACCATATCGGGGTCTGTCAGCATCGCGAGCCCAAGCGTTTGCAAGGCGCCCATGTCCGAATTGCTGAGACGGTCATAATAGTGAGGGTTGGAGCGGGCATCGCGTATGGCATCGAGGAAGAGGCCGTTCAGCTCCAACCCCGCTTCATAAAGCGGCGTGCCGTGACGCGCTCTTTTCAGAACGGTGCGATAAAGGTCCTGCTCGGCGAGGCCGGCATATTCGACAAGATCAGCGCCATTGCAGTAAGGCTCGCCGGACGCCGACAGCGCGTTCAGCTTGTCTGAGGCAAAGCCCAGCAGGCGATCGAAAAAGCGGACATCCGCCTTCGAAAGCCGGTCGAGGCTTCCATAGATGTCGCCCGCGCTCGATTGCAGAACGAGGACGCCAAGCTCTTCATCGTCGGCGCCGCGGGACCTGGCTTCATTGAGACGGGTACGAAGGTCGCTCGCCGATGAAGGAAACGTCGCAGCGAGCTTGTCGAGATAGATTTGTGTCGGCCGATCGGAAAACATGGTTTCCAGAGTCGTGTTCTGAGCAGCAGCCTCGGTCTCGGATGGCCGCTCCTGCACGCCATCGCCGCCCGTCAGACCCGGAAAGACAACCAGAGCGCCGATAACAAGACCAGCAAGCACAAAAGTGCCGACGCCCAGAAGGACGCCGCCACCCGACTTTGCCTTGTCGCTCTCATGCTTGCTCATCTACCGTCTCCGCTTGCGCTCTATATCTAGGGCGAGGCGGGCCGGTTTCACAGTTTGCGGGTCTCAGGCCAGTATAACGCCAGTCGCTGGCGGCTCGGCATAGAGGGCATCGACCAGCTGGCTGCGGCGGTCAATGACGCAGCGCTGGTTCACATATCCCTTGTCGGTGATCTCGCCCGCGTCGATGGATGGCGCCTCAGTCATCACCATGAACCGCTTGATCTTGCGCGAGGAGCCTTTTTCACCGGCATTGAAGGCCTTCACTTTGGCTGCGAGATCTTTGCAGAACGCGCCAAACGCCTTCTGCATATCGCCGCCGGCATTCTTGACATAATCTGTGAAGACAGCCTGCGAGGGCCAGAAGAGGGCGCTTGCATAATCCTTGTCCTGTCCGGCGATCACCGCATCGAAAACAAGCGGGGAGCAGGCGGCCACGAGATCGGGGCGCAGCGTGCCGACCGACACCCATGTGCCGGTTGAGAGTTTGAAGTCCTCACCAACTCGGCCGTCAAAAATGATGCCCTTGTTCGGATCATTCTCGTCAACAAAGCGGGCCGCATCGCCAAGCTTGTAGAAGCCTTCTTCGTCGAAGACGTCCTTGTTCTTCTCGTCCATGCCGAGATAGCCGTGCATGACGCTCGGGCCTTTGACCCGGACTTCAAGTTTCTCGCCATTCGGCACCAGTTTCAGCGTCATACCTGGCAGGGGCAGCCCGATCAGGCCAACCCGGTCCACTTCCCAGTGAACGACGGTGATGCCTTGTGTTTCTGTCGCGCCATACATGGTGACGATGGGAATGCGCTTGCCGGTCGCCTTGATCGATAGCGCCTGAAGCCGGTCATAAAGGTCATCTGAAAGTGTGGCGCCGCCATAGCCGATGGACTTCATGTTGCGGAAGAAGGCTTCCAGCAGCTTGTCATCATGCTCCATGGCATCGGCGAGCATCGAAAGCGCAATCGGGGCGGTCCCGAAGCTTGATGGGGACACATCGTAAATATTGCGGATCGTCTCACCGAAGAGCTGTGGGGTGGGTTTGCCGCCATCGATCCAGAAGGTCGCCCCGTTCCAGAGCGCGCCATTGAAGTTCACGTTCGCGCCGGAAATGTGGTTCCAGGGCAGCCAGTCGAGAACGTTGTGAACCTGATCCGGATCGTAGTCCGGGTCCCGCGAGTTGTCCCTCAGGCCTTCGGTGCCAGCGATCATCGAGCACATGGCGCCTTGCGTCGTCGGCACAGGCTTCGGCATGCCGGTTGAGCCAGAGGTGAAGAGGTATTTGGCGATGCTCTCATCGTTGAGCTTGTTCATCGCCTCGGCGACGGCGCCTGTCGGGTCTGTTTGCAGCAGTTCGTCGAAACTGCGGACCTCATTAGTCGCACCGTCCTTGGCAATCACTGTGCAGCCATGATCGCCGAGCGCGTTCAGCGCTGGTTGGAAAGGCGCGAGCTCCTGAACGAAGATGATCTTCGGCTTAACGGCGCCGAAGCAATGCTTCAGCTTTTCAAAATCGGTCGACATGGTGGAATAGGGTACCGAGATTGGCGCGGCGGGCGCGCCGATTGTCTGGGCGGCCATGATCGCGATGGCGCTCTCGATCGAATTGCCCGAGAGGATCATCACGGGCGACTTCGGGCCGGCGCCCAAATCGAGGAAGGCCTGCGCCAGGGCATCGACCTTTTTCTTAGCGTCGCCATAGGTCAGCACGCGCCACTCATCGGTCTCAGGATCGCGCTGTTTCAGCCAGGGACGGTCTGGATGCTCGGCGGCGCGGTCAGCCAGGCAATGCGGGATCGTCTTTGGGCGATCCCCGGGCTGTTGGCGGGGCGTCAGATAGATCGTGCCGTCCGGTTTGCGCACCATCTCAATATCAGGTTCTTTTTGCGGCAAAGGCCTGAAGGGCGGGAGCGCCTGTCCGTCAGCCATGGTATCCTCCGAAATATGTCTGCTTGTTTTGATCCAGTGTATACGTCGTCCAAATCCTGCCAAGGGAGCGGTTTTCATGACCTCGCGTAACTTCACATTGCAATCGATCGGCACGGTTCATTCGGCTCGCTCAGAACCCATCGACGATGGCTGGGACGAGATTGCCGCACATGTCCAGCTTGATGCAGACCGGTTCGGCCCTGAAGCGCTTTTCGGCCTCGACAGCTTCTCGCATGCCGAAGTGATTTTCCTCTTCGACCGCGTGCCGGATGAGAAGATTGAGACCGGCGCGCGCCACCCGCGCGGCAATAAGGACTGGCCGCTCATCGGCATCTTTGCCCAGCGCGGCAAGAACCGCCCGAACCGGTTGGGTCATACGGTGTGCCGTATCCTGAAGGTGGATGGCCTGAAGCTCTACCTTGAGGGCCTCGACGCGATAGACGGAACACCTGTCCTCGACATCAAACCGGTGATGGATGGCTTCCTGCCGCGCGGGGAGGTGAAAGAGCCGGACTGGTCGAAAGAATTGATGCGGGGATATTGGGTGTGATGCAGAGTTCCGGCGTTCCGCGCTCGTCCTTCGACTGCGCTCAGGATGAGCGCTATGGTGACGAATGAATTTCTTTGTCTACATCCTGCTTTGTTCAAATGGTGCCTATTATGTCGGGTCTCATCGCGGGCAGGAGGTCGACACGCGCGTTCACCAGCACAATGAGGGCAGCGATCCTAGAGCGTTCACCTATCGCTTCCGACCGGTGGAACTGTTGTGGAGCTGCCAGTTTCAGGACCCGTC
This sequence comes from Henriciella litoralis, assembly GCF_002088935.1. Lineage (NCBI taxonomy): Bacteria > Pseudomonadati > Pseudomonadota > Alphaproteobacteria > Hyphomonadales > Hyphomonadaceae > Henriciella > Henriciella litoralis. Next base: position 2,507,681 of record NZ_NCSS01000006.1, read on the forward strand.
TGACATGGTCGCGTTCGAGCAACAGCTCAAAGGCTGGTCACGCAAAAAGAAGGAAGCGTTCATGCGGAGTGATTGGGTTGAGCTAAAAGCCCTGTCAAAATCCCGGACGGCGCCAGCCATTCACGAGAAAGGCCGTTTCCATCTTCTGACCAAGGGAAACGCCCCGGAGCGCTCATCCTGAGCGAAGTCGAAGGACGAGCGCGGGCCGCACGCGGACTTTTTCAAACTTGAGGTATATCGGCCGATAGCCGGTGAGCCGCAATCGCTGCATGGCTTTCGCGGGCTTTTTCCGCCAGCTCCATCAGCTCTGAGGGCAGGCCCATCACATGCATCTGCGGCTCGCCAAACCCGGTTGATTGCCAGACGGTATCATACCAGTGCGGCGCCCAGACACCGTCTTCCGGCTTGGGGCCAGCAGGCCATGACAGCATGTCGCCGGTATAGGGAATGTCCAGCGCCGCGCAGAGGGCGCGCAGCATGCCGGGCGGATCATTCAGGATATCATCGGAATCGATCACGGGCGGCGCTTTCCCGATTTGCTGGCAGACGCGGTCAAACAGCTCGGCCTGTTGCGGCACGCCGATGGCCTCGAGGCTGACCTCGTCCATCTTGCGGGCGTAGGAGGCGAGCACGCGGGCGGGGTCTCGGATCAGGAAAGCGTTCGTCACTTTTACCATCCAGTCCCGCGGGATGGATGGCGCCATATGGTGGGTCATGTGCTTCTGGTAGAAGATGGGTTTGCCGCCCGGCACTGGCGCGGTCGTGAGCTGGCGGGCAACCTCCCCGCCATCATGTGACTGCGCGGCGAGGATCTCTTCCTGCATCGGGTGGACGACGCCCGTCGCCGTCAAATAGGCCGCATAGAACGGCTCATCCACGCAGGCCGTATCGGCCCGCGCGCCAAAGCTGCGCATCATCGTGGTCGAGAGGTTTCGTGGCCCGGACCACATCGCGATGCGGACAGGTTCGCTCATGTGATCGGCGTCAGGCTGTGTTTGACGAGATCAGCGTAAAGCTTGGTGATCTTCTGCGCCATCGGCCCGCCAACATTTTCAATCTGCCGGCCATCGACTTCCCGTACGGGTGTGACCCCGGCAAAGGTGCCCGTCACGAAGGCTTCGTCGGCTGAGTAGACATCGAACAGTGAAAACCGCTTCTCATGCACGGGGATGCCCGCTTCGCGGCAGACGCGGATGATGTTGCCGCGGGTAATCCCGCCGAGGCAGTAATCGGGCGGTGAGGTCCACACTTCGCCGTCCCGCACGATGAAGAAATGCGTTGAGTTGCACGTCGCCACAAAGCCGTCCGCGTCCAGCATCAGGCCTTCATCGGCGCCGGCCGTATCGGCCTGGATGCAGGCGAGGATACAGTTGAGCTTGGAGTGGGAGTTGAGCTTCTGGTCCTGTTCGGCCGGGCCGGTGCGCCGGACATGTACGGTGAACAGCGACAAGCCGCGCTCAATGATCTCCGGCACGGGGGATTTGTATTCCGGAATGATGACGATGGTTGGCTTGGTGATGGTAAAGCGCGGGCCCTGATAGGGTGTCTTCTTGATGCCGCGCGTCACCATCAGGCGGATATGGACGCCATCGCTCATGTCCTGCGCTTTCAGGCAGTCGAAGAGGCGCATGGTGAGTTCGGTCTTTGTCAGGCCGATATCCATGTCGATGGTCTTGGCCCCGGCGTAGAGGCGTTTCAGATGCTCATCGAGGAAGGCCACGGCGCCATCCTTGACGCGCAGGCCCTCCCACACGCCATCGCCCAGCAGATAGCCGCTGTCGAAGACCGACACTGTCGCCTCTTCGCGGCGCTTCAGGTCTCCATTGATGGAGATCAGGACATCGGCGTTTCGCGGATCGTAAACAAAGTCATGAACGCCGTGCGGTTCGTCTTCCATTTTATCGTTCTTTCGTCCTTGCCCGCGCTCGTCCTTCGACTTCGCTCAGGATGAGCGCTGTGGTGCGTTTCGCTTTAGTGGTTGGTGCTTGCGCATATCGACGTCCTGCCCGCGATGAGCGCTCATCCTGAGCGAAGTCGAAGGACGAGTGCATGCCACATCATGACTAGCCAATTTGGCGTTCATGCCCGTCCCAATGCGGCGCGCGCAAATCCTTGCGGAGGATCTTGCCGGATGGATTGCGCGGCAGGGCTGGTACAAAGTCCACGCTCTTGGGGCATTTGTAACCAGCGATCCGCTCGCGGGCCCAGGCAATGACGGATGCGGCGTCGCAGTCGTGGCCTTCCTTGCAGACGACGATGGCCTTGACCTCTTCGCCCCATTTCTCGCTCGGCACGCCGATCACGGCGACATCCGCAAGATCGGGATGGCCGAAGATCGCGTTCTCAACCTCGGCCGGATAGACGTTTTCGCCGCCCGAGACGATCATGTCCTTGATGCGGTCATGGATATAGAGAAAGCCGTCCTCGTCGAAATATCCAGCATCGCCAGTATGGAAGAACCCGCCAGTGAGCGCCTCTTCAGTCGCCTCTTCGCGGTTCCAATAGCCTTTCATGACAAAATCAGCCCGGATCACAATCTCGCCGACGGCGCCCTGTGGAACGGGCTTGTCTTCTGCGTCAACCACCTGAACGACCGCGCTCGGATAGGGCACGCCGCAGGATCTGAGTTTGCCCCAGGACGGGTCATGCGCCTCATGCGGCAGATAGGTGCCGAGACCGACGGTTTCGGTGAGGCCGTAAAGCTGGGTGAAACGTGCGCCGAACAGGTCAATGGCACGTTTGAGGAGGTCTTCCGCGATCGGCGAGGCCCCGTAGGAGATCGTTTTCAGGGAGGAGAAGTCCCGCTCGTCCACGCCCGGCATCTGGCTCAGCATCAAAATGACGGCGGGCACCCAGAAAGCGTGGTTGATCTTGTGCTCTTCAACGAGGTTCAGAATGACGCTCGGATCGATCTCCCGAAGGATAACGGTTTTTGCGCCCTGCGCCGCCGCGAGGACGCCAATATTGCAGCCTGCCACATGGAATAGCGGCATCGCGTTCATCACGGCGTCGCCTTCATCATAAGCAGACCATTCCAGCTTGGCAGCTTCCTCGAAGACGGCGCGGTAATTGTCGTTCGTCAGCATGACGCCCTTGGGCAGCCCCGTCGTGCCGGAGGTATAAAGCTGGATAACATCGTCATTGCCTTCGGTCTTGAGGCCGGGCGCGGCCGGGGATTGCCCGCTACGCCACTGGCGGTAGGCTGGCCAATCTGCATGTTCGCCGTCAATCGCGATTATCTGTTCAAGCTTCGGGCAATCGGGCGCGATCTTCGTCGCAGCGTCGTAGAACTCCTGCGCGACGAAAAGGACTTTCGCGCAGCTGTCCGACAGGATGAACTGCATTTCTGGCGGCGCGAGACGATTGTTGATTCCCGTCATAGCGGCCCGGGCCTTGGCGCATCCAAACAGGATCTCGTAATAGGCGCCCATATTCTTGCCGAGATAGGCAACGCGATCGTCCGGCTCTACGCCGAGCGCAATAAGCCCGTTTGCGATCTGGCTCGAGTATCGGTCAAGCTCCGCAAAATTTGTCGTCTCCCCCTCGAACCAGATCGCTGGTTTGTCTGCCAGCTTTTGGCCCTGAACGCGTGGAATATCTGCGATGTGCGGCATGGCGACGGGATCGAGCATGGGTCTGGGCTTCCTCTCTTTTTATACGTAATCTTGGCTACGGATTTTTTTGCTTAACCGCTTGAAAGTGCTTACAGCGTCAAGTGCAAGCCCTCAACTTTGACAGGGCGCGTGCAGAAGGGCGCAAAGGAAAGACATGGCTGGACCACAAACGATTATCCTGCATCATTATCAGGCATCTCCATTTTCGGAAAAAGTTCGTCTTGCCCTGCGCATGAAAAACCTTGGCTGGGCCTCGGTGGAAACGCCCAGCATGATGCCAAAGCCGTTGCTGGTGCCGCTGACGGGCGGATACCGCAAAGCGCCGGTCATGCAGATCGGGGCAGACATCTTCCTCGATACGGCGATGATCCTGCGCACGCTGGAAGAGCGATTCGAGATACCGGAACTTGACCTGCCGGGGCATGAAGGCCTGTCGAGCATGGTCGGTGCCTGGACGGACGGAAAATGGTTCCAGACCAGTGTGGGCATCATTTTCGGTACGCTCGGTGACAAGGTACCGGAAGACTTCAAAAAAGATCGCGAGAAGCTGTCTGGTCGCCCGTTTGATACAGATGCCATGGCGGCGGCTATGCCGATGCTCAAGGACCAGTGGCGCGCCCAGCTGGCCTGGATTGAGGAGCGCCTGGCTGGCGGACATGGCGCCGGCGCAGGCAGCTGGCTGGTTGGTATGAAGCCTGGGCTTGTCGACGTGCACGCCTTCATGAATCCGTGGTTCATTGAGAGTACAATTCCGGAGTTTCTCGAAGCGTGCTTCAAGTCCACGCCGCGCACGGCCGACTGGTACAAGCGCATGAAGGAAATCGAAGGGCAGACGCCGGAAACGCTTTCCGGTGAAGAGGCGCTGAAAATTGCGCGCAATTCTGCGCCGCGCCTCAAGGCCGCCAAGACCGATGGTGAGATGCAGGGCTTTGAGCCGGGCGAACGCGTTGCCGTCGCCCCCGATGACTATGGCCGGGACTGGGTCGAAGGCGAGATCGTCATTGCCAAGGCCGACCGGATTATCCTGCATCGCTTCGACGAAGAGGCTGAAACCGTCAATCTTCACTTACCGCGGACTGGCTACATGGTACGCCGGGTGTAGTGGGGCCGCCCGTCGCTATCAGTTCTGGTGGCCGGTATAGGATTCTTCGGTGATGATTTCATCGCTGACTTTTTTCGAAAGCGTCTCGTCTTCATGGACGAGGCGTTTTTTCTTCCAGTCTCCTTTCGCGATGATCGCGATGCTGACCAGTGACACGATCAGATAGCTGATCGGGAAGGCCCACCAGACGCCATTGAGGCCAAGGCTGGTATTCTGCGACAGGATATAGGCGAGCGGAAACAGGATCACCCATTGCGAGATGATCGTGATCATCATCGTGGTCAGCATGTTGCCCGACGCACGTAATACGCCGCTTAGCGCGAACTGAACGCCCAGCAGACCCCAGGCCAGCGAAACGGTCCGAAGGAAGGTCGCGCCGGTTCTGATGACATCCTCTTCGCCTGGGACGAAGAAGGCCACAAAGTGCGGAGCGAAGGCAAAGACGATAATGCCGAACACGCTGAGTACGCAAAAGGAGACCATTGCGCCAAGTCGGCCAATCTTCTCAGCCCGGTCCATCTGGCCCGCGCCAATGTTCTGTCCAACCAGTGTCGAGATCGCCATTGAGAGGCCCATAGCCGGGATCATCGCGACCTGGATCATGTTTGAGCCGACGCCGTAGGACGCAATCGCCATTGTCCCGAAGCTCGCGATCAGGAAGGTCATGATGATCAGGCCAAAGGCGCGCGCCGACATTTCTATTGAGGCGGGCAGCCCGAGGAAAAAGGCCTTGCGAATGAAGGCGAGATCCGGCTTGAAATTCTTCAGGGAAATCTTGATGCCGAACCGGCCGCCAAACAGCACCGCGAAGCCGATCAGCGCGGCAACGCTTTGGGTGGCCAGTGTCGCCAAGGCTGCGCCCATAACGCCCATGGCAGGCACGGGGCCCCAGCCAAAAATGAAAAGCGGATCGAGAAAGAAGTTTGCGATCACCGTCCCGAAGACAATCATGATCGGCAATTTCATCTCGCCGATCCCGCGCATGACTGACTGGAACATGATGAAGGTGAAGCTGAACACCAGACCGGCGAAAGCGACGTGAAGATAGCCCTTGGCGCCTGCATAAACTTCCGGTGTCACGCCCATCAGCTTAAGCAAAAAAGGCGTTGCGACATAGCCGACCGCGCCCAGCAGGAGGGAGGTCATCACCACCATCAGCATGGTCTGTCCCGCGACATGGTTGACCATCTCGCTGTTCCGCGCGCCAAAATACTGCGCAATCAGGATTGAGCCTGCGATACCAAGGCCGGAGCCGACCGCAATCGTCAGAAAGATCACAGGAAACGAGATCGACACCGCTGCAATGGCCGCATCGCCCAGCCGGCCGACCCAGAACGCGTCGATCAGCTGATAGGCGGACTGCAGCACATTCGCCAAAATGATGGGCACGGCCAGCAGCATCAGCGAGCGCAGGACAGGGCCTTCCAGAAGCGCAGCCGCGCGTGCAGATTTCGTCATTTACTATCGCCCCCTGAAGTTAGGCGACTACAATTATATCAGGCTGCCTCGGTTGTCATGGCGACAAACACGTCTTCCAGCTTTGGCTGGTCGGTCGAGAGGTCAGCCACGCCAATCCCGGCATCGCGGACCTGTTCCAGCAGACGCCCGATCCCTGTCTCGCTATTGCGATAGGTGATCTGAAGCTCGCCGGTTTTCAGAAGCTCGATATTGAGATGCTTCAGACTGTCTGGGATCGTCGCAACCGTTTCGCGGGGCACGACGCGCAGAAGGCGCTGGTCGAGCCGCGAAAGGAGTTTCGGCGTCGGCTCGCAGGCGATGATGTCACCATGATTGACGATCGCAATCTCGTCGCAAAGCTCTTCAGCCTCTTCCAGATAGTGTGTGGTGAGAATGATCGTCGTGCCTTCGTCATGCAGACGGCGGACATATTGCCAGAGTGAGCGACGCAGCTCGACATCGACACCGGCGGTCGGCTCATCGAGGATCAAGACAGGTGGATTATGCACCAGCGCCTTGGCGATCATCACGCGGCGCTTCATGCCACCTGAGAGCTGGCGTACATAGGCGTCACGCTTGTCGAGCAGGCCAACCGCCTCAAGAATTTCAGCCGTGCGGCGTTCCTTTTTGGGGACGCCATAGAAACCCGCCTGCAACTCCAGCGCCTCTTCGGGCGTGAAGAAGGGGTCCATGGTGATTTCCTGGTTCACGACACCGATCGCTGCGCGGCTTGCGCGCGGGTGCTGGTCGATGTCCATGTCCCAGATGCGGGCCGTCCCGCCCGTCTTGGTCACGAGCCCGGCGAGAATATTGATAAAAGTCGACTTGCCGGCCCCGTTCGGTCCAAGCAGGCCAAAAATCGAGCCGCGCGGAATTTTGAGGTCGATGCCATTCAGCGCCCGTTTTTCGGGCATCTTTCCTGATGCGGCGTACACCTTGTCCAGGCCCTGGACTTCAATTGCATAGTCGGGTGCAGACATGTGCTCTCCGTCAATCCTTGCTGAAGGCGACATATAGGGCGCCGCGCGCGCGAACTAAACCACCGGCGTTTCTTTTTGCCGCTTCATCGCCCGTTTAAAGCCGTCACGCGCCTTCAACCGGCTGAGATATTCTTTACAGGTTGAGGTCATGCAGTTTTCCAGCGGCGGGATCACAGTCGACAGAAGAAGGGCATAACCGATCGCAATATCGGCCATGGTGAAGCGGTCCGCCGCCATCCACATCGAATGCTCAAGATGCGTATCCACCGCGCGAAGCCGCCCGGAATACCAGAGGCGGTAATCGTCGGCGACCTGCGGCTGACGCCGGCTTTTGGCTTCAAGCACTTCGTAACGCAGCACCAGAGTTTGCGGAAAAGTGAGTGTCGCGTCTGAAAAATACATCCAGTTGAGATAGCTGCCAAAGGCGGGCTCATCCGGCGAAACGACGAGGTCCGTCGGCCCATGCATGCGGCCGAGATACTCACAGATGGCGCTCGATTCGGTCATCTTGGTGCGACCATCGGTAAAAAAGGGGACGGTGCCGAGCGGATTTATCTCAAGATACTGCTTGTGAAGCGCACGCGGCGGGAAAGGCAGATTGATCAACTCATAGTCCAGTCCGAGCTCCTCCATGGCCCATAGCGGGCGGAATGAGCGGGCGTTCCGGCAATGATAGAGTGTCGGTTTCATCGTTTCTCGCCCTCTTTCTTGGTGAGTGTGGCAATTGACGGCCTGTATCGTCGCAGACTACCTATGCCTTTGACCACATAGCGGGCAACGCTGACACTGGGGAAGCTAGTTCATGGCCATCGAAACGCTGCCGGATGCACCGGAAACCATCGTCACCGAAGAACATCACGTCGCTTGTGATGGCGGCAACGGGCCGCTCGGCCATCCGGTCGTCTGGTACGAAATGGGTGACGACGAGATGGCTGAGTGCGGCTATTGCGACCGCCGCTTCGTCCTCAAGGGCGGCCGCTACGACCCGAACCATCAATAAATAGACCTTGAGTGGCCGCGGTCAGCTCTGGCTGGCCTTGCGCCGCTTGCGGTCTTTCCACCAGATCGCAAAAATTTTCGGTCCGTCGAGCAGATAGCGTTTGACCATGCGTTGAGGTTCGCTGGTCAGGCGGTGGAGCCATTCAAGCCTGAAATCGCGCATCCATTCCGGCGCACGCGTCGCGCGGCCTGTCAGGAAGTCGAGGCTTGCCCCGCAGCAAAGGCCAGCACCCGTCACGGTGCCGAGACGTTTGGCGGCGAGGGCGACCATTTCCTGTTGCGGAGACCCGACACACAGAAAGTGAAACCGGGACGGATTTCTCGCCATGAACTCAGCCGCGGCCTGAACAGCCTCCGGCTTGTTGCGCAGGCCCATGGGTGGATCATGCCAGCGTACATCTGACAGCCCATATTTGGCTTTGAGGGCTGAAATTTCGCTCGCTGTGCAACCAATGACGACGATCGGTTCGTCGGTGTCGACTTCTCTATCGAAGAGCGTTTCGACCACATCCGCCCCGGGTGAGGCGGGCAGGTCCAGGCCGTCAAACTGGCCGAGCAGTTCCAGGATGCGGCTGTCATTGAGGATGAGACCGGCTTCATAATAAAGCTCGCGCAGCTGGGGCTGCTTTTCCAGGCGCACCATATGATCGACATTTGGCGTCACGACATACCAGAATTCTGTGGAGTCGAGGGCCTGTCGGGCAATATGCCGAGCCGCATCGCGCGTTGGTTTTGGCCTGAAGGGAAGGTCGAGAAAATGCGTAACGGGCGCATCATCCTGTGTACCTGTGGCGGGAGCGCCCTTCGGATTTGCTGGAGTGGCCTGCATGGAATCTCCTTGGCAGGTTGGAGCGGGAGGCCGCTAAAGGGTTTCGGCGTCGTCCGGTTTGCCCGGCTTCTTTCCGTAATCATGTTTTCTCAGAAGGCCGCGTAGCTGGTGATAGGTCAATCCCAGTGTTTCCGCTGCCTTGCCCTGATGGCCATCATGCGCTGCGAGCGCGGCATCAATCAGGGACGTCTCGAATATTCTGGTCTGATCCTCAAAAGGCACGCCAAGTTCCGGTTTCGGCACGCCCGGTTGCTTCGGCGCAGATGGGGTTTCGGCGCTGCCGTTCAAGATGGCCGGTGGACGGAAAGGCGATTCAAAAGGATCAAGCGCAGAGGTGTCAAAGCGGATGGCTTCGCCGTTTGGGTTGGTCAGCGCGCGCGCCGTGATGCGTTGGGCAAAGTTTCTCAACTCACGAACATTGCCCGGCCAGGAATACGCTTCGATCGCTTCGACGGCTGATGGCGCAAATCCGGGAAAATCTTCCAGCATCTCGCGCGCCATCCTGCGGGCAAAGAAGTCGGCCAGTATGGTCGCATCCCCTTTGCGTGCCCGAAGAGGGGGCAGGGTGACCACGTCAAAGGCCAGCCTGTCGAGAAGGTCAGCACGGAACTTTCCGGCGCGCACAGCCGATGGCAGGTCGATATTGGTCGCGGCCACAACACGGACATTGGTGGAGAGCACTTTCTCGCCGCCGAGACGCTGAAACTCTCCATACTCAACCACGCGCAGAAGCTTCTCCTGAACGCGGCTGGAGGCCGTCGCAATCTCATCGAGGAAGATTGTGCCGCCATCGGCAAGCTCGAACCGGCCGGTCCGTCTTTCCGTGGCGCCCGTAAACGCGCCGCGCTCATGGCCAAACAGTTCGGAGTCCAGCAAGTCGTCTGACAGGGCCGCGCAATTGACCTTGATGTACGGCCCCTCCCATCGCTTCGACAGGAAGTGAAGGCGCTCGGCCACGAGCTCCTTGCCCGTACCGCGTTCGCCGATGACCAATGCGGGCCGATCAAGCGGGGCCAGGCGCGAGATGTGCTCAAGCGCAGAAAGCCATTGCGGCGCTTCACCAACAATTTGAGGGGTTTGACCAATCATGCGGTTAAAATAACCAAATCATTCGTCAAAACAACATATAAAAATAGCGAAATAGACTAAAAAATTGTTGAGGTCGGTGAGGCCGGTAAAATAAAATACAATAAATACAGCGGTCTAAATGGTTAGCGCAAAACTGGCACGGTCCTTGAAATGTAAATGGCAAATCAGGCGATGGGCGTCGCCACAAACGAAGGACGTAAAAGACATGACCGACCATTCATATGACACCCGCCACAAGTCAGCCCGTGAAGACGGAGGCCGTTTCGGCCGTTGGCTGGCAACCCGTCCAGCTGAGTGCTGGATGTTTTTCGCGGCAGGCGTCTTCCTGGGCGGCCTGTTCTTCTAGAGCCTGAAAGAGCTTTTGAACGTCTCCTCCCAGACACAACCCGAATATAAAAAGGATACATACAATGGGACTTTTTTCTCGCCTCGGCGACATCATCAACTCCAACATCAATGCGATGCTGGACAATGCAGAAAACCCTGAAAAGATCGCACGTCTGATCATCCAGGAAATGGAAGATACGCTGGTTGAGGTTCGCACCTCCGCTGCCCGCGCCATGGCCGACAAGAAGGAAATGGAACGCGAGATCGAGCACTATACCCGCGTCCGTGACGACTGGGAAAACAAGGCCGGCGTCGCCATCGACAAGGGCCGTGAAGACCTGGCCCGCGGCGCACTGGTTGCCAAACAGAAAGCTGATGGCGAAATCGAACGCCGCAAGCATGCCATGACGGCAGCTGAAGAAGCTTTCGAAAAGCATCAGGACGATCTGTCGAAGCTTCAGGCCAAGCTGGATGAAGCCAAGGCCAAGCACCGCGCGCTGATGATGCGCCGGGAAGCTGCTGAGCAACGCATCCGCATGCGCTCACAGACCTATGACGGCCGCGTTGACGATGCTCTGGCCCGCTACGCCAGCGTCGAACGCAAAGTCGATGAGATGGAAGCCTATGCTGACCAGATCAGAGGCGCAGAGCCGAGCCTTGAAGCAGAGTTTGCCGCCCTTGAGCGCGACGAAGCTGTCGAGAAGGAACTCGAAGCCCTCAAGAAGTCGCGCGCCAAGCCGGCTGCAACCAAAAGCGAGGAATAGATCATGCTAACGTCACTCATCGTTCTGGCTATTCTGCTCTCGCTTATTATCGTCCCAGGCCTCATCCTCCAGAACATGGATGATCAGGATGGCGCAGAAAGAGGATAATCATGGATCCGGAATACATCATTGGACTTGTCGCGGTCGTTTCGATCTTCGTCGTCTTCCCGGGAATGGTATTTCACTACATCACGCTCTGGCGGAAACAGAAGACACTCGAACCCGATGACGAGCGAATGCTCGAAGACCTCTGGCGCTCTGCGAAAGCCATGGAGCGCCGTATCGAGACCATCGAGCGGCTCGTTGATACTCACCCGGAAGACGACATGCCGGCCCCGCGCCGCCCCCGTTCTTCCTTCGACCGATAGGATTTAACTAACATGACCCATCATCGTCATCACCGCAGTCGCCGCGAACATTCGCAGCCCTATGAGGACGAAATGTTCCGTTCGCCAAACCCGAAACGCCTTTACCGGTCCCGCCGGAACAAGGTCTGGGCCGGTGTTTGTGGCGGGATCGCAGAGCGGTTTGGCTGGGATCCAATCATCGTCCGGCTCCTCGCCGTGGCCTCTTTCTTCCTCTTCGCAGGGCCTCTGGTCATCCTCGCCTATATTGTGATGATCCTGCTCGTTCCGAAGGCACCGAAAGACTACAGCCACCTGGCGCCAGAAGAAGAAGCTTTCTGGCGCGGCGTATCGGACCGCCCGAAGCGGACCTATTCCGGCCTGAAGTACACCTTCATGGACCTGGAAGACCGTCTGCAAAACCTCGAGGCCTCCGTCACGTCGGATGAATGGCGCCTGCGCCGCGAATTCCGCAACCTCGAGAAGAACTAAATTATGTCGGCTCTCATCCTTACCCTGCCAGTCCGGCACTATGGGTCAGAGCCGGCACCCCACTTCAACCCGATCAGCCCAGAGGGGGCAAATACAATGACCAACAGACTTCAGACCAGCGGATGGATTGCACTGAGCATCGCGCTCGCAATGCTCGGCGCGGCCGTCTTCGCCAGCGCCACCGGCGGACTGCATGTCGAGGCAGGAGGCGTGCAAATGACGCTCCAGACCTCCGCCGAAACTGGCCTTCAGCTGGTCTTTGCCGCAGCAAGCTAGGCTTAACGGCCCCGCTTCAGGTCTCTCAGGATCTGCCGCATCGGGGCCACTGCTTCCAGAGCAGGCTTGCTCGCCGGCGATGGCTCACCCAGCAGCTGCGCCGCGAGTATCTCCCCGGCCCACGGACCCCAGGTAAATCCGCGAGAGCCGAATCCACCCGAAAGGTAAAGACCGTTGATGAGGGGGGCATCCTGATCAACGGTCTGTCCATGTCGGACCCCATCAAAAACATCTCTGGCACGCGCCTCATCTGGCACCGCGCCTATCAGCGGCAGACGGTCCGGCGTCGTGGCCCGCACACCCGCCCGGCTTTGGATGTCGGCCTTTTTGGCCATTTGCCGCCAATAAGGATCGAGCCTTTCGAGGGCTGCCATGTTTTCGGCGTGGGCGGCGTCCGTCGTTTCTGGTGTTTTCTTGTCCCAGCTTTCAAACGTCGCTCCCCAGAGCCGCATCTTGCCGAGCGCCAACGCATAGTGGCCGCTCGCAATAGCTGACGGCGGCGCATCGACATCTGTTTCGGCGAATTCGACCTGACCGCTTCGGCCAACGAGAGACAGCCAGGGAAGGTTGTCAGCCGCCGCCATGCCGCAGGCCAGAATGGTCGGCACGCCGTCTTCCAGCTCATCCATGTCAAAGACCCGGCCCATCTGAAGCCGGGCGCCGTCGAGCAGGGCAGGTAGCAGATGTTGTGGTTCCAGGATCAACGCCCGCTTGTGCAACTGGCCGCCTGCCATGGCTTCGAGGTTCTCCAGCCCGAGCGGCGGATCTGCGAGCAGTTTCGCGATCCGCTGCGCCTCGCGCTCATCCTTGGGTCTGTGAGCGACATCGGTTTGCGTGACACCGACGCGTTCGCTGTAGAAGCGGCGGGCCGAGAGATACGCATCGATCAGAAGCCCGGCCTGGACCGTGTCGCCTGCATCAAGGCGCGGCATGACCAATGCCAGAGGATTGCTGCTTGCGCCCTCGCCAAGGCTGGACGCAGCATCGATGACCTCAACTTCCAGGCCGCGATCAAGAAAGGTGCGTGCCAGACAAGCCCCGGAAATACCCGCGCCGATAATCCGCACGCGATCAGGGCGGGTTTCTGCCTGGCGCAGGCCATAGACGTCTGCCTGCTCTGCCGGTTCTTCTTTAAGGGAGACTTCCAGCCGTTCCCGCTTGCGGCCAAATCCTTCAGTCTTCGCGACCTCAAAGCCGGCCGCCTGGAGGCCACGGCGAACGAAACCAGCGACCGTGAATGTCGCGAGTTTTGCGTCCTTCCGGCATCTCTCTTTGACGAGGGGCCAGAGCGAGGCATCCCACATTGCGCTATTCTTTGCGGGTGAGAACCCATCGAGAAACCAGGCATCGGCCTTGAAATGCGCGCTCGCCAATGTGTCGGCGATGTCACCAATATGAAGGGTCAGCGTGACGCCGTCCTGCGACCAGACCATACGCTGGACGCCCTTGGCCCGCTCAGGCCAGGCGGTGGCAAGGCGAGTGGGGAGGTCACCGAGTTCGGGCCAGGCAGATAACGCCTTTGCGGCATCTTCGCGGTCGAGTGGAAACGCTTCGAATGACACAAAATGAAGCCACGCATCCGTCGACGGCCTCGTGCCATTCCAGAGTTGCCAGGCGGCTAGAAAATTGAGGCCCGTGCCGAAGCCCGTTTCTGCAATCGTGAAACGCTTCGCCCCGGCCCAGCTTTCAGGCAGGCTGCAGCCTCTTAGAAAGACAGTTTTCGTCTCTTCAAGACCGTTGTGACGCGAAAAATAGACATCCCCGAAGGCGTCATCGACGGGGGTGCCGTCTTCTTTCCAGGCAAGATCGGGGCGGGGGGGCAGGCGGCTCATGAGACGCGTGTAGCACAGGATTTAATTTCGGCATCCATGGAACGCTGCGGCCTGTTCGCCGGTTGATTCAGCAAGTTTAGCAATCTCCAGAAAGGAGAATACAATGGGAAATGACAAGGAAAAAGGCTTCGCCAAAAAAGTTGAAGGCAAAGCAAAAGAAGTCGCTGGCGTCGTCACAAATGACCGTGAGCTAGAGGCTGAAGGCAAGGCCAAACAGGTCGAAGGCGAAGGTCAGGAGACCTTTGGCGAGGTCAAGGACGCGCTCTCTGGCGACAAGAAAAAAGACCAGAAGTAATCTTCTGGCTGGCGTGTTGGCGCAGCCTAATTGAATGCGCATGAGCACTGGAAATATCAACTCCACGCGCGAGACGGCCCTCAAGATGCTGAATTATTTCGTCCCGAATATGGGCGAGGTCTATGCGTCACAGCGGAATATTGATTTTGGGCGAGTTGGCCGGACGAACGTGTCCTGCCTCTCGCCCTTTCTGCGTCATCGCCTGATCAGTGAGCGGGAAGTCGCTGCAGCCGCACTTGAGGCGTATGGCTTCGAGGCGTCGCATAAATACCTGCAGGAGCTTTGTTGGCGTACCTATTTCAAGGGCTGGCTGGAGCATCGCCCCGGTGTCTGGACTGCCTATTGCGCTGAGCGCGACCAGCTTTTCGCATCGCTAGAAAGTGACACGGAAACCAAGGAAGCCTACGAACGCGCCATTGCCGGTAAGACGGGGATAGACGGGTTTGACACCTGGGCAAGCGAACTCATCGAGACGGGTTATTTGCACAATCATGCGCGGATGTCTTTTGCCTCAATCTGGATGTTCACGCTCAAGCTTCCCTGGCAGCTCGGCGCTGAGTTCCTTCTCAGGCATTTGATGGATGGGGACCCTGCCTCAAATACGCTGTCATGGCGCTGGATCGGCGGGCTTCACACCGAAGGCAAGACATATCTGGCGAGCCACAAAGCCATCGAAGTCTGCTCAAATGGTCGTTTCAGTCCGGACAATCTGGCTACGCAGGCCGATCCCGTAGGCGGCGCGGCTAACCCCGAACCAGAGGACATCTCTCCGGCAGACGGCGTGCCGAGTGGCCGGTTTGCACTGCTTTTGACCGAGGATGATCTCAGCCCCGAAACGATGCTAGGCAAAGAGGCCGATATCGCGGCAATTGCAGGCGTTTCGAGTGCGGAGTTGCGGTCGCCACATGGCGCTGGAGAAAAGGCCTCGGCGTTTACCAGTCAAGCAATGACGGACGCGCTCAGCCGGGCCTCAAAAGTCTATTGCGTCGATACCGTGGATTTTAGTGAAACCGCATCGCTGACGGACGACATTCATGAGTGGGCGCAGTCGCTCGACACAGATCAGATCGCCATTCCCTGGGTCCCGGTTGGCTGGAGCCGTGACAGGATGATCCCGGTTCTGGCTGATCTTGAAAACAGGGGCCTCACGATCTCATATCTTCGAAGACCCTGGGACGACATTTTCTGGCCGCACACGACGGCAGGCTATTTCAAGCTCAGGAAAAAACTGCCCCGCCTTTTTGATGAAGCGGGGCTCGAAGGCGTGGAAGGCCGTGTATGAGCGATCTCGATATCCAGCAGACGGAGACTGAAAGCGGCGGGCGATATTTCGTCACCGTTTCCGGCCATGAGGCTGAAATGACCTATTCACGCGCAGGCGAAAAGATCATCATTATTGATCACACCGGGGTGCCGTCAGAGCTAGGCGGACAAGGGGTCGGCACCAAGCTGGTCCTGAGGGCGGTTGAGGATGCGCGGCGCCATGGCCGCAAGATCGTACCGCTTTGCCCCTTTGCCAAAGCCCAATTTGAAAAGCATGGCGATTGGAAGGACGTATTGAAATGACCGATCTCAAACTTGAAGACAGCGGCTCCAGATTGACCGCAGATGTCGACGGCCACGAAGTCGAGATCCGCTATGGCTGGGACGCCAAGCACATCATGCGGGTCGATTTTGTCGGGGTGCCCAAGGCGCTTGGTGGACGCGGGCTCGGCACCAAGCTGGTCGGCAAACTCGTTGAAAAGGCGCGCAAGGAAGACTTTCGCTTGCGCCCGGTCTGCGGATTTGCCCGTGTGCAGCTGCAACGACATCCGGAGTGGCAAGACGTCGTCGCCTGAGCCATCATGGCGGCATGACGAAACCGTTCTGGCAAACCAAACGTCTCGATGAAATGACCCCGCAGGAGTGGGAGTCGGTCTGCGATGGCTGTGCGAAATGCTGCCTGCTCAAACTCGAAGACGAAGACAGCGGTGATATCGCTTACACCCGGCTACACTGCCGGCTTCTCGATGCTGATCTTTGCAAATGCGCCGATTATGAAAACCGCAAGGCCAAGGTGCCCGATTGCGTGATCCTGACCCCGAAATCGGTTTCAGAGCTGAAATGGATGCCGCAAAGTTGCGCCTATCGCCGTCTCCATGAGGGTAGGGGCCTGCCGGACTGGCACCATTTGATCAGCGGCGACCGCGATCTTGTCCATAGCGGTGGTCACTCTGTCATGGGTCAGACGGTCAGCGAGGACACGGTTTTCGAGGAAGACCAGATCGACTGGATCATCGATTGGGACGGCAATCCGCCTTGAGGGCAAAAGGCCAGGGCGGTCGCCCTACGGCCCCTCGACCTCATAGCCTTCGTCCCGAAGCATCGTGATGACGCTATCTGGCCCGGCAAGATGCCCGGCGCCCACAGCGATAAAGACCGTGCCCGGTTCATCCAGCATGTCTGCGATTTTGGGCGCCCAGTTTTGGTTTCTGCTGAGGAATAGCGCATCGTAGACGCCCTCGCCGCCGCCCGTATCGGGATTTGCGACCAGTGTTCCGAGACCTGCAACATCGCCGTCGGACCATTCTTCAACGACCTGATCCAGCATTTTGGTCGTGTCGTCGAGCGTCAGGGCCGTTTCGTAGAGATATTCCTTCTGGACAGGCTCTGGAAGCGTATCGAAAATGTCTGCCTGAATGCTGGCCGTTTCGAGATAACCGAATGATTTGCCATCTTCGTGGGCATCCGCCAGCAGGATCTGTTCAACGCCTGCATTCGGGTCAAAGCCGTCCTTCTGGAGCCTCAGCACAGACAGATTGATTGCGGCCATCCACGGTTCCATAGGATTGATCGCGGCGATGGGAAGCCCGAGGGAATCCAGCGCGCTTTCAAGGGCTTCAAGATCGCCTTCGCTGAGCTCGCTGCTCAGCGTGCGCCCATCGCCATAGAGGCCCTTGGACATGAAGTCCTTTGCCATTTCCCGCTGGCCTTCAGGGCTTTCCATGTCCAGTTCGAGAACCAGCTTGTCAGCGCTATCGAACGCTTCAGAAAATTCAGCCGTGCGCCATTCCATATCGGGGCGCATCAGGTGGACCGTGCCGAAAATGTAGATCGTGGTGTCGTCATCGGAAAGCGTCCACAGCGCGGGAGACCCGCTCCCGGATGTCGCTTTCGCTTCTGCCAGGGCCGTCTCGAATTCTGCGAGAATGTCCTCGCGATCGCGGCGGACGTCTTCTGGCGCTTCGGTTTCAGTCGTCGCCTCGACGATGCTGACGTCTTCCTCAGTCTGCGCGGGCGTAGTCGGTTCATCGGACTGCGTGCCGCAGCCTGCCAGCAGGAAGGTTAGCGCGAGCCCTGAAACAGCGGCGGCGCGGGGGAGGGAAAAAGTCATGCCGGAAACAGGCTCCTGTTGGAAAAATCAGTATCTGCCCTGTCTTATAGGCGCAGTGGGTGCAAAAGCGAATGCCTTGCGTGCTGCGAAAAGATTGCACCATGCGACAGCTTCGAATATGGACACCCCAACGCACCTATAGCTCAGCTGGATAGAGCGCTGCCCTCCGAAGGCAGAGGTCACAGGTTCGAATCCTGTTAGGTGCGCCATTCCCCTACTGGCACGGCAGGCAAAAAACCAATCAACGCTTGATGTCAGAGAGCGGCGGACTGGAGCGGGTACACGGAATCGAACCGAGATCCTCAGCTTGGAAGGCTGCTGCACTACCGTTGTGCTATACCCGCCCTGTAAGTCCGGGCGCCCGGCTAAATCCTATCAGAGAACAGGGCAGTGGTGGAGGGGACAGGATTCGAACCTGTGTACGCTATGCGGGCAGA
Source organism: Henriciella litoralis (assembly GCF_002088935.1). Taxonomy (NCBI): domain Bacteria; kingdom Pseudomonadati; phylum Pseudomonadota; class Alphaproteobacteria; order Hyphomonadales; family Hyphomonadaceae; genus Henriciella; species Henriciella litoralis. The sequence goes on from NZ_NCSS01000006.1 coordinate 2,525,892, forward strand.
TTTACAGTCTGCTGCCTTTAACCACTCGGCCACCCCTCCAGGGCATGCCCTGCGACGCTCTGATTGACGTCGCCGGAACAGGACGCCAAATGTCTGCAACAGCAGTCACCGGCGCACCGAAGGCCGCTTTATAGGGATGAAGCCAATCGCACGCAACCATGAGAAACGTCGATTTGCAGCGAGAGCTGCTCCTGACCCGTCCGCACCTGTTTGGCTGTGGGGGCAACATGCCGTTGAAGCGGCAATTGCGAACCGAAGCCGCGAGATACTGCGTTGTGTCGCAACAGAAAATGCGGCGCGGCGCACCGGCTTCGCGCAAGCCGAGATTATGGACCCGAAGGCACTGGATAAGCTATTGCCACCGGGGGCCGTGCATCAGGGCCTGGCGGTCAAGGTCAATCCACTGGCGCCTGTCGCGCTGGATGAGTGCATTGCCCGGGTCGATGCGCCGGACCGGGTCTGCGTGCTTGACCAGCTATCGGACCCGCATAATCTCGGCGCGATTTTCCGATCTGCTGCGGCGTTCGGTGTGGGCGCCATGATCCTGCAGACGCGCCATACGCCCTTGGTGACAGGCGTTGCGGCAAAAGCGGCCGCTGGCGCAATCGAAGCGGTTGAGGAAGTGCGCGTCGTCAACATAGCGCGCGCCATCGATGCGCTTGGTGAGGCCGGCTATCATACGGTCGGGCTGGCCGGTGAAGGGATTGAGACGGTTGCCGATGCCGTGTCAGGTGCGCGCAAGATTGCTTTCGTGATGGGCGCCGAAGGTTCAGGCCTGCGCCCGGCCGTTGCAAAAGCCTGTGCACAGCTTGCGCGCATTCCGATGACACCCGGCATGGAAAGCCTCAACGTCTCCAATGCGGCCGCGATTGCCTTCTACGAAGCGATGAGAAACAGGGAAAACCTATGACACTGCATGGTCCGGTCTCACACTCTTACTACTCTCAGCGTCTCAAGCTCCATTATGTCGACTGGGGCAATGACGAAGCGCCGCCGCTGGTTATGGTGCATGGCGGGCGCGACCATTGCCGCAGCTGGGATTGGGTCGCCCAGGAATTGCGTCAGGACTGGCATATCATCGCGCCAGACCTTCGCGGCCATGGCGACAGTGCCTGGTCGCCTGAAGGCAATTACAACATGCAGGCTTATATCTACGATCTGGCGCAGCTGATCCATCAGCTGAAGCTGGAGAAGGTGACCCTGATCGCGCATTCGCTCGGCGGGAACATCGCGCTGCGCTATACCGGCCTCTATCCGGACAAGGTCGACAAGCTGGTGGCCATCGAAGGCCTTGGACCGTCACCAAAGATTATCGAGCAGCGTCAGGAAACGCCCTGGCAGGACCGTTTCCGCAAGATGATCGAGGATAAGCGCGCGCTCTCTGGCCGTCAGCCCAAACGCTATGACAGCCTCGAGCAGGCCTATGCCCGCATGAAGGAAGAGAACAGCTTCCTCTCAGCCGAACAGGCCCGCCACCTGACGATCAACGGCATCGCCCGCAATGAAGACGGCACCTATAGCTGGAAGTTCGACAATTATCTGCGCGTCTGGGAATCAGTTGATCTGACGATTGAGCAGATCCACCAGCTCTGGGAATCGATCACCTGTCCGACATTGCTGCTCTATGGCGAGAAAAGCTGGGCCTCGAACCCGGCAGAGGATGGCCGCGATCAGTATTTCCAGAATGCAGAGGTTAAACTCTTCCCGGACGCCGGCCACTGGCTGCACCATGACCGGTTTGACCTGTTCATGGAAACGCTGAACGAGTTTCTCTAGAAGCCTCACTCGTTGACTTCAAATGCCTGAATCAAGAACTCAATGGTCGCCTGATCTCTGAGTTTGCAAACAATGTTCTGATTAGCAAATGCGCCTTTGAATCTTTTGGCGTGCGACACGTCAAAAGTCTTGGACCAGTCTATGCCGACGACATATTCAGCGATCTCTGAATCTTCAGCATTCAGCTTTATATTCGGCTGCTCGAGCGGTTGTGAAAATAATGGCCCGTTTTCGGTAGAGAACTCGCTTGCCCGAACTTTGCTTTGGTTCACAATCCCGTAGCCGATATACCCGTTGCCTTTGTCGTAAACGAAAACTTTGTCACCAGGTTTGAGTTGGTCTAGTCGCTTGGTATAGAAACTTCCACCACTTGCGCCAATGAATCCGTATCGCACCATATCGGTCCAACCGCGGTCTTCTCCAATGCCTGCATTCACGAAGTAGTAGCCGGACCAAGGTGCTTTGACTTTGCGTTCAGAGCGTTCTTCCACGGCCGCCTGATCAAGCAAGAAGTCGGTCGTCAGCCATTCTCCACCATCGTGCTCAAAGACGTTGAAGAACGCCGTATTTATCGCCACGCCATGCTCCTCAGAAAGATACTCGACTATTCTGCGAGATGAAGGGTCAAGTTCGCTGGCAACGATTAGCATTGAATGTGTTGAATTTAGCTGTTCCGGAATGTTCTCATTGAAATATTCCGAATAAGCGGAAGTCAGGTGCTTTGAAGTATATTGCTCGGCAATCTTATAGATATCCGCCGTTGAAAGCGTTTTGATCCAGGACGCATAGTCCAAAACTTGACCGACAATGTCGCGTGCAGTTTTGTCTTTCTTCAACTCGATTATGATAATCGTACCTTCGCGGTCCATCGCGACGAGGTCTATATATTTTCCATGCGCGGTGGGGACCTGGCGTCCAATAATCATAGCGTCGAGACCAAGAAGTGCGGGATTGCGCTCAACCCAGTCTTCAATCTGACTTTCTCGGCTTAATCGCCCTGCGGAGGCCGCGACCAATTCGTTACCCTGTACCTTAAAAAGGTTCGTCATTGTCTCTCCTACAGGTTTAACCGCATCAAACACTGATGGCACGGTAGTGCTTTACAACGAGTTGTGATTAGCAATCTTTCTTGAGCTATTTCAGGCGAGTTTCAAAAAATACGCTGCCCAACAGGCCTGACCGCGCGCATCATAGGTCTTCATCGTTTCGACCATCTGTTCGAACAGCCTTGCCTCGGCGAGCTCTGCGGGCAGCAGCGGATCAAAGTTGATGGTGCGGATGACGGCCTGCCCGATGAGCAGGGTTTCGCGGGCGGCATCTGCCGCGTCCAGATTGTCGAGGCCGCTCAGGCTGCCCGTCATCCGTTGAATGGCGTCGCGATAGGACTGCTCCAGCGCGTCGATTGACCAGAGACGGGACCAGTCTTCCTTCGCGTCCGGGGCGCTTGCGGTCGATTTCAGCAACCGGATGTCTTCATCGGCGCCGATATCGATCAAATCTGCTCTGTGATCGGCCAGAGACCCCACCAGATTGGCGGGACGCACCCACAGCGCCATGTCCGCCGCGCGATAGCCTGACAAAGCGAGGGCGCGCTCGCGGGCGCGCACCTGTTTGCGGTCTGTGCGGCCGAGTTGATGGGTAAGCGCGACCAGCCAGTCTCCGTCCCAGTCTTGTGTGCGCTCTGGCGCGCTGCGCCATTGCTGGACGCGGCGGGTCAGCGCTTTCGCTTTCGGGCCTGCAATATAGACGCCGCGCTCGGGACTTCCCAGAAGACCGGCCTTCTGCAGGCGGGTGATCGCGACCCGCAGCGTCGCTGGTTCAATCCCGAACAAGGCTCCGGCATTGACCAGGCTCGACACGCTCTGGCGCTCGGTGCCTGTGCTGCTCAGTAAAGAGAGGACCAGACCCCGCGCGGAGATGTCATCCGGTGTCAGAGGCTTAAAATAATACAAATATTGACCCAATGTGATAAAAAATGTAATAAACGATAATGATCGTTACGGAGCAAGCCCCATGTCGACCTTGATGAAACTATCTGACGCGCTTTCAAAGGACGAAATGCGCAGCCTGCGTGAGAAGTCTGACCTGAAAGCGGCGGCGACTCTCATCTGGAACTGGGGGTTGATCGTCGCTGCCTTTGCGATGGCGATCATTTGGACGAACCCTCTCACCATCCTGCTCGGCATCATCCTGCTAGGGGGACGCCAGCTGGGGCTGGGCATCATCAATCATGACTGCGCGCATCACGCCTTCTTCAAGAGCAAGGACGTGGACGAGTTTGTCGGTGAATGGATCGTGGGCGCCCCCATGAACATTTCTCTTGCGGCCTACCGGGCCTATCATCTCAAGCATCATAAATATGCCGGCACGCCCGATGACCCGGACATCGGCTTTGTGAAAAACTATCCCGTTCCGCGCGAGAGCCTGATGCGGAAATTCAAGCGTGACCTGACCGGCCAGACCGGATTTCGCGATACGATGTACAAGATCCGCAAGTTCAAACTGTCGCGCCACTGGAAATGGCTCGCTTTCCATGTCGGCTTGCTCGCAACCTTGACGGCTGTTGGCGCGCCTTGGGCGTATCTGATGTGGTGGGCAGCCGAGCTGTTTATCTATCCAGCCGTCGTCCGCCTGCGCCAGATCGGTGAGCACGGCACCGCGATTGACCGCTCGCAGCTCGATGCGCGGCTCAATACCGGGACGACGGTCGCGCCCTTCTGGCAGCGTGTTTTCATCGCCCCGAACAATGTGAATTACCATCTGGAGCATCATCTGCTCGCCAGTATCCCGCCTTACAATCTGTCGAAGCTTCACCGCCTCCTGTCAGAGCGCGGCTTCTATGCTGAAACAGACTGCATCTCGTATGGCTATGGGGATGTCTTGCGCCGGGCGGTGCGACGTCAGGAAGCGCCGATGGTGGCCGCCGAGTAGCGTCAGCTCTTGGCTTTCGGCAGCATCCAGCCAAACAGAATGGCCGAGGCCCGCAGAATAAAAGCTGTCGCCACGCCGGCCGATAAAGCCAGCGCTTCGCTCGGCCCATGCCGCATGAGCAGGAAATAGACGACCGAGCCGACAATCGCGCAGGTCGCATAGAGTTCGCCTTCTTTCAGAACAAGCGGCTCTTCATTGGCCACAACATCGCGCATCAAGCCACCCGCACTGGCGGTGATCGTGCCCATCATGACGACCACGGCGAAACCGTGGCCAAGCTCCATAGCCTTGGCCGCGCCGACGATTGCGAACAGAGACATCCCCGCAGCATCCGGCCAGCGCAGGGCCCGGAACTGGCTGACGAACCGGTAAAAGAAAAACGCCGTCATGCCGCCTGCGGTGGCAAGGATCAAAGTCGTCGTATCGCTTAGCCAGAAAACCGGCTGGTCGAGCAGGAGATCACGCAATGTGCCGCCGCCGATGGCCGGCAGAAAGGCGAGCACGATGACGCCCAGAAAGTCCATATCCTTGCGCACAGCGACAACGCCTCCAGAAATGGCGAAGACGAAGATGCCGACCCTGTCGGCGAGAGAGAGAAGCAGTTCCGGGCTCATCCGCGCCCCTATGCCGAAGATTGCGCTTTGCGTCCATTCGCAGCTAACATTTCTACATTACAGATGTAGAGCTTGTGATCGGCGACTTGAGCGGGTCGTCGATGTCTGGGGCATGACTGGACGGCGGCTCATGAGACGGCCTGCACAAATATGCTGAATGAGCGCTCGGCCGTTACTGCGGCGGCCGGTTGAGGCTCAATTTTTCGCGGCATATGGGCCTCGATATTGATCTAGATTAAGCCACTGCGTGTTTTTTCAAAAATTATGCAACCTATAGCTGCGTGTCCGCGTAACAGGCCCCGGACGGCCCGATGCCAGAACGGCATGTTCCGTCAAAAGTAATGACCAATCCGACGGAGAACACGTCGGTGATATGTAATGAGGACGACAGAATGAGGACGCAAGACACGCGAGAGGATATCTATCAGACCCGCAGGACAAATGATGTTGAGCGCATCGCCAGACGTGACGAGGTCGTGCATGCGGATGGGCGCAGACGCCCGCCGATTTGCCCGTCCCTGATCAATGAATTTGAGCAGAACGGCTTTGTTGTGCTCGAAGACGTTTTCTCCCCGGCTGAAGTCGCCCGCATGAAGGGCACCGCCAATGAGATGCGGGACTATCCGTCGAGCCTTGCCGACAGCACGGTTATCAGTGAACGCGATAGCGGCGCGGTTCGGTCAGTCTTTTCAATCCACCGTCAGACCGCTGATTTTGACATGGTCGCCCGCGATCCGCGCCTGTCCGATGTGGCCCGCTACATCCTCGGAGACGATGTCTACATCCACCAGTCACGGCTGAACTACAAACCGGCTTTCAAAGGCAAGGAATTCTACTGGCACTCTGATTTTGAGACCTGGCACGCCGAAGACGGGATGCCGAATATGAGTGCGCTGTCGATGTCCGTCATGCTGACAGATAACCACCCACAGGCCGGGCCGGTCATGTTTGTCCCCGGCAGCCACAAGACTTTCATTTCGTGTATCGGTGAAACGCCGGACAACAATTACAAATCCTCGCTGAAGCGACAGCTAACCGGCATTCCGGATGCGCAGAGTATTGAGACACTTGTCGACGAGGGCGGTATCGTCGCTCCGGCGCCCAAGGCCGGGTCTGTTGTCGTGTTCGATTGCAATACGCTGCACGCCTCGAACGGCAATATCACGCCATTTGAGCGCATGAACGCCTTCTTCGTCTTCAATGCGTGGTCTAACCGCCTGGAACGCCCCTTCGCTGGCAAGCGACCTCGGCCCGAGCACATTGCTCACCGCAAGGTCGACGCGCCAATGAGGCGATTGAGCGAGATTCAGCGCAAAGTCGCCTAAGCTCGCCAGGTTCCGGTCAAAACGGCCCGCTCATATTTGCGGGCATACTTGGCCGGAACGTCGAGTAGCTTATGGGTGCCTTCGACCTTGAAGCTGAGCTCCGTGCAGCGCGTGGCGAGCTTCTGGGCTGGCGACAGGGCGAGCGTGCCGCAACGTACCGGTGCCATCCATGTTGCCATCTGGCGCTTATAACGCGTTTCGCCGAGGCCAAGATGCAGTTCGCGAATGCCATTATCCGCGCCCCACATCGCGAGGCTGAACAAAAGGGCGAGGCCGGGTTTCTGTTTAGCAAAGGCCTCTTCGTACGCTGGAAACCAGTAGTGCATCACGTCTCGTGACCGCATGCAGTAGCTGATCGCGGCGACTTTGCCGCCAATGCTCAGCGTTGAAAGAATGCCTCGAGCCGTCTCATCGCGACGCTCGAGCAACTCGGTGAGAAGCTTCGCAGGCCAGTCAATTGCAAAGAGGTCAAAGTGGCCAGACTGACGATAGGCTTCTGATTTCTGCTCGAAGAGGCGCTTCATGATGGCCGGATCGTCAATATCGTGCGTGACGATTGTGTCAGGCGCGTCCAGCAGTTTCTCGACCTTGCGCTGCTCGCGCCGAAAATTGGAGCTGTCTCCGGCGCGCTCATCCAGCCAGGCCTGATATCCGCTAGAAAGGTCCATGACCTGATTACCAGAGCCGACCTGTCCAATAATGCCGTGGCGGCGCTGGCTGGAGGGCACGGCTGAGAAGGAATAGCCGCCCACCGCGCGTGTGACATCCGCTCCGGTCAGGTCCAGCACCGTGTCAGGCGCAGCAACGATGCCGTGTAGATCATCCATCGGGCCGCCGACGGGACGCGCTGTGCCCAGCGGGCCGGGCCGAAATGGCCAATAGGCAATGGGCGCTCCGGCCTCAGAAAAGCGAAGCACACGTACGCCGGGGCGTGCCACATCGGCCGCTGCGACATACCCAAAAGAAAAATAGGGGCTGGCAAGGTCGGGGTCGCTCGCCTGAAGTTCACCCCAAGTCTGCCGATCGTCTTCAGTCAGATCGCGAAAGCACAGATCGTCTGCCTTGATCGCCATGGCGGCCCACTCCTGTCACTCGACACGCATCGGAAGGTGGCAAGGTCTCAGATTTGGGTTATTTTTTTGCCAAGACGGCCCGCGAAATTGATCGAAGATGCCTGCGGGCGCTGGAGCGGGTGAAGGGAATCGAACCCTCGTCGTCAGCTTGGGAAGCTGCTGCTCTACCATTGAGCTACACCCGCACGGCCGACGCTATGGACGCGGATGCTGGGCCGTCGTCAAGTGAAATCACATCTGCGAGAGCGCATGCGCCGGGCTGCTTGTCATGCGAACCGACACGGCTAGTTTCTGGGGCCATGGCTCATACCACGCTGATAGATCAGAAGTTCCAGGACCCATTCGTGACGGCGAAAGGGGAAACGCGTGCCAGCGTGGATTGGCGCGGCCTGAAAACGCTTTGGCTGAACACCGGCACGCTTTGCAATATCGAGTGCGTGAACTGCTACATCAAAAGCTCCCCGACGAATGATGATCTGGTCTATCTGACGTCTGCCGACGTCACGCCTTATCTCGATGAGATCGATGCGCTGGGTCACGGGCCCAAAGAGATTGGTATCACGGGCGGTGAGCCCTTCATGTGTCCCGACATTCTGGACATCATGTCGGATATCCTCTCGCGCGGGCACACGCTGCTACTGCTGACCAATGCCATGCGCCCGATGATGCGCCCAAAAGTGCAAGCTGGCCTTGTGAGGCTTCAGCAAGAGTACGGACCGCAAATGTCGCTCCGCGTCTCGATGGACCATCATGCGCGCGATCTTCATGACGCTGAGCGTGGCGCGGGAAGCTATGACATCGCCTGCGAGGGCCTGAAATGGCTGGGGGCGAACGGCTTCCGTGTCGCAATTGCGGGCCGTCAGGCACTGTCGGAAGATGAGCAGCAGGCCCGGGCCGGCTATGGCGCCCTTGCGAGCTCGCTTGGCCTGAAACTGGATCCGTCAGACCCGAAGCAACTGGTCCTCTTTCCAGAAATGATCGAGGGCGACAGCCCCCCTGAGATCACCACCGCTTGCTGGGGCATTCTCGATGTCGACCCGGCCGACATGATGTGCGCGACGCAGCGCATGGTTGTTCGCCGCAAGGGCGCAGGCAAGGCCACCGTCACGGCGTGTACGCTGCTTGCCTATGACAAAGAGTTTGAGCTCGGCGATACGCTGGAAAGCGCAACCGCCGAGCCCGTTCAGCTCAATCATGCCTGGTGTGCAAGTTTCTGCGTGCTCGGTGGCGGCAGCTGCTCGGCCTGAGCCTATTCAGCTGCCTTTACTTCAGGCGTGGCCGGGTCCTGAAAGACCTCTTCAATCGATTTTCCGAAAAGCCTTGCAATGGCAAAAGCGAGCGGAAGGGACGGGTCGTACTTGCCGGTCTCAATGGCGTTGACGGACTGTCTCGAAACGTCGAGCTGATCGGCGAGGGCGGCCTGGCTCCAGCCATGTTCGGCGCGAAGGGCACGTATGATGTTTTCCATGATCCGTCCCATCAAACCGTCTTGCCAAAAAGCATAGGGACGCAGTTGAACAGGCCGTAGGCGATGAAGAAGGCCGGGCCGAACCAGAACACTTCAACATTGCCGATGACTTCAAAAATCTGAAGGAAACCGACGACGAATATGGCTGATATGACCAAAGCGGCACCGTAGGCAAAAGCCTTCAGATGGCGCATCCGGGTATACTCATCTGTCTCCAGCATCCAGCGAACGATTGCCCATAGCGCGACACAGACGGGAAGCGCTGTCGCAATCGCGACCAGTGACGCAATCCATGGCGGTGTGACGCCTTTATCCACATACCAGACTCCGCCGGCGACGATCAGGCAATAGCTGGCCATGGCTGGCCAGAATACCCGTTTGTAGCGTTTGCGGGCCGCGTTGAATCCAAATGTTTGGGCCATTCTTTTTGATCTCCTGTTTTCCAGTTTGGGGTTGTCTAGTTTCCTTGACACTATGACAAGTATCCTTGTCATGTCAAGCGTGCTTTACAAACAAAATTCATTGCGGGAATTCGAAGGCGCGATAGGACAGCGCGCATATGCTTCTTGCTCCCAACCTTCATGTGTTCCGGCACCGCGCTTACCTGCATTTCTGGCTGATGCGGGTCTCAATCGCTGCGGCCCGCCAGATGGAAGCGGTGGCGATCGGTTGGCAGGTCTACAATGTGGCAAGAGATCCGGTCGCGGATGGCGGGCTTGGTTGGGGCATCGAGGAATCGGCCCTGCTGCTGGGCCTGATTGGGCTGACGCAATTCGTGCCAGTGCTGCTTCTGTCGCTTGTCGGCGGGCAGGCGGCTGACCGGCTTAACCGGAAAATGATCCTGATCGCGTCCAACACCGTCCGGGTGCTGGTCTCGTTCGCGCTTCTGGCGTCAGTTTTCCTGCCGGCAAGCTATGCCTTGCCGATCATTTTCAGCGTCGCTGGCACGCTCGGCTGCGTGAACGCCTTCACGCCAGCGGCCGCAAACTCACTCTTTCCCCAGCTTGTGCCGCGCGATGAATTGCCGAACGCGATCGCCTGGAACTCGCTCGGCTTCCAGACCGCGACGATAACCGGCCCCGCCATTGGCGGCCTTCTCTACGCAGCAGGCGGCGCAGAAGCGGTCTACATCACGGCCATTGTCCTCTCGATCTTTTCCATCGCGGCGATCGCGACGGCAAACACGCCCAAGCACGAAAAGCTCGCCAATGCTCGCGGCTGGTCAATGGTGTTTGAAGGTCTTGGTTATATCCGGCGCAACAAGATTGTGCTCGGCGCCATTTCGCTGGATCTCGTCGTCGTTTTCTTTGGCGGGGCCAAGGCGCTTCTGCCGGTCTTCGCGCGCGACATCCTGTTTGTTGGATCGGTGGGTCTGGGCCTGCTGCAGGCAGCGGTCGCTGTTGGGGCCGTCTCTGTCGCCTTCGTTCTGGCAACCCGTCCGCTTGCCAGGCGCGTCGGTGCCTGGATGATGTGGGCCGTCGGCATCTATGGCGCCGCGACGCTGGTGTTTGGCCTGTCGCAGATGTTCTGGCTGTCCTTCGCTGCGCTCGCGGTGACCGGTGCCGCGGACGAAATCTCTGTCTATGTGCGCGCGTCGCTCATTCAGCTCGCAACGCCGGACAAGATGAAAGGGAGAGTGTCTTCTGTCTCCTTCATCTTCATTTCGGCCTCTAATGAGCTTGGTGAGTTTGAGAGCGGGGTCGCCGCGCGGCTCTTAGGGCCGGTTGGTGCGGTCGTGTTTGGCGGATGCGCGGCGATTGCGACAGCGCTGCTCTGGACGCGTCTCTTCCCGGAGCTTGCCAAGGCCGATCGCTTTGATCGGATTGAGGAACAGGCCGTCGAACCGACTGGTTCGGCCTCTACGTAGCCCGTCTATTCCGCCGCGACCCCCACAGTGCTCGCGAGGGACTGCGCGCCGCGCACCAGCCTGCCAGGACGTGCGCCGGTCGGGCCGCCATCGCGGTAGATCACCTGACCAGCCACAATCGTTGCCGTATACCCCGTGGCGCGTTGCATCAGCCGCCGCCCCCCGGCGGGCAGGTCACGGATGATTTCGGGCCGGTGCAGCGTCAGGCCATCATAGTCGATGATATTGAGGTCCGCGCGATAGCCCGGCTGAAGCAGGCCGCGATCTGCGAGCCCCATCCAGTGGGCCGTATCAGATGTCTGGCGCTTGACGATGAACTCCAGCGGAAGACGGTCTCCGCGGCTACGGTCCCGCGTCCAGTGGGTCAGCATTGAGGTCGGGAATGAGCCATCGCAGATCATCCCGACATGTGCGCCGCCATCCGACAGGCCGGGTATCGTCGCCGAACTGGTCAGCATTTCATAGGACGGATCAAGCGATCCCTGCGCGTAATTCAGGAAGGGCAGATAAAGCATGCCGCGGCCGTCATCTTCCAGCAGGGTATCGAGTGCGACCTCTTCGGCTGACACGCCGCGCGCGCTGGCAATCGCTTCCACGGTGCGGGTCGCGTCTGGCTCATAGTCCGGCACGGCATCCAGCGTGAACATCTTGCCGAAGCTGCGCAGCATCACTTTGGCAAAAGGATTGTCGGTCTGCGGCTCCTCAGAGAGCAGCTGCGCACGGAAGTCGGCGTCACGCAGGGCGTCGACCTGCTCGGCCAGCGGCTTGTCCTTGATCGTGCGATAGGACGGATGCGCCGAAAACGGGTTCATGGTGAGGTCGAGGCCAAGCAGTACGCCAACCGGACGCCCGCACACTTGTGCACGCATGGGCAGGCCGTCCTCTACGGCTTGCTCAATCGAGCCGAGCAGCACGCGCCAGCCTTCGGGGGCAAGATCAGATTGTGCCAGAGAGACAGACAGCGGGCGGCCGGACGCTTCAACGATCCGGCGAAGCATGGCCGCTTCCTTCTTCGGGTCATCAAAGTCCGACACAAATTGCAGGACGCCTTTGCCGGCCTCTTTCAGCGCCATCGCAATTCCGGTCAGCTCCGCTTCAGATGCGGTCAGCGTCGGCGTTGGTTGGCCATCTGATGTGCGGTGATTAAGCGTTCGCGATGTGGAGAAGCCAAGGGCGCCAGCATTTACGGCGTTTTTCGCAAGACGCGCCATTTCGGCAATATCGGCCTCGCTCGCATCCTCGCGATTGGCACCGCGCTCACCCATCACGTAAACGCGAAGCGCCGCATGCGGCAGCTGGGCGGCAAAATCGATGTCGAAGGATTTGTTCGACAGGCTATCGAGGTAATCGGGAAAACTCTCCCAGTTCCAGGGCAGGCCCTCGGTGAGGACCGGAAACGGGATATCCTCAACCCCTTCCATCAGGCGGATGAGGCGGTCATGGTCTTCCGGCTTGCACGGGGCAAAGCCGACGCCGCAATTGCCCATGACAGCCGTCGTCACCCCATGAATTGACGAGGGCGTCAGCTGGTCGCCCCAGGTCACCTGACCGTCATAATGGGTGTGCACATCGACAAAGCCGGGCGTGACAAGCTCGCCCTTTGCATCGATCTCTTCCCGTCCCTTGCCAGAGATGGAGCCGACAGCCGTTATCCGCCCATCATCGATTGCGATGTCGGCGTCACGGCCCGGCGCGCCGCTGCCATCAACGACAAAACCGTTTCGGATAACGAGATCATGGGTCATGCGGGCTGTCCTCCTGATATCCGTCTTGATGCGGAAACTTCAGGTCAGGAAAGCCCGCCTCACGCGGGGTAAGTCAATTGAATTGATGGCGGGCGATCAGCTGATGGGGCAACTGCCTGTCTCTTCGAAACCTTCGCCGATTTCATCGATGGCCATGCCGATCTTCTGAATGCCGGTACCAAGCTCTGTCATTTCGCCATTCACCGCGGACTCCAACATGATCTCACGCATCAGCTGGGAGACAACCTCTTCGGCGCCGGTATTCATTTCCTGCATGCCGTCAGTGACCCGCACAAGCGCAACGTTGATGGCTTGCTGGTCGGTCTCACTTTGAGCACGAACATATTTGACCATGCAGTCACAGAAGCCATCGGCATCAGTACCCATTTCATCAAAGTTTTCCTGCGCTTCCGGGTCGCTCGCAAGAATTGCGCAGCGATCATCCAGCGATGCTTTGGCCGTTTTGGCGGGTGTGGTCGCGCCTGTTTCGTCAGTAGATTTTTCACCGCAGCCGGCAAGCGTAAGGGCTGCGACAGCGCAGATGGCGAAAACTGTTTTCATGGTGTGTCCCCAATAAATGATGCATCGAACAAGAGCGTCGGTCTGCCCGCTTGTCCAGCATAAATTCACTCAGGCAAAATGCTTTGATAGTTTCAGACCCTGGCCCTGATAATTGCTCGTCTTGCCGCCATAAGGCGCCGAAGGCGGCGCGCTCATATCTTCATAGATGAGTTTGGCGACAGGTTGGCCGTGCTCGAGAATAAACGGCACATCACGTGAGCGCACTTCCAGAACGGCGCGCGAGCCGCCTGCATTCGTGCCGAAGCCGGGGTCAAAGAAGCCCGCATAATGGGCGCGAAATTCGCCGAGTTCAGGGGCAATAGGCGCCATCTCGGCAGCTTGCTGAAGCGGTACTTCCACGGCTTCACGCGAGGCGAGGATGTAAAAATCCTCCGGGTTCAGGACCAGCCGCCCTTTATGCGGAAACAAAGGCTCCCAGAAATCGGCGACCTCATGGCCAGCGATTTTCTTCAGGTCGATAAGGCCGGCATGGTGCTTGGCGCGCCAGCCGACCGGTTGCCCATCCGGCATGTCCATGTCGATCGACACGATGATTTCGCTGGTATTCTGCGGTTTTCCGCGCCGCAGCCGAAGCTGGGCCAGTCGATCGCCCGGACGCACGAGGATCGAAAATGTCCGCGGGCTGATCTCCAGCCAGAGTGGGCCACGATAGCCTGCCGGAATATCGTCAAACGCCTTGCCGTAATCGGTGACCAGACGTGTGAACACGTCGATCCGCCCGGTTGAGCTTTTTGGATTCGCGCGGCCCGATACATCCTCAGGAAGATCGACCGTCTCCATAAGGGGCACGAGATAGACACATCCGGTCTCCAGCACGGCCCCGCCTTGGGAAAGGTCCATCCGGTGCAGCTCCATGCCGGGCTCACGAAGAACCGCCTCGACGCTGCGATGGGCCCCGGTCAGAAAGCTTGCGCGGACACGGTAGGCGGTCTCTCCGAGCCTCAGATCAAGGCTGGCAGGTTGAATCTGGTCAGCGTCCAGCGCGTTGCTGGATGCAATGCGGCCTTCCCCGAACAAATCTTTCAGTTCCAGATCGGACAAAACGCCCATACTTGCGACAGCCATCCCTTGATCCCTTTCCGACAAGAGGCTTAAGACGGACCGCTCTTGATTGGAAGGACTAAGGCCATGGCAAAGCGCGATGGGGAAGACTGGAAGCCCGCGACGAAACTCGTGCGCGGCGGCACCATGCGCTCTCAGTTCGGAGAAACCTCCGAAGCGATCTTTCTGACATCCGGTTATGCCTATGACAGCGCCGAGCAGGCCGCCCGCCGCATGTCCGGGGAAGAAGAAGGCTTTGTCTATTCCCGCTACGCCAATCCGACGGTGCGTATGCTTGAGGACCGGCTTGCCCTGCTCGAAGGCGCTGAAACCTGCCGGGTGACGGCGTCCGGCATGGGCGCGATCTCGTCTGCGATGATTGCCCCAGTGGGCACCGGCGACCGTGTGGTTGCCGCCAGCGCGCTTTTTGGCTCCTGCCGGGTGATCTGCCAGACCATCCTGCCGCGCTACGGCGTTGAGACAGAATTTGTCCAGGGGTCTGACATGGACGCCTGGAAGAAGGCCCTGTCGCGCCCGGCCAAGCTGGTGCTGATCGAGTCTCCTTCCAATCCGCTGCTAGAGGCCGTCGATATCGCAGCCGTGGCTGAGCTCGCACATAAGGCGGGTGCCAAACTGATCGTGGATAATGTGTTCGCGACCCCTGTTCTCCAGAAGCCTCTGGAGCTTGGTGCGGACGTCGCCGTCTATTCCGCCACCAAACATATGGACGGGCAGGGCCGCGTGCTGGCCGGCGCCATTCTTGGCCAGAGCGACTGGATTGAAGAGTTCATCGATCCATGGCTGCGTCATACAGGGCCTGCGCCATCGCCCTTCAATGCTTGGGTCGTTCTGAAAGGGATCGAGACGCTTGACCTTCGCGTACGCGCTGCCTGCCGGACGGCGGCGCGTCTTGCTGACGCGATTGCTGGCCATGCGAACGTGAAAGCCGTGCGCTATCCGGGGCGGACAGACCATCCGCACCATGCGGTGCACGCCAAGCAGATGGATGAGGGCGGCACGCTGATTGCCTTTTCGATCAAGGGCGCGCGGGCCGAAGCCTTCAGGGTGCTGAATGCGCTCAACCTGGTCGACATCTCCAATAATCTCGGAGACACCAAGTCGCTTGCCTGCCACCCGGCCTCAACCACGCATCGCGCCCTCAATGAGGAAGAGCGAGCCTCGATGGGCCTCGATGAGAGCTGGATCAGATTGTCGGTCGGCCTTGAAGATGCCAGCGACCTCGAGGCGGACCTGATGGCCGCGCTCGATGCCTGTGCAAGCTGAATTAGGTCTAATGGCATGACCGATAATCAGTCGATACCTGAATATGAAGCGGTAACGGACGGTGTTCGTATCCGGGTGCGGCCCCGCTTCATGCAAGAGGAGTCGAGCCCAGTGCGTAGCCGCTATATCTGGTCCTACACGGTCGAGATCGAGAACAATTCCGATCACACCTGGACGCTGACGACGCGCCATTGGGACATTGTCGATAGCCTCGGTCGCCGGCAGATTGTCGATGGCGACGGCGTTGTCGGCCAGACGCCTTGCCTCGCGCCTGGCGAGAGCTTCCGCTATTCCTCCGGCGCGCCTCTGTCCTCGCCTTCGGGCATGATGAGCGGCATGTACACCTTCGTGAAGGACGGTGGCGAAGCGCTTAACGCCCGTATCCCGACATTCTCGCTCGACAGCCCGTATGAGCGCTCGCGGCCAAGCTGATCGCGCGCTTGCCCTTGCGAAAGCGCTGAAATCTGCGTGACCGCCATGGCCGGATACTGCTAGAGGCGGAAAGATGGGCTTTCGTGACTTTCTTCTTCTCTTTGCCGTCTGTTTCGTCTGGGGCCTCAACCTTGTCGTGACGCGATGGGTCGTTGCGGACGCAGCCGTCCCGCCGGTATTCTTCGCCAGCATCCGGTTTCTCGGCATCGCTCTGGTGCTCGTCCCGTTTCTGTTTCCGGCGCCAAAGAACATGCGCGCCCTGTTCCTCATTTCGATGTGTATGGGCGCGATCCATTTTGCGCTGCTTTTTACCGGTCTCGCGAATGCAGAGGCGAGCGCCGTCTCGGTGACGGGCCAGCTCGGCGTGCCTTTCTCGACATTGATGAGCATGGCGTTTCTTGGCGAAACGGTCGGCTGGCGGCGTGGTCTTGGCATTATGCTGGCCTTTGCCGGCGTCACGCTTATTGCGTTCGACCCGGAAAGCTTCTCCGTCAGCTTCGGCCTGATCTATGTCATTGTATCCGCCTTCATTGGCTCGATCGGCGGCATATTGATGAAGCGTATGGCCCCGATCAGTGCCCTTCAGCTTCAGGCCTGGGTCGGCATGTTCAGCTTTGCGCCGCTGATGGTGTTCTCCTTCTTTGTGGAACAGAACCAGATCGGCAGCTTCGTCGGTGGCGGATGGATGGTCTGGGCCGCGACGGCCTTCGCAGTCCTCGGCGTCAGCGTTTTCGGGCACGGCGCGTTTTATACGCTGATCAAGAAATACGACATCTCGCTGCTCTCGCCGCTAACTTTGATGACGCCAATATGGGGTGTTGTGCTTGCCGTCTCGCTGCTGGGTGAGCCACTGACGTTGCGGCTTATTGTGGGCGCCGCGATATCGCTCGGCGGCGTCTTTGTGATTGCCGTGCGGCGGAATAAAACCTTGCCTGAGGCAGCCTTCACCGAACAGGTATGAGCGCCAAAATGAAGATCATCCAACGCCCCAGCCCCAATTTCAACGAGCGCAAGGCGCCCCTCGATATGCTCGTTCTGCATTATACGGGCATGGAGACGGGTGACGCGGCCCTTGAGCGGATGTGCGATGAAGAGGCTTCGGTCTCGGCCCATTACATGATCCGCGAGTGCGGCGAAGTGGTTCAGCTCGTCGCCGAGGACAAGCGGGCCTGGCATGCGGGCGTTTCGCGCTGGCAGGGCGATGAGGACCTTAACTCCCGCTCAATCGGCATCGAGATCGTCAATGGCGGACACGACTGGCCAGATGATGACGGGGCGTTGCCCGCTTATCCAGACGCGCAGATCGACGCGGTTATCGCTTTGTCCAAAGCGATCATTGAGCGGTGGAGCATTCCGCAAACCCGGATCGTCGGGCACTCTGACATTGCACCTGCGCGCAAAAAGGATCCGGGCGAGCATTTCCCATGGAAGCGTCTCTCCGAACACGCGATCGGCTTTTGGCCATCGGTCGTGGAGCCATCCAGTGCGCCGCTAGCGGCGTCGTTGATGGCAATTGGATACGATGTGGAGGATGGGCATGCCGCTATCTGCGCCTTTCAGCGGCGCTGGCGACCCTCAGGCGTCACCGGGGCACCAGACCCAGACACCGTAAACATCGCCGCTGCTGTCGCTTACCTCTATTCCGTCGGCTGATCGCCAGCGTCCTGGCCGGTCTTTGACGGCGTTTCAGCTCGATCAGCGTCCAGCTGAGCAAAACGCGCGGACCACTCCACTGACAGGGCGGCCCCAAGCAGAAGGGACGACACCGACACCATCAGCCAGATGAAACCAAGGATCAACGAGGCGAGGGCCCCATAGATCGTGTCGAGCACCGAAACCTTGAGATAAAGATGGTAGGCCCAGGTCGCGACACTCCAGCTGAACGCGCCGGCGGCTGCGCCCGCAACCATGGACCGGCCAGAGCTTAGCCGTCCGTAGAGGGACAGGGAGATGATCAGGTAGAAGATTGCGAAACAGGCGAGGAATTTGCCGATCCAGAGCCTCGACGCGATTTCTGATATCGTTCGCGCCAGTTCAAAGGCGACAAAGCCCTCTCGCTCAGTTGTGACCGAAAGAACCAGCTGGATGGCCCCCAGTATCCAGACCAGCAGGATGAGTAGCGTGGTCATCAGGAGGGATATCCCCTGAAACCGGATAATGTTTGATCGCTTGTCGCTGCCCGCCACCATGCGGATGCCGGTAATCGCACCTTTGGCGCCGGAGCTGGCCGTATAGAAGACGAGGATGATCGCCAGTAAGGCGCGGATTGTCAGGCCCTGCGGCGTCGCATCGCGGATCGTTGTCAGGTCGGCCTGCTGCAAGGGGGCCACGGCAGAGGTCAGCACCTGATCGACCGTGTTGGAGAGGCTCTGTGAGATTTCATGCGGTAGCAATGAGAAGAGCAGGGTCAGCGTCAGATAGATGATCGGGAAGATCGAGAAGAGCGCATAGAAGCTGATGCCGCCCGTGACGATCCGCACTTCCGGCTTGGACATGCGAACGATCGCGCACCAGAGCGGCAGGATCAGCCAGTCCAGGACGACTGCGGGTACAGGCAGCTTTTTAAGCCAGGCTTGCATCCGCTCGATTCCTTGTATTGCGGCAAATCATGAGATGAAGATTGGCGCAACTTGCCCCGTCTGGCCAGACGGCTAAAGGCGTTCGCGCCAATCAACATGACGATTGTACGCTTGCAAAGCGCAGTTTGGTCGGGATAGAAGCGCGTCGTTCTCATATTGCCGCGGCTGCTGACCCGTCAGGCAATCATTGAGGATCATTATGTCTCACCCGAACTCGCGCGGCGAGCGGCGGGCGCTGTCGCGCAAGCTGGATCGTCGCATCGACCATAAGGCCCAGACAAATCGACGCTTTGGCATCGAGAAAAACTGGAAAAAGATCTATCTGCGTCGCAACAAGCTACAGCGCGCCCGCCAGCTCGGAAAGATCTGGCCGCATCGTGAATGGAAACAGCTAATGGCTGAAACCGAGCCGCTTCGTATTCTGTTTGTGTGCTCCCGCAACCGGCTGCGCAGCCCAACGGGCGAGGCCGTTTTCAACCAGATTGAAGGCATTGATGCGCGGTCTGGCGGCACGGCGCGGGACGCAGACCATCAAGTCGACATGGACGATATCAGATGGGCTGAGCTGATCATCTGCATGGAAGCCAAGCACGCGAACCGGCTGAAGGCGGACTTCCGGCAGGCGGTTGCCCATAAGCGGATCCGGGTGATTGACGTGCCCGACAATTACAAATTCATGCAGGACGAACTCGTAACTCTATTACGCGAGCGTGTCATGCCGCTCATTGACCGTATCGAATAGATCGAGGCGTTATGGCCCGCAGGTCCACTCGCCATCATAGGTGCGGCTGGCGCCATCTGCCCGGTTCGTCGTCAGCGTTGCGGCCTTGGACACCTCTTCGGTGTTCGGGCCATCCAGCATTTCGCTGCCGGTTTCGATCGTCACGACATATCCGGTTCCCGCGAAAGTGCCGCCATTGGTCTCCAGGGCGCTGAAGCCGCCCTTTTGCTCGCCAACCAGGCCTTCTGCATCGTCATTAATGTTGATCACGGCATCGGCGCGGCTGTCATCGCCGACGTTTGCCATGGCGACGAGCAGCAGTTCACCATCTGCGGAAAAGCTGCACCCGAGTTCACCTTGCAAATCTTGCGTGTCTTCGGCGCGAAGGGCCTGAAGTCTGATTTCAGGTTTGTTGCCCATGACCGTTTCAGATAGTTCGCCAGGCTGTTTTTCACCTTCTGGCAATGTCGCGTCATCAGGCACAACAGCTTCATTGTCCGCGTCAGTCGAAGACGGCTCTGCCGGCTGCGATGCGTCGGGTGAGCAGGCCGTGAGGGCTGCGCCAGTGAGGAAAAGGGCTGGGATCAAGGTTTTGCGTATCATGCTGTTGGCAACACTGCAGGAAGCGGAAGGTTCCAGTGGGCGTCGTTTTGTCGAGTAGATAGAGCGCGCGCTGAAGATCCATGTGAGCTGCCTGGCGCGCCAACACTGCAAGGGCTGGCTTTTTGGCGGGTTAGGCCTTACGTCGCTGCTTGACCAGACGGTCGGGCAGCCGCTGATAGTGGGGTAACCTGCTATTGGAGGAAAGTCCGGGCTCCATGGAGACAAGGCGGCGGATAACGTCCGCCCGGCGCGAGCCGAGGGAAAGTGCCACAGAGAGTAGACCGCCAATCCTCATCCTGAGATACGTCGAAGGACCGATTGGTAAGGGTGAAAGGGTGGGGTAAGAGCCCACCGCGGGGCTGGTAACAGTCCTGGCATGGTAAACCCCGCCTGGAGCAAGACCGAATAGGGGGCGCATATGGGCCGTTTCCAGCCCGTGCCCCGGGTGTGTCGCGTGAGGGCTCTTGTGAGAGAGCTCCCAGAGGAATGGCTGCACAGGCGCTGCAAGGCGCTGGACAGAACCCGGCTTACAGACCGTCTGGTCATATTTTCCGTCTAGGGGCGCGACTTTGTCGCCGTTAGAAATACCGTTTCCAGAAACGCCGTTTGGCCTGCCGCTTGCGCCTGACTTTTTCCAGAAGGTCGGTCCGCACCCGTAGCATCGCGGCGGCGACATGGATCTCCCAAAGAAAACTGCCCGTTGCGGCGATCAAGGCGCCCATCGCACAGATGAACAGAATGGACACCAGGATTGATAGATCGATCGCCAGAAGCTGGCCGGTAAATATGCTCACGATGACAAGGCAGACGAAGAGCAGCGCCGCCGTCGAGAGCACAATGGCCCGGTTGATCCAGGAGATACGCCGGTCCAGCAGGAACAGTTCAGCCCGCCAGCGCGGATGCGCCTCCATGGCCCCTTCCACGGCAAGCTCGACCTCTAGCGACCGCGACCGGTCGACGATCCGCGCGAGACGATTGGTCAGGACGGTGAGCAGGGCGCCGACACCGGCAATCAGGAAGACTGGCGCGACGGCCAGTTCAATGCTGTGAGCAATATCGACTTCGAAACCTTCCATATCTTCGGCATTCGGTCCGGCGCGGCAGATTGTCAATACAGATCACAGCACTTGGACCTGCGCGGGCTGCTTGATGGCTTGACCTGATCGGCTTTGAAACGCACACCCTCGATAACCGCGACAGGCAGCTGCTTCATGAAAACGCTCATCGTTATTCCCGCGCGACACGGCTCAACCCGTTTTCCGGCGAAGCCATTGCACATGATTTCCGGCCATTCGCTCCTCGCACGGGTGAGTGCGATTGCATCTGAGCTTTCGAACCGCCGCGATGATGTAAGCTTTGTCGTCGCCACCGATCATGATGATATCCGCACGCACGCCGAGGATCTCGGCATGCCCGTTGTCATGACGTCGCCAGACCTCGCTTCGGGCACGGACAGAGCGCTTGCCGCCGCCCGCCTGCAGGAAACGGCGCCGGATTTCGTACTCAATCTACAAGGCGATGCGCCGTTCACGCCCGCCAGCTATCTGGAAGCCCTGATTGAGGAGGCTGAGACCTCGTCAGCGGATGTCGTCACGCCAGTTGTCAGGCTGGACTGGGCCGCCCTCGACACCGTGCGTGACCAGAAAACCCGCGAACCGTTTAGCGGGACCAGTTGCGTACGACTTGCCGATGGCCGCGCCGTCTGGTTCTCCAAACAGGTTCTGCCCGCCATCCGCAAGGAGGCGCAACTTCGCGAGGCGGGCGAGCTATCCCCAGTCTGGCGCCATATCGGGCTCTACGGCTACCGGATGCCCGCGCTGGAGCGGTTCGCCGCCTTGCCGGTCGGATATTATGAGGCGCTGGAAGGACTGGAACAGCTGCGCTTTCTGGAAAATGGCATGACGGTCCAGGCGGTCGCCGTGGAGCCGGCCGATAATGCCATGTGGGGCGTCGATACGCCGGAGGATGCGCGGCTCGCCGAAGAGCTGCTGGCGAAATTCGGTGACCCTTTGGAAGGCACCTCATCATGACGCGCGTCTACATCCTGCGCCACGGAAATACATTCGATGCAGGCGACACGGTCACGCGTGTCGGCGCGCGAACGGATTTGTCGCTGTCTGCTTCAGGCAAAGCGCAGGCCGAGGCCATGAGCGCACATTTTGCCGCCAAAGGTGTTGAGTTCGCGGCGATTGTCGCGGGCCCGCTGAAACGCACGCTTGAAACAGCTGAGGCGGTCCAGCGGGGCCAGCAGGCCGGCGGGAAGATGATCGTCGCGGAGTTCCTGCGGGAGATCGATTACGGCCCGGATGAGAACCAGCCGGAAGAAAACGTGATCGCACGAATTGGCGAGGATGCCCTGCGCGCCTGGGAAGAAAACGCCACGCCGCCGCCGGGTTGGCAGGTTGATCCTCAACAATCCCGGCAAAACTGGCGCGAGTTCTTTTCTGCCCTTGCCGCTGATGCGCCAGAGGGGCCAGTCCTCGTGGTTACAAGCAATGGTGTGGCCCGTTTTGCGTTGCTGGCGGCGGGCGGAGACGTGGCCGAACGCCCCGATCTGAAGCTCAAAACCGGTGCCTATGGCACGCTGGAGCTGGATGAGGCTGGCAATGCCACATTAATCGACTGGAATGTGCGGCCCTGAGCGCACCTAGATATAGCCTTCTTCCAGCAGATCCTTGGTGTGGATCACGCCAACCGGCTTTCCCTGTTCCAGTACAAAACCGTTGCCGATGCGGAGTTTGGTCATCACGTCGATGACCAATGCAATCCGGTCATCACGGGCAAAGGTCCGCCCGCCTTCCGTCATCATGGTCGCTGCAGAGCTTGTATCGCCGCCAGCCTGCATCGACCGGCGCAAATCGCCGTCAGTGATGATTCCGCGGTATGATCCTTCTTCATCGACAACCGCAACGCACCCCTGCCGGCCTTCCGCGATCGCCTGAATAACATCCTGCAGGTTTGCGGTGTCACGTATCTTGGGCACCTGCGTGTTCCGCACCATCAGATAGTCACCCACCGTATGCAGGGCTTTGCCCAGCTTTCCGCCCGGGTGGCGCGCGCCGAAATCTTCAGGCGTGAAATTGCGCCGGGCCATCAAGGCGACGGTCAGAGCATCACCAAGCGCCAGGGTCATCGTCGTTGATGTGGTCGGGGCGAGCCCGTTCGGGCAGGCTTCCTCGAACTGCGGCAACGTCAGAACCGTATCTGCGTGCCGGCCAAGCAGTGAGCCCGGCGCCCGCGTCATCGCGATGACAGGGATGGAATTGCCGCGGCAGTAGCGCAGAAGATCGATGAGCTCGCGGCTCTCGCCGGAATAGGAGATGGCCAGCACGACAGAGTCGCCACGCACCATGCCAAGATCGCCATGGCTGGCTTCCGTCGGATGGAGGAAGAACGAAGCCGTGCCGGTTGAGGCAAGGCTTGCGGCAATCTTCTGGCCAATGTGACCGGACTTGCCGACCCCGGCCACGATCACATAGCCCTTGCAGGCCAGCATCGTATCGACGGCGGTCGAGAAGCTTTCGTCCAGCGTGGCAGACAGTTCTCTGAGGGCGTCCGCCTCGACCTGCAACACGCGCCGGGCGGCATCGATATCCGATTTGCCTTTATCAGCCATTCTTTGTCCTCGGCTCAGCATGATCCTGTGGGAGCATGGTCTGTCATAATTGGGTGCCTAGCAACTAGCGCCCCATCGAGATGTCAGTTGTCCGGTTCAGCAAAGCCCCAGCCATCGGGTCTGAAGCCGCGCGCGAGCGCCATTTTGGTGGTGCGTTCCTCGTGCAGCCAGATGTCTTGCGGCGTAAACGGGATCGGGCCGATCGAGGCGGCGACTTCTTCGTCTTTTTCCGCTTCACCCAGCTCATAGCCGAAGCTCGACAGGGCTTTCTCAAAAGCCTCCCGGCGGGCCTCTTCGCCTTCGATGGGCACGAAAAAAAGATCGAGCACGATTTCGCTGTGCGGCTTCACACCTTGCGTGTCGCGTAGCTGCTCGCAGGTGAAGACGGTCTCTGCCTGCTGCTCTGTAAAGTTCCAGTCCGCTTCGTCCATCTGATCCTTGCTCCTGTCAGGGCGGCCTTATGGCAGATGCGCGCCGTCCAGAAAACGCCCGTTTGCACTCGCAACCTCTGGCGTGCTCAAACATTGCTTGGGGGAGCATGGACATGAACCAGACAAACACAGGCGCAAACGCCTCCTCAGCGGATGATCACATACTTGTCGTTGGAGAGACCTGCTGGCGCATCGAGACGGCAAATCGTCTGCGCGTCATCATCGATGGTGAGTCCTATTTCAGAGCCGTGAAGGAAGCGATGCTGAAAGCCTCGCACACGATCATGCTGATCGGCTGGGACTTCGATACGCGGATAGAATTTGAGCCAGCTGAGAAAACGCTCGACGGTCCGAACCAGCTTGGCGAATTTCTTTCCTGGCTCACCCGTTCGCGCGAAGAGCTCGATCTCTACATGCTCAAATGGGATACGGGGGCGATTCAGTCCGTGATGCGGGGCATGTGGCCGGTGGCCCTTCGGCCATTGAGGTTCTCAAAGAATTTTCACTTCCGTCTTGATAGCGAACACCCCGCGGGGGCCGCTCATCATTCCAAAATCATCGTAATTGATGACCAGCTTGCCTTCTGCGGCGGTATCGACATGACCGATGGCCGCTGGGACACGTGCGAACATCTCGACAAGCAGCCCTGCCGCGGACTTCCGGGTAATGATGACGGCGGGCAGCCCTGGCATGATGCCACCACGGCGGTGTCAGGTCCGGCAGCAAAGGCGCTTGGTGATGTGGCGCGAGACCGTTGGCAACGCGCCTCCGGTCATGAGCTAACGCCGCCTCCGAAAGATGCCGCGCCCGTTTGGCCCGCCCTTGATGAGACTCTTGAGAACGTGCCGATGGCCATTTCGCGCACCTATCCTGCTTTCAAGGATTATGAAGAGGTGCGGGAGATTGAGGCGCTCTATCTCAGCGCCATCGCAGTGGCAAAAGACCATCTCTACATTGAGAGCCAGTACCTCGCCTCTGAAGCCTTGTGCGACGCGATCGAGGCGCGCCTTCAGGAAGAGGAGGGGCCGGACATTGTCATTGTTCTGCCTCAGCATGCCGAAGGCTGGCTCCGAAAAAAGGCCATGGATGGCGCGCGTGCGCGGCGGTTGAGACATCTCTGGGATCATGATCCGCATGGGCACTTCGCAGCCTTCTATCCGGTCACAGATCAAGGCTCCGCGATTTATGTGCACGCCAAAGTGCTGATCATGGATGATGAGCTGTTGCGCGTCGGCTCTTCCAATCTCAACAACCGGTCCATGGGCTTCGACACCGAGTGCGACATCGCGGTCGAGGCGAACCAATGTCGAGAGCCCGATCATGTCCGCACGACGATCAAGGACTTGCGGGTCCAGCTAATCTGCGAGCATCTGGCGTGCGAACCTGACGATCTGAAGGACGCATACGAAACTCATGGCCGACTGATTGGCGCCATCGATCGTTTGCGCGGCGAGGGCAGGTCCCTACGTCCCTTCTCGCCAGACCAGCTCGATGATGATGAGAGCATCGTCGCTGAAAACGAGTTCGCAGACCCTGAAGAGGTTGGTGACGGCCTCGGTGAACGGCTCATCGACGGCATACGCGACCTTTTCCACCAAATGACCCGCTAGCGATCCAGTCGCCGCGGATGGGCCTCCACGCTGAGCCCACTTGTGCGTCCCTCCTTATCCGTTCATTAAAAAGAGAATTACATGCGATTAGGCGCAGCGACGAGCTTTGCAGTCGAAGGCGCTCGCGGTCACCACGGATGCAAATAATATGGATCACAAGAGCGATATCGAGATCGCACGCGCGGCGCCGAAAAAGCCTATTCAGGATGTTGCCAGTCAGCTCGATATAAAGGCAAGCGATCTGATCCCCTATGGCCATGATAAGGCCAAGATTTCTGCTGAATTCATCAAGTCGCAAGCGGGACGGCCCAACGGGAAACTCATTCTCGTCACCGCCATCAATCCGACCCCAGCCGGCGAGGGCAAAACCACCACCACGGTTGGGTTGGGCGACGCACTGACCGCCTCGGGCGCCCGCACGGCCATCTGTATCCGCGAAGCGTCACTAGGCCCCTGTTTTGGCATGAAAGGGGGCGCCGCCGGCGGCGGCTATGCGCAGGTTATTCCGATGGAGGAGATGAACCTTCATTTCACGGGTGATTTTCATGCCATCACGGCCGCTCATAATCTTCTGTCGGCGATGGTCGATAACCATGTCTATTGGGGAAATGAGCTGAACATCGATACGCGCCGGATCACCTGGCGCCGTGTCCTCGACGTCAATGACCGCTCTCTCCGTCAGATCGTGACTTCACTTGGCGGCGCGTCGAACGGATTTCCGGCAGAAGCTGGTTTCGATATCACGGCGGCCTCCGAAATCATGGCCATCCTCTGTCTCGCCGAAGACATGGCAGACCTGCAGACCCGCCTTGGCAATATCATCGTCGCCTATCGCCGCGATCGGTCTCCCGTGTTCTGCCGCGATATCAAAGCCGATGGTGCGATGACGGTGCTTCTGGCGCAGGCGCTTCGACCAAATCTCGTCCAGACCCTCGAACACACGCCCGCCTTCGTGCATGGCGGGCCGTTCGCAAACATCGCGCATGGCTGCAACTCGGTCATCGCGACGAAGACGGCGCTGAAAGTTGCCGATTATGTCGTCACCGAGGCCGGGTTCGGCGCGGACCTTGGCGCTGAGAAATTCCTCAATATCAAATGTCGCAAGGCAGGGCTCGCGCCAGACGCCGTGGTCATTGTCGCCACAGTGCGGGCGCTGAAGATGAATGGCGGCGTCGCCTATGCGGATGTTGGCCGCGAGGACGTCGCCGCCGTTGAGGCTGGGTGCGCCAATCTTGGTCGCCACATCGAAAATATCGGCAAATTCGGCGTGCCAGCCATCGTCGCGATCAATCATTTTGCCGGCGACACGGACGCCGAGATTGCGGTGATTGAGGCCTATGTCGCGGCGCTGGGCAGCGAAGCGGTTCTCTGCACCCATTGGGCAGATGGCGGGCAGGGCGCCTCAAAACTGGCCGACAAGGTGCTCGGCGTTATCGAGCAAGGCGAGGCAAAGTTTGCGCCGCTTTATGCGGACGGAATGCGGCTGTTTGAAAAGATCGAGACGGTCGCCCGCGAAATTTACCGCGCTGGCGAAGTCTCTGCCGATCCACGCATTCATCGTCAGCTGGAGCAGTGGGAAAAAGATGGCTATGGCGAACTGCCAGTCTGCATGGCGAAGACGCAGAACAGTTTTTCTGCAGATCCGAATTTGCGCGGAGCCCCTGAAGGCTTCGTATTGCCAATACGCGACGTGCGCCTGTCAGCCGGGGCCGGTTTCATTGTTGCGATCTGCGGCGACACGATGACGATGCCCGGTTTGCCACGCGTGCCCGCCGCAGAAGAGATAGGGCTGGACGCGGACGGACATATTGTCGGCCTGTCATAGGCAACCAAGCTAAGCGTCATGATGTTGTTTACTCATCATCACTCATGCCCATCAGGCGCCTCATGTTTACCCAGCTTAATCCACCCATTCCGCTTACAGTGCTCGATAAGGGCGATGGGTTTGCCATTGCCGTCATAGATTATGGCCAGGAGCATAATCTGATCTGGGTGACCATGATCACCGCCACTGGTGAAATCTGGTGTGCGCCCAACCCAAAGGTGCGTGCCACGTCGAACTGGACGATGGGCCGGGCCCGTCCTGCAGCAGACAATGCGCATTAGGCGCAAGCCGATAACGGATCCTTCTTGACGGCTGCCCCATCGCCGCAGCACATCTCGAAAATGGCTCTTTCACCCTTTCATCTTGCTTTTCCGGTTCATGACCTTGAGGCCGCGCGCACCTTCTATGGCGGCCTGCTTGGATGTCCTGAAGGGCGCAGCTCGGATGAATGGGTGGATTTCAATTTTCACGGTCATCAGATCGTGGCGCATCTGGCACCAGAGCTTTGCGGCGAAAGCGCCACAAATGCCGTCGATGGCAAGGGCGTGCCCGTACGCCATTTCGGTCTCGTCATGGACATGGAAGCGTGGAAGCAGCTTGCAGACAGGCTGACTGGAACCGTCGATTTTCTGATTGAGCCCTATATCCGCTTCAAGGGCGAACCGGGGGAGCAAGCCACCATGTTCTTTTCAGACCCGTCCGGAAACGCCATAGAGATCAAGGCATTCGCTGATATCGGCCGGTTGTTTGCGACCTGACCGGCCTGGCCTTACATTAGCTGAACGCAACATAACGGATTGTTGTGGGAACGGCTTATCGCATGCTCCGTTTTAGTCCTCATGCAGAAGGCATGATGAAAGGACGAAGAGCCATGAGACATCTTGTGAAGTATAGCGCGTGTGCCGCCGCCGCGACCGCATTTATGGTCACCGCAGCCCCGGCCAATGCGGATCCGAAACACTGCCCGCCAGGGCATGCCAAAAAGGGCTGGTGTTCACCTGATCGCCACCATGATCGCTATGAAGACCGCCGCGATGAAGCCCGGGCCTATCGCGAGGGGTACCAGGAAGGCCGCCGCGATGCGATCCGCTACAATGGGCGCACCTATACCGATTACCGCGTCATAGACGACTATGGTCGCTATGGTCTTAACCAGCCACCGAATGGCTATTATTATGCTGAAGTCGATGGCGACATCATGATGGTTCAATTGGCCACACAGCTCGTCACGCAGCTGCTCAGCCAGTAGATTTTTACCAGCCACAAGAAAATGCCCCGACCTGTCGGCCGGGGCATTTTTTGTTTCAAATTTCAGAAGCCTTTAAGGGGAGCCTTCGGTCTGCACGCGCTCTTCAAGGCCGTCGCAATCAGCTGGCATAAGCATGATATCCAGCCCGTCTGGCACAGCGCCCTCACTTCCAAGATACCAGATTGCATCGGATGTCTGCGTGTCACCATCGACTTCAGTCACTGTATCAAACTTGACCGCGGCGCTCTCTCCAATGTCTCCATTGCTGAGCTCAGTCGAAAACGCTGCAAAATAATCGGCAGCGCGCTGGTGAATAATGCCGAAGTTCGATCCGGAAACGCCGCCATCTTCGCCGACCGTGATGCTGACACCCTCAGTGACGTTCTCGTCATTGCGATAATAGCAATAGACGCCAGGCGTCAGAGGGTCTGCATCTGCCAGGGGCGAGACGATCTCGGGCAGTGGCTGTTGTTCTGCAGGGACAGTTACCGCTGAGCCGGTTTCAGCCGGCGGTTCATCTGGCGTCGGGGCCTCGTCCTTATCGCCGCCACCACAGGCAGCCAGCGGGAGTAGGACTAAGGCGATCAGGGCATGTCTCATTGGATATAGCCTTCTGGGGTTCGTTGCCGTTCTTGTCGCTAGACTTCCATCGGTCGCAAAGGATGACAAGTGATATCTCGCGCATCGGAAGGCACGATGAAGAATTTGTGCGCCTGATAAAAAAAGCCCCGCCGACAAAGGCAGGGCTTTTCCATATTGGCCGTCCATCAGGACTATCGGCCTGAGTTATTAGCCGCTCATTTCAGCGCGCAGTCTTGCGGCAAAATCGGCATCCATTTGCGCCAGCTGGGCAATCTGCGTGAACCGTTCCGCTGTCAGGCCTTCATCCTTGATCGCTGCGATCATGTCTTGCCGCGCTTCAGCCTGCAGGGTCTGCGCTGCGGCCTGGTCCTCAGCGGCCTGGAGCTCGGCATTGGCTTCCGTCGCGATCTCGCCGACCTGCTGGTTGGCGGCGACGAACTGCGAAATCTCGGCATCGGTCACAGGCTCAATCTGCACCTGGCCGGGCTGTGCAGCCGGGGCCTCGTTTGCCTGTTGCGCCACTGCGGCGCCTCCAAAGCAGGCTGTGGCGGCTGCGAAAGCGGCGATTGTCGGCGCGCGAAGCGTTTTGAAATCCATGGTGTGGCTCCCTTTTTCTGTTGAGCACCCACCAGACAGAACAGACATGCCGGCCCGGTTCAACCCGGGGGCATGAGAGGTGTATGCATTGTAATATAAAGAAAAAATGTGAACTATTGTTTATGTTTCGGTGGCGTGCCGCGTCGCCGTTAAATGTGCAGCAGCTCTGTTCAACCGCATGGTGACGCACTATCTGTAGAGACTGCACAAGGGCTGCGGCGTTCGAGGAAGCCAGCTGTCCGCCGACCTTAAGTTCCGTCAGGGAACTGGCTCTGGGACTGGCCGTGGCCTATCCTACCCGGTACCCACCTAGTTAATAGGTCGACGGGACACGAGTGCCAAGACGGCGCCTGTGGTCCTTGTGCTTCACTGTTCGCTCGGCGGCGACAAGCCTCTTATTAGATTGTTGACATCCCGCGCCGGTCGCACGACCAGCATCCCCCTGATGTCTGACAGTCTTTTCCCGTTTCTTCTTTGCCTGCTATCGGCTGTGACGGTGGCGCTCGCCAATTTCGCGGTAAAGCGCGGCGGGGATGTGTTGAGCGCACGAATGGTTCTGTCGATCACGTCGGCGCTCTGTGTCCTGCCATTTGCCTTCATCGTTCCTTTTCCGGAAGCTGGCCTCTGGCTGCCGATTGCCTATGCGATCGGAGCCCACTGGGTCTATCAGTTCTTCATGATCCGCGCCCTGCATCGCGGAGACCTCTCGCTCGTTTTCCCCGTCATGCGCGGGCTGGCGCCGCTCGCAACAGCGGTCATCGCCGTGTTCGCGCTGAATGAGTATCCGGGTCTGCTTGGCTGGTTCGGTCTCTTCCTCGCCGCAGCGGCGATCATGGTCTTTGCTTTGCCGCAGGGGGAGACGTCCCGTCAGACAAAGCTCAATCAGACGGCCCTCATCTGGGCTGGGCTGACGGCACTGGGGATCGGCCTCTATTCGGTGACAGATGCCTATGGCGTTCGCATCGCCGAAAACCGGTTCACCTTCATCGTCTGGCTGTTCATGCTGGACTGGATCGGCACCACAGCCGTCACCGTCTGGACCCGGCGCGGCCAGCTGATCCGCCGGTTGAGGCCACAACTCGTCGCTGGCGCGGTCGGCGGCGCATCGTCTGTCATCTCCTATGGTGCCGCGCTTTTGGCCTTTTCCATGATGGAGGCAGCGACCGTAACTGCCCTTCGCGAGACGTCCGTCGTCTTCGGCGCAATCCTCGGCGCGGTCTTTCTGAAAGAAGGATTTGGCAAACGCCGCATCATTGCAGCCGGGGTCCTGGCGACCGGCTTATTACTACTTGAACTGAATATTTAATTCTCCCTTCGCACATTGTTGCTACGCAGCACCGCGATGAAACTGATCCGTCACCTTGCCGGCTATCTTCCGGCCAATATCACAAGCGCGCTGACATCGTTCGGCACGGTCTATGTGTTCACCCGCCTTCTCGGGGCGGATGAGTATGGCCGATACGCGCTCATGTTCTCGGTCATGTCGCTGATCCACACGGTGACGCTGGCCCCGGGTGAAGCTGCCGCCTACCGGTATACGGCGCAGGCCAATGCACGCGGCGATACGGCGGATCACTATGCCACGGTTCGCGCCCTGCTTCTGAGGTCGCTGGCCTTCGCGGCAATCCTGACTCTGATCCTAACCATCGCTGTCTCTCATATGCCGCGCTATCTGAGGATCCTTCCCTGGATCGCGGTATTGTTCCCGCTTGGCACCATCATTCAGGCAACGCTTGAGGCGCACCGGGCGAGCCAGCAGGTGCAGCGCTATGTTATCGTCTATTCAACCAAGCTGCTGGGCGGTTTCGCGGTTGGGGCCCTTGTCGCTTTTTATACGCATATCGGGGCCGCAGCACCCTTCATCGGTCTGACTTGCTCATCAGCGGTGCTTTGCCTGTTTCAGGCGCCATGGCTGATGCGGGCGGCGAAGGGCGGACATGCCGACCCTGCGCGAATTCGAAAATATTATGCCTATGGTCTACCCGTGGCGGCGGCGCTTTCTCTGGATCTGTTGCTCTCTGTCGCCGACCGGTTCCTGATCTCGCTCTTTCTTGGCGAGGCAGCTGTCGGTGCCTATGCGGCGGGGTACGGCGTTGCTGACAAGACCATCCTTCTGCTCTGTGCATGGGCGGCGATGGCAGGGGCGCCGCTTGTTCTCGCCGCCTTCGAAGAGGAGGGGCCTGAGGCCGCCCAGAGAGAAGCACGCGGGCTCGTATCGACGATGCTGCTGCTCGGACTGCCTGCTGCGACGGGGCTCGCGCTTGTTGCAGAACCGCTTGCCGAGGCCCTGATCGGTGAAGATGTCCGGGCCGGGGCGACGCGGATCATTCCCTGGATTGCCTTTGCAGGCCTGATGAATGGCTTGCTCATGCATTACTATTCAGAAGCGTTTCAGCTCGCCCAGAAAACGCGTGAGCAGGCTCTGCTCATGATTATTCCTGCGGGAATCAACATCATTGCGAACATCATTCTCATTCCGCTTATTGGCATGATCGGCGCGGTTGTCGCGACGATTGGCAGTTATGTGATCGGCATTCTGGTTATCAGCTTGCGCGGACGCCGATACATCCACTTTCCTTTTCCGTTTTTTGCCGCAGGAAAGATTGCGATCGCCTGCGCAGCGATGTGGCCGGCCGTCATGCTCGTGCCTCATTTTGGAAGTTGGCTGGAGCTGTTCTGCAAGGCCGCCGTCGGCGGTGTTGTCTACATTGCAGTGGCTCTTTTGATTGACGCTGGCGGGGCCCGGGCATTCGTGCAAGACAGGCTTCGCACATCCAGCGACGCGCCGACTACGTAAGAGTGATATGACTGACGAAAATAATGACCTCGGCAAGGCCGCAGACAAGGCGAACCAGATCTGGGGTGACCTTGTACCCGTCATCGGCTTTGTCCTCGTCTACAATCTTATTCGCCTGTCGGGCCTCGACACAGCCTGGATCGACAAGGACTCTTCGCTGTATTGGGCGACCGCTGTCCTGATCGTCCTGTCGCTCGGCGTTGTCGGCTACAAGCTGAAGAATGGGGAGAGAATACCGCCATTTCTGATTATCAGCTCGCTGATTGTGGGTGGCTTTGGTCTGATGGGCATCCTGCTGCAGGAAAAGTCCTTCATCTATATCAAACCGACCATCCAGAACCTCTTCCTCGCCACGATCATCTTCGGCAGTATGGCTGTCGGTCAGAATGTCTGGCGCGTGATGTTCAAGAACGTGTTTTCATTGCCGGACTTTGCCTGGAAGCAGCTCGCTATTCGCTGGGGTCTGTTCTTTATCGCGATGGCAATCTGGAACGAGTATCTCTGGCGCACCTATGCGCCGGGCTTTGAGCAGCCGCTGATATTCTTTGGTATTCCTCTGGCCCCGGCCGGCACCTACGAATTTCTGGGGATGACCTTTGGCGACAAGAATGCTGAGGACGTGTGGGCCAACTGGAAGATTGGCAACATGGTCATCACCTTCATCTTCGGCGCGTTGAACGTGCCTTATACGATGAAGCATTTGCAGGACGAGCCGGAAGCTACCGCGTAATACGGGCCGTCTGAGGCGGGTTGCTGAACGGCACGAAACTGTCCTGTTGCCGGGTTTCAGAATAGTGCGTCAGGGCCCAGACGACGGTCGGGAACGCCAGCTGTGACCATGGAATATCCTTCCAGGCGACAAGCTCTGTCTCGAGGCTTTCAGGCCCGGGGGCGATCTCGGACTCCAGTGTCGCACGAAACATGATCTGCACCTGACCGATGCGTGGCACCGAATACGTCGCGAGCAGACCATTGATGCGGATGTCGGCGCAGGCCTCTTCTTGCGCCTCACGCATCGCTGCTTCCTCAACCGTTTCGCCAAGCTCCATAAAGCCGGCCGGGAGCGTCCAGAAACCTCGGCGCGGCTCAATCGCGCGCTTGCAGAGCAGGATCCGTCCATCCTCGCTGACGACAACAGAGCCGGCGACGATACGCGGATTGCGATAGTCTATAAAACCGCATGTGTTGCAGATGCGGCGCTGGCGATCATCGCCTTCAGGGATGGCAAGCGTGAAATCTTCTTCGGTATTCTGTGTCATGAAGCTGTTACTGTCTCGCCTTATTGGTGAAGTCTGTTGATCCGCACACGGTTTGTTTTTAGATTCTTCGTGTGAACTTCGGCAAAATGCTGTTGAACTGAAAGGGTAGTGTGTGATGGCTGATGAACAAGCAGGATCTCAGTTCGATCTGGCCACATCGCCCAGCCACTTGCTGCATCGCGCGCAGCAGGCCGCTGTCAATCTTTCATCCGAAGCGCTGTCCGCACAAGGGCTGACGTTGCGCCAGTTCGCCGTTCTGGCTGCGCTTGCAGAAGAAGAAGGTCAGAGCCAGGCTGGTCTTGTCGACAAGACCGGCATTGATCGCTCCACTTTGGCAGACATGGTCCGCCGCATGGAAGCTTCCGGTCATATCAAGCGCGTGGTCTCACCAGAGGATGCGCGCGCCAAGGCCGTGTCCCTGATGCCTGCGGGTAAAGAGGCCTATCTTGCGGCCTTGTCCGGCGTCGAAGCCGCTGACCGCGAGCTTTTGTCGGTTGTGCGGGCCAATCGGCGTGCCGGATTTTTGGCGTCGCTGACCTCCATCGGTAATCCTGCAGACGTTCTCGAGGTCGACGAAGCGGACAATGTCGACGAGGCGGGATCAACAGATCCAAAGCCAAAAAAGAAGAAAGACAAGGGCGATAAATCTTCCAAGTCGAAATCCGACAAGAAGAAAAAGAAGAAGAAAAAGAAGTAGGGCGTTAGCCCTCCAGCGCGCGGCTCACCTGCTCGCGCGTCGATGGATCAAGAGGCCCGCGAATGTGCAGGATGATCTTGCCCTCAGGGTTGATCACGAACGTCTCCGGCACACCCGTTAGTCCGAAATCCAGCCCGCCCTGTCCAGACGGATCGACGCCTATGGCCGCGAACGGATTGCCGAGCTCTTGTAGAAACTCTTCCGTCGCCGGTTGCTGATCCTTGTAAGCCAGACCGAAAACCTGTCCGGGATGCTCGTTCGCGAGCCAGGTTATATCGCCATGCTCCGCGCGGCAGGGGGCGCACCAACTGGCAAACAGATTGACCATCACGGGCTGGTCACTGGAAGGTTGGCTGAAATTGATGGCGGACGTCTCATCTGCCAGCAGCGGGAAGGCACGGTCCGGCGCATTGCGGTCCGTCTTGGCGACAAAGCTGTCATCGTCTGGCCGCATCAATTGAACAGCGCCCAGCACGCCGAGGCCGACAAGAGCGGCGAGTGGCAAGGCTGCCTGCCAGGCTTTCATCGGTCCCTCTCCGCTTGAAGACGCTCAAGCCGACGCTTGGCCATCCGGGCCTTTAGGACGGCGTACACCAGCAAGGCGGCAGGCACGGCGAGGCCGATCACATAGATCGTCCAGATATAAGCCGCGTTATGATCAAAAACCGGTAGCATGCGTCACTTCCCCGCCAGCTTGCGCGCGACCAGAACGGCGCTGCGGCGCTGCCAGACTTCGGCGCGCATCAGCATCATGGTCAGTGACGCAAAGAAAATACTGTTGCCCAGCGCGCCGATCAGAAGCGGTGTCAGATAGACCGCAGGCATCGCCGGACCATCCATCCGCAGCACGCTCGCATCCTGATGGATGGACGACCAGATATCGACCGAGAACTTGATCAGCGGCACATTCACCGCGCCAACCATCGCCAGAATGGCGCCGGCCCGCGCGGCTTTCTGGCGGGTGTCCATGGCGGCGCGCAGCGCCATATAGCCAAGGAACAGAAAGAACATGACCAGCACGGACATCATCCGCGCATCATCCCAGAGCCACCAGGTGCCCCAGGTTGGTTTGCCCCAGATCGAACCGGTTGCAAGGCAGAGCGCGGTATAGCCTGCCCCGATCGGCGCGATTGATTTTGCCGCCATATCAGCGAGCTCATGCCGCCAGATGAACCAGATAAAGCTGCAGAGGGCGAGGCCCATATAACTTGCCATGGCAAGCCAGGCGGACGGGACATGGATGAACATGGCGCGCATGATATCGCCGCCTTGATAGTCATCCTCCGGAATGATCCAGAGACCCTGCCAGACGCTGTAGGCAATCAGCGCTATTCCAACGACCAGGCAGGTCGGCGCAAGCCAGCGCGAAAGCGCCATGAAGCGGTGTGGATTGGCAAAGGCTGAAATCATGGTGTCCCTGTCTACTCGCCGATCAGTCTACCGCCAAGCGAAGCGCCGCAGATGCGGCGAAAGGCGCAACAGCGAGGGCGAACATTGTCGAGGCAGCCAGGAACAGAACATTCGGTCCCTGCATGCCATCCTGCACGGAAAGCGATCCAAAGATTGCGGTCGGAATGAAGAGGGGCAGCGCAAGCAGCGCGATCAGCAGGCCTCCGCGTGGCACACTTGCGGCCAGTGCACCGGCGACACCGCCCCACAAAAAGAAGGACAATCCACCAAGGCCATAGGCGAGCATCGCCGGCACAAGCTCTCCCGCCGGGATCTGCAATGCAATTCCGATAGGCGGTGTCAGGATGACAAGCGGCAGGCCGGACACCAGCCAGTGCGCCAATATCTTGCTGGCGGCCACCAGAAAGAGCGGCGTCTCTTCCTGCGCCCACATAT
The DNA here is from genome assembly GCF_002088935.1 of Henriciella litoralis. Taxonomy (NCBI): domain Bacteria; kingdom Pseudomonadati; phylum Pseudomonadota; class Alphaproteobacteria; order Hyphomonadales; family Hyphomonadaceae; genus Henriciella; species Henriciella litoralis. The sequence goes on from NZ_NCSS01000006.1 coordinate 2,562,441, forward strand.
CCAGCGTGCCGTCTTCAAGGTCAGCCTGAAAGAGGCGCTCCATCGACACAAGCGATGCGAGCGCCAGTGCGACCCAGAGCACGCCGGACCCGATTGCGGAGAGCTGGCTCGCCTCGCTGCCAACCGTGAAGGGCACAAGCATCGCCGCGCCCGCAAAAAAGCCGATCGGCAGCAAGGCACCGGCCCCGCCACCCCAGGCTTCGCCAATCGCCTGACGGAAAGCGGCGCGTATCGGGGCGGGGCTAGACATCATGCCCTCCGACAATCTGGCTCCAGTGATGAGATGGCCCGATCATAGCACCACTTCCGCGCTTGCCTCGAACGGTGCATCGCCATGCAGGGCTGAAATGACACCGCCTCCAGACGCTCGATGCGCCTCGATCATCCCGGCGAGCATCTTGCGGCCATCGGCATCCAGAGCGTTGAACGGTTCATCCAGCAGCCAGACAGGCCGTTGCACCAGTCGCAGCCGTCCAATGGCGGTACGCCTGCGCTGACCGGCAGACAGCAGGCGGCCTGCGACATCCATTGGCCGCTCCAGCCCCATCTCTACGGCGACCTCGGAGACATCCGACTCACTGCCCCATGCGCGGGCCCAGTGTCGCAGATGTTGGCGCGGGGTCTCATGCGGTTTGACGCCGTCGCGATGGCCAAGCCAGTGATGCCTGGCCCGGCGCTCAATCTGCCCGCTATCAGGCCGTGACAGGCCTGCCAGCATGCGCAGCAAGGTCGATTTACCGGTGCCGTTTGCGCCGCGCAGCACAATGGCGTCGCCGGCTTTCAGGTCGAGCGAAACACTGGTGAACAGCACTCGTTCGCCCCGGATGGCGCCAAGGCCTTCCGCCTGAAAGAGAAAATCACCGCTCAAATCGGCCTCCAGCAGCAAAACAGTCACCGTGCTGCGATTGCACACAGCAAGTATGGCCTATATGAGACAGGCAACGACGCGCTGCGCAACTGCGCGCGCCACAACCGCTTATGCAAGAAGAGGTCATTCCGACGATGCCATCCCTCGACAGTTTCAATTCCCGCCGCACCCTGGACGTTAACGGCAAGTCCTATACCTATTACTCGCTCAAGGCCGCCTCCGAAAACGGTTTGGGTGATGTGTCACGCCTGCCAGCCTCGCTCAAGGTGCTGCTGGAAAACATGCTGCGCTTTGAAGATGGCAAGACGGTCACCAAAGACGACATCGCTGCCTTCGCCAAATGGCTCGACAATAAAGGCAAGACCGGCCACGAAATCGCTTATCGCCCGGCCCGCGTCCTCATGCAGGACTTTACCGGCGTTCCAGCCGTGGTGGACCTCGCTGCGATGCGGGATGCGGCCAAGAAGCTCGGCGCCTCGGCTCAGGCCATCAACCCGCAAGTGCCGGTTGACCTCGTCATTGACCACTCCGTCATGGTCGACAATTTCGCTCACGCCGACAGCTTCAAGAAAAATGTGAAGATCGAATATGAGCGCAACCAGGAGCGTTATGAGTTCCTGCGCTGGGGCGCATCGGCCTTTGAGAACTTCCGCGTTGTTCCACCCGGCACCGGCATCTGTCACCAGGTGAACCTCGAATATCTCGGCCAGACCGTCTGGACCCGTGAAGAGAACGGTGAAACCGTTGCCTATCCGGATACCTGCGTCGGCACAGACTCCCACACCACCATGATCAACGGCCTGTCCGTGCTTGGTTGGGGCGTTGGTGGTATCGAAGCTGAAGCGGCCATGCTCGGCCAGCCTGTCTCCATGCTGATCCCTGAAGTGATCGGCTTCAAGATGACCGGCAAGCTGCCAGAGGGCGCCACGGCCACGGACCTCGTCCTGACCGTCACGAAGATGATGCGCGACAAGGGCGTTGTCGCCAAGTTCACCGAATTCTTCGGTCCTGGCCTCGCTAATCTGACGTTGGAAGATCAGGCGACCCTCTCGAACATGTCGCCAGAATTCGGCTCGACCTGCGCCTTCTTCCCGACCGATGAGCAGACCTTGAAATATCTGCGCTCCACGGGCCGCGAGGATGATCGCATTGAGCTCGTTGAAGCCTACACCAAGGCGCAGGGCTACTGGCGCGAAGACATGCCAGATCCTGTCTTCACCGACACGATCGAGCTTGACCTGTCGACCGTCGTTCCATGTATTTCCGGCCCGAAACGCCCGCAGGACAAGATCCTGCTCGACACGGCGCCAGAGCAGTTCCGCAAGGACGTCAAAGTCATCAAGGGTGGGGCCGTCGAGGAAGATAAAGAGCCGGAAACCCGTGGCGAAGCGCGCTTCGAGGATGAAGGCGCGAACATGGCCTACACTGAACCGGAAGATTACGGCGTGCCGACATATGCCGTGCCGGACAGTGACTATCATATCCATGACGGTTCGGTCGTCATCGCGGCCATCACCTCATGTACGAACACCTCAAACCCGTCCGTGCTGATTGCAGCTGGTCTCGTTGCCCGCAAGGCGCGCGAGAAGGGCATGCAGGTCAAGCCTTGGGTGAAGACATCGCTCGCGCCCGGCTCACAGGTTGTGACCGACTATCTTGAGCGTGCTGGCCTGCAGGACGATCTTGATGCGCTCGGCTTCAACCTTGTCGGCTATGGTTGCACGACCTGTATCGGTAACTCCGGTCCGCTGCCGCCAGCCATTTCCAAGACGATCAACGAAAACGATCTGGTCGCCTGTTCTGTCCTCTCCGGGAACCGCAACTTCGAAGGCCGGATCAGCCAGGATATCCGCGCCAACTATCTTGCGTCGCCGCCGCTGGTCGTTGCCTACGCGCTGGCTGGCTCGATGCACCGCAATGTCGCCACCGACCCGCTTGGCAAGGACAAGGACGGCAATGACGTCTTCCTGAAAGACCTCTGGCCGACCTCGAAGGAAATCTCCGACATCATGGCTGATGCTGTGACGCCGGCCATGTTCCGTGACCGTTATTCCGACGTCTTCAAAGGCGACGAGCTCTGGCAAGGCATCGAGGTGTCAGGCGGACAGACCTATAGCTGGCCACCTGAGTCCACCTACGTTCAGAACCCACCTTACTTTGAAGGCATGGGCCTCGATCTCGACAAGCAGGAAGACATCAAGGACGCCCGCGTTCTGGCTGTCTTCGGCGACTCCATCACGACCGACCACATTTCTCCGGCCGGTTCGATCAAGGCGTCCAGCCCGGCTGGCATCTATCTTCAGGAACACGGCGTCACACCGCTGGACTTCAACTCCTATGGCTCGCGACGCGGCAACCATGAAGTCATGATGCGCGGCACCTTCGCCAATATCCGCATCAAGAACCAGATGGTGCCGGGCGTCGAAGGCGGCGTAACGGTCCACTATCCGGACGGCGAGCAAATGCCGATCTATGATGCGGCCATGAAGTATGAAGCGACGAACACGCCACTCGTCGTGTTCGCGGGTGATCTTTACGGCAACGGCTCCTCGCGTGACTGGGCCGCCAAAGGCACGATCCTGCTTGGTGTGCGCGCTGTCATCGCCGGTAGTTTCGAGCGGATCCACCGCTCCAACCTGATCGGTATGGGTGTCCTGCCGCTTGAATTCGCTGAAGGCCAGAGCGCCAAGGAGCTTGGTCTCACCGGCAAGGAGCAGGTCACGATCACCGGGATCGATAGCATCAAGCCGCGTCAGACGATGGACGTTGAGATCACGCGCGAGGATGGCTCCAAGGTCACGGCGAACACCGTGGTGCGGATCGATACCGAGAATGAGCTCGATTACTACCGCAATGGCGGCATTCTTCACTACGTGCTGCGTAATCTCGCCAATGAGGCCGCTGCCTGATTCAGGCTTTGAAAAATTCAAATCTGTGGAAACCGCTCCTGAAAAGGAGCGGTTTCTGTTTGTGGGGCAGGCACTGATTTAAAACTGTTACACGATCTCGCTATTGGGCGGATCATGACACGAAGCCTTTTGATTCTCGCTCTGGCGCTAACGCCGGTTGCTATCGCCAAAGCCGATGCGCCTGAGCTGGCAGCCTTTGAGGCTACGGGCCCTAAAGGCGCGCTCATAGGTGCCCGGACTGCAGCCCACGCAGGCTCTGGCGTTGAGATCACCTCATCGCAGCATGGTTTTACGATTTCCGGCTTCGCGCCAGGCGTCGCTGATGTCCGGGTTGTCGAGTTCGACCCCGCCGACCCGCAAGCCGATAAAGAGATCCAGACTCGCGACTTTGGCAAATGGACCGGCGGCGCCGTGACCTATCGCTATACGTGCACAAGCACATGTGCCGTCATCGTGCAGAAGCCGGGCCAAGGCGAGATCTATGCAAGCCAGCCCATCGGCTGATCCGTCGGCCTGTTCCAGGCAGGCCTGGTCAGGCCGACGCCTGGCTATTCCTTGCTGGTGAGATTGTTCAGCTGTTCCTGCATCATTTTCATTTGAGCTTTCAGCGCGGCCATCGCTTCATCGCGCGAATCTGAATCGGCCTTGTCGCTGTCCGTCTCGCCTTTGGTGGACGGCCCGGTTTTGCCCATCGACCCGCTCATGGAGGCCATTGGCGGGGTGAACATCTGCATGGCCTTCTCGAACATTTCCATGTTCCGGCGCGTCTGATTCTCGAAAATTGCCATCGGGTGGGCACCGCCAACGGCTTTTTTCCAGCGCTCCTGGCTTTCGGCAAAGCTGTTCATGCTCATGTCCAGCCAGGCTGGAAGCATGGCTTGCGCGCCGCCGCCATAGAAACCGATCAGCTGTCGCAGGAATGACAGGGGCAGGGCGCCATCGCCCTTGGTTTCTTTCTCGAAGATGATCTGTGTAAGGACGGCATGCGTCAGGTCTTCGCCGGTCTTGGCATCACGAACTTCGAAATTAACTTCACGCCGCACGAGGTCCGCCAGATGGTCCAGCGTCACATATGAAGACGTTGATGTGTCATAAAGTCGCCTGTTTGCGTACTTCTTGATTATGACTGTCTCGTCAGATCCGTTTCCCTTGGTCATTTCGTGCCCTTTTCCTCGCCAGCAGCGGCGTTTTTATTCGTGATTTAAGCTCTTGATGGCATGGCTTGGCCAGACTTTCAAAACTACCCATCTTGTTTATAGGTAAGCAGCTTACATCAAGTTGAGCGGACGCAGCAAAATTTTTGCTGCGCAACAAAAATTCGGAGGAATAACATGGCGCGCGTAGCACTCGTAACGGGCGGCACACGGGGGATTGGCCGGGCGATCAGCGAAAAGCTGAAGTCTGCAGGTTTCCAGGTGGCAGCAAATTATAGCGGTAATGAAGAGGCCGCGAAGGCTTGCGAACAGGAGCTGGGCATCAAGTGCTACAAGTTCGACGTATCTGATTTCGATGCCGTCGGCGAAGGCATCAAGGCCATCGAGGCTGATCTCGGCCCGGTGGATGTCGTGATCAACAATGCTGGCATCACCTGGGATGGGCCTTTCCACAAAATGTCCAAGGACCAGTGGGACAAGGTCATAGATGTTGACCTGACATCCGCGTTCAACGTCTCACGCCAGGTCTGGGAAGGCATGCGCGAGCGCGGCTGGGGCCGCATCGTGAACATCTCCTCGATCAATGGTCAGAAGGGCCAGTTCGGCCAGGCCAATTATTCGGCCGCCAAGGCGGGCCTGATTGGCTTCACCAAGGCGCTCGCCCAGGAAGGCGCCAAGAAGGGCATTACGGTCAACGTCGTCGCGCCTGGCTATATCGACACTGAAATGGTTCGAGCTGTGCCTGAAAAGGTCCTCGAGAGCATTATCAGCACCATTCCGGTCGGCCGTCTCGGCAAGGCAGAAGAGATCGGCTCCATGTGCGCCTATCTCGCGTCTGATGAGGCCGCCTTCATCACCGGCGCGACCATGACGGTCAACGGCGCGCAGTACATCGCCGGCTAGTCTCCTGCCGGAAGCTCTGTGACATGCAGCGGGTGCGTGATTTCCATGCGCCCGCTGCTCACCCAGCCTCGCATCTCGACCGGCATGCCACCCGGCAGGTCGCACACGGCGCTTGCTGTCACCATCACATCCAGTACCAGTCGCGCCCCTTCAATTGAACGCGCGCAGACGGGCACCCGGTCCTCCCGCGAATTCTCGCGTATTTCGGCCTTGGCGCCAATTCGGCCACGTGCCAGCACAAATCCGCGCTCATCGCCCGTAATCGCATTCGCCTGTTTTGGCCTGTACGCATTCAGCGCCCATAGTCCGCGGCCATCAGCCCGTGCCGCCGCTTCGGCCTCCAGCAGTTCGGCGCCTGCACCATCCGTGTCCGGATAAAGCCGGACGCGGGCCGCGCCGCGCCTGGCAAGCTCGAGATTGACCCACAGTTCCGGCCCATTGGCGTCATCTGTTTTTATATGCGCCAGGGCGCGATCATACCGGTCGCGCGTGAGCCCCGGATAGTAGAGCTTCACCTGCCGCCCCATCACCATGTCTTCCAGCGCGCGCTGCGCACTTTCGGCATAGGGCTGCGGGTCGTCATAACGCGAATTGAGCACCGGTGCCTCGATGCCGACCAGCCGGACGCTCTGGCCTGTGTCCAGCACCAGCGCATCCCCGTCGATCACCCGCACAACACGGCCGGTTTCACCGGTTTCCATCTTGCTCAGCGGCGAAGCAGGCGCGCAGGCGGTGGCCAGAACCAGTGCAATCGCGATCGCGATAAATGTCCCGCGCATAAGGGCCCCTTCAACCAGACCAAAAAACAGGCTATCGCAAACTCAAGCGACCCCGTAGCTCAGCAGGATAGAGCAACAGATTCCTAATCTGTAGGTCGCGCGTTCGAATCGCGCCGGGGTCGCCAGTTTTCAAAGGGTCAGGTCACTTTTGCCTTGGCGTGGAAACGCGGCTGATCCCAGCTTTTGGTCATGAGAATGTCTTCCAGCGCGTCCATTGCGTCCCACACATCGCAGAAGCGCAAATAGAGTGGTGAGACGCCGAAGCGGATCGTGTCTGGCGCGCGAAAATCCGCCAGAATGTTCCGGGCGATGAGGGCCTGCACAATCGGATAGCCGTCCGGATGCCGGAAGCTCACATGCCCGCCGCGCCGGGTGCTATCTAGCGGTGAAACCACTTCACAGCCCATCGCCTGAGCGCGTTTCACAACAAGATCGCCCAGCGTCCGCGCCTTGGCTTGAACCAGCTCCATGTCCGCGCCTTCAAACGCCTCAATCGCACCGCTGAGCGCAGCCAGCGACAGGATAGGCGGCGTTCCATTGGCAAAGCGGCCAATGCCGTCGACGGGGGCATATTCGGGCTCAAACGCAAAGGGGCGGGCATGGCCCATCCAACCGGGCAGCGGCGTCTGAAGTGCGCTCGCAATATCAGCGCGGGCATAGACAAAGGCAGGCGCGCCCGGTCCGCCATTCAGATATTTGTAGGTGCACCCTGTCGCGAGCTTCGCGCCCGCCTGATGCACATCAACATCGACCACACCTGTCGCATGACTAAGGTCCCAGACGATAACGCCGCCTGCGTCTGTCGCCCGCTGTTCGGCGCGCGCCATGTCCTCAATCTCGGCGGAGCGATAATTGACGAGGCTTTTGACAAGAACGCCGCCCGTCTCAGCGAGCGCATCCAGTCCTTGTCCTGCCGCAGCCCGCCGGAACTCTGTCGCCGAAACGCGGCTCAACGCTTCGATGATATACTGGTCTGTCGGAAACTCGTCCTCTTCGACGATGAGGACCTTCGCGCGCGCCAGGGGCAGGGTCGCCGAGGCGAGCTTGAACAGATTGGTCGAGACACTGTCGGCGACGATCACTTCGCCCGCCTCAGCGCCGATCAGCCGGCCCAGTCTAAGCCCTGTCTCACGCGCGAGATCAAACCAGCCAGCTTCATTCCAGGACCGGATCAGCCCGGTGCGCCAGTCGCTTTGCCCGGCCTGCGAGAGCGCATCGAGCGCATTGTGGGTCGCAGGTCCAAGTGAATGGCCGACCAGATAGATCACGCCCTCCTCGATATCGAACGCCTCGCGCGCATGGCGCAGAATATCGTGTTCATCGAGGCTCTTGGCCGCCCTGCGGCTGTCGGGGACAGAATAGCTCATCAGGCAGGCTCCAGTTCAAACATTGCGCACGTCACTTGCCAGAGACCTATGCGCCGGGCCACATGAATCCAAACACTTCAAGGCGGCAAGATGAAACGTATTACACACCTCATGGCTCCCATCGCGCTGTTCATCGCAGCCTGCTCAGCATCACAGACCCCTTCCAGCGAGGCGCCTCAAATGGCCGAGACCGACATCGCGCCGATCATGACATGGTCTGACCTTCTGTCGCGCGAGCGACCAGAGCCGACGCAAACAATTACTGTCGGGGAGCTGGAAACGGACGTTGTCGATCTGTGGCTGCCGGATGGTGCAGGGCCGCACCCGTCCGTCATCATGATCCATGGCGGCTGCTGGCAAAAATCAATCGCAGACCGGACGCTGATGAATTACGCCGCAGAAGCGATGCGTGAGGCCGGGCTCGCTGTCTGGAATATTGAGTATCGCGGCGTGGACGAGGATGGCGGGGGTTATCCCGGGACATTCCTCGATGTCGCAAGGGCGGTCGATGCGTTCGGGGAAAGAGGCGAGGGTTATGGCTTTGACACGGCCCGCGTCGCCGCGTTCGGCCATTCGGCGGGCGGGCATCTCGCCTTATGGGCGGCGGCCCGGTCAAAGATTGCAGACACCAGCCCGCTTTATAGCGACGCGCCCTTCTACATTCCGGCCGTTTTAAGCTCGGGCGGGTTGCCGGACCTTGAAGCATCCGCTCCGGTAACGCAGGCCGGGTGCCTGGCAGACATTATGGACGTCCTCACCGGCGAAGCTTCGCCAGAGCGCCAGAATGTGTTTTCCGATACCTCGCCGACTGAGCTGCTGCCCATCAGTGCGGTTCAATTCACCGTCAATGGCATGCGGGACCGGATCGCGCCGTCTGAGCTGGGTAAGGCGTATACCGAAAAGGCCAAGGCCGCTGGCGATCCAGCCATATTTGTCGCTATTCCCGGCGAGGGCCATGTGGAGCTGATCGCTCCCGGGTCAGAGGCTTTCGCCGAACAGCTCCGTCTATTGAAAGAGATGCTCGGCGAAGAGGGGTCTGACTAGCGCATCACGTCAGGCAGGCCGTCGGTGTCGGCTGGCTCATGCTGGATGATGACCTTTGCACCCAACTCGTCGGCTTTCGCTTCGAACGCTTCCATCGATGCCAGGGTCGCAGCTTCATCGGTATTGAATTGCGGCACCCGCTTTAGCTCCCGGCTTTCGACGCGGTGATAAAGGTCGCCGGTCAGCAGGACAGGCCCCGTCTCCGGCAGGTTCACAAGAAGGGATGCGTGCCCTGGCGTGTGGCCGGGCGTTTCGAAGATAACGACAGATCCGTCGCCGAACACATCATAGTCGTCGCCGATGATTGTGTGGCGCAGCGGCTCGAAGGCGGAATAATCCACATCGGCTTCGCTGGCTTCACCTTCTTGGGTGTCTGCCGGGAACATAAAATCGTACTCGCTTTCATTCACCAGCCACTCGGTGGCATCGGCATCAATGGCGCCCGCCTGTCCGACATGGTCAAAATGGCTATGCGAGATGGCAAGATAGTCGATGTCCGCCATGGCAAGGTCCATCGCCGCCAACTGGTCCTCGAGAGAGGTGTCCATCGACACGGTGAAGACGCCATTGGTCTGCTCGCCGGCGCCAACGAGATTGCCCGGCAGGCCAAGGTCCCACAGGAGATTGCCTTCAGGGTGACGCACCAGCCAGCACGTGTCGGTCAGCGTATCGGTCTGGCCAGCATAGTCGCCCGCGCTGGAGAAGATATCGAGGTCGGACACGTAGATTGAACCGCAGTCCAGCTTGATGAGCTCAACAGCGTCCACGGTGGCTGCCTCGGCCGTCTCGGCTTCCGGCTCGGACGCCTCAGCCGCTTCGGGCGCAACCGTTTCGGTCTCGGGAGACGTGCCTTCGGGTGCGCCTGTCTCGTCCGCAGGGCCTGAACATGCCGCCATGGTCAGCGCCAGAATGCTGGCAGAAAAAAGTGTTATACGTGTCATGTTGAAATAGCCCCTGTTTGCCCGCCTCTTCTACGCGTGCGTACCCGCAAAGGAAAGCGAAACGCCATCCTCGCCAATCTGGCGGTAGAAACAGGACGGACGACCGGTATGGCAGGCTGCGCCCGTCTGGCGAACTTTCAGCAAGACAGCATCCTGATCGCAATCGACGAAAACTGCGCTCACCGCCTGCACATGGCCGGATGTCTCGCCCTTCTTCCAGAGGGCCTGACGTGAGCGCGAATAATAGGTGGCCTCGCCTGTCTTCAACGTCGCCTCCAGCGCTTCGGCATTCATCCAGGCCAGCATCAGAACCTCGCCACTGGTTTCGTCCTGCGCGATCGCGGCGATCAGCCCATCTGCATTGAATTTCGGGCGCAGCTGGTCGGTCTCATCCTGATCGTGCCCTCTCAGGGGCGTCGCATAAGAAGTCATATTCGGTGTCCTCGTCAGATGATGCCGCGGTCGCGCAAATCGGAAAGCTCGGCAGCAGATTTGCCCAGCGCCTGCAGGATGGCGCCGGTGTGTTCGCCCATGGACGGAGCAGGGCGCGTCGCCCGGCCGGGCGTTTCAGACAGTTTCGGGAAGACCCCCTGCATCGGGACCTCGCCCATCACCGGATGCACCATGCGGATGATCGCCTCGCGCGCCTTGATATGCGCGTCCTCAAGCATCTCCTTGGCCCGGTTCACAGGGCCGCACGGCACGCCGCTCGCCTCGCAGGCTGAGAGAACCTCCGCCATCGTCCGCTCTTGCGTCCAGGCAGCGATCTTCTCGTCCAGCTCCTGCTGATGCTCGCCGCGCGCATCATGGGTCGCGTAGCGCTCGTCAGAGGCCCAGTCGGCGCCGCACATCTCGGCCAGGCGCCGGAAAGGCCCGTCCTGATTGGCACCAATAATCACCATACCATCGCTGCACGGATAGACCCCAGACGGGGCGACTTTCGGCAGGATGGGGCCACTCCGCTCACGCGTGTGCCCGGCCAGCGCATATTCTGGGATGAGGCTTTCCACAAAGGCCATGACCGTTTCATAGATCGCCGCATCCACGATCTGACCCTTACCGCTTTTCTCACGCGAATAGAGCGCCATCATTGTGCCCAGCGCAGCAAACGTTCCAGTCATCGTATCGCCCAGAGACACCCCGGCACGAGAGGGCAGGCGGTCAGGCTCTCCGATCAGATAACGAAGCCCGCCCTTGGCTTCGCCGACACTGGCATAGCCTGCCTTGTGGCTTTCCGGGCCGGTCTGGCCATAGCCTGAGACGCGGGTGATGATCAGGCGCGGATTGATCTTGTGCAGGACCTCCGGCCCGATGCCCCATTTTTCCAGCGTGCCCGGCCTGAAATTCTCAACCAGCACATCGGCGGTATCAATGAGGCGCTTCAGGATGGTCTGGCCTTCCTCGACGCGCAAATTGAGCGTCAGTGAGGATTTGTTGCGGGCGATGATTGGCCAATAAAGACCAATGCCATCTTTCTTGGCGGCGCCCCAGCCCCGTGCCGGGTCCGGATTGCCTGGCGCTTCTACCTTGATGACCTCGGCACCAAAGTCGCCCAGAAGCTGCGCACAAAACGGACCGGCAATCAGCTGGCCGAGCTCGATAACGCGAAGGCCGGACAGCGGCGGGGGAACATAAGTCTCTGGCATACGCTCACTTACGAGGAACGCGGCAGGGGACGCAAGACATGTCAGACTGGATCACTACAAGCTGGACGAACCTTTCAATGGTGCTGCTCAGCGCCGTTTGTATCTATGCGTCCATCATAGCGCTGACGCGGATCTATGGCGTGCGCAGTTTTTCAAAGATGAGCGGGTTCGACTTTGCTGTAACGGTTGCAATCGGCTCGATCGTCGCCTCCGTTTTTATCGCCAAGGATCCGCCGCTGCTGCAGGGCCTCTTCGCCCTCATTGTTCTATACGGTTTGCAAATGGGGCTCGCTTCCCTTCGCCGGCATTTCAAGTCCGTGGAAAACCTCGTCGATAACAAGCCGCGCCTGATCATGTCGGGCGAAACGATCTTTGACGACCAGATGAGGCACGCCCGGATTACGCGCGATGACCTTTACGCAAAGCTGCGCGAAGCAAATGTCACCAGCTTCGATCAGGTCCACGCTGTGATTGCAGAGACGACGGGCGACATTTCGGTTCTGCACGGCGGGCCGTCCGACACGCTTGATCCGGATCTTTTGAAAAATGTGATCGCGGCAGACCGGTTTATCCCTCGCAAAGCGGGTTGACGCCGCTCGCCTGCTCTGGTCCCTGATCGCAGTTCTACACGTTCAGGATTGTACCGCATGACGAGACGCATCGACATTGTTGAAGTTGGCCCCCGCGACGGCCTTCAGAACGACCCGGCCAATCTGTCGACAGACCAGAAGCTTGAATTCATCTCGCGCCTTGAGGCGTGCGGCGTCAAAAGAATGGAGTCAGGCAGCTTTGTTTCACCCAAGGCTGTCCCGAAAATGGCAGATTCGGGTGAGGTCTTTCGCGGCCTCGATCGCAGTCTCAAAACCCGTCACATCGCCCTCGCGCTGAATGAAAAAGGCGTTCGCCGCTCAATCGATGCAGGCGCTGACGAGATCAATTTCGTGCTTGTGGCCGGCGAGGCTTTCGGCAAGCGTAATCAGGGCATGACCCCATCAGAAAGCGGTGACATGCTGATGCAATGCGCGCCGCTGATGCTCGAGGCGGGCATCCCGTTTACCGCAACGATTTCCGTTGCCTTCGGGGACCCGTTTGGCGGCGAGGTCGATCCAGCCGTCGTGGCCAATCTCGCCGCCAGGGCCCAGCGCGCAGGCGCCGGCGAAGTCGCGCTTGGTGACACAATCGGTGTCGCGACACCCTGGCAAGTGAAATCCCTGATCGAGCAGGTCCGCATGGAAGCGCCTGACGTTTTTCTGCGCATGCACTTCCATGACACGCGCGGCGCTGCGCTCGCCAATATTGCCGCTTCCATTGAAGAAGGTGTCGATGTGATCGATGCGAGCTGCGGCGGGATTGGCGGGTGCCCTTTCGCGCCAGCGGCGACCGGCAATGTCGCGACAGAAGACGTGGTCTACATGCTCGAACGGGCCGGTTTCGACACCGGGCTTGATTTGGGCAAGCTGATCGAGACCGCCAAATGGCTCGAAACAGTGCTCGGGCATCCGGTCAGCTCCAGCCTCAGCAAGGCAGGTGGTTTCCCGGCCTAAAGCGGCCCGCGCTACCGCGGCGTCAGACTTGCACCTCTGTCCATCATGACCGCATCCTTTCCGAAACCGCACATCAGCTGAAGGTATCAGGGAGCATGCCATGACCAAGAAATTCGCTGGAAAAATTGTCTGTATAACCGGCGCCGCCAAAGGCATCGGCCGTCAGGCCGCGATCAGCTTCGCCGCAGAAGGCGCGTCTATCGTTGCAACGGACATCGAGACGGATCTCGGCAACTCGCTGGTCGAGGAAATTACCGGGTCCGGCGGCAAGGCGCGCTTCATTGAGCATGACGTGACTTCCGAAGACGCCTGGAAAAGCGTTATGGCCTCAATCGAAGAAACCGAAGGCAGACTGGACGTCCTCATCAACAATGCAGGCATCGGCATGACAGGCCTCGCGCATGAAACCGAGCTATCGGTTTGGCGTAAGATGATGGCGATCAATGTCGACGGTGTCTTCCTCGGCGTGAAGCACGCCCTTCCCATGATGAAAGCAGCCGGCCAGGGCAATATTATCAATGTCTCCTCCATTGCCGGTATCCGCTCGACCGCAAACTTCTCCTGCTATTGCGCCACCAAGGCAGCCGTTCGCAGCTTTACCAAATCGGTCGCGCTGGAATGCGCAGAGGCCAAAGACGGCATTCGCGTCAACTCGATCCATCCGGGCATCATCTCGACAGCGATCTGGGACACGCTAATCGGCACAAGCGAGGCCAAGGACAGCAATATGCCGCGCGACGAGACGCTATCGGGTATGACAGCTGAGGCTGTGCCCATCGGGCGGACAGGCTCCATTCAGGAGATCGTCAACGGCATGCTGTTTCTCGCCTCTGACGAGAGCAGCTATATGACGGGCGCGGAGCTTGTGATCGACGGCGGCGCGACAGCGGGTTGATCTAGACCTCTGGTCGCCAATTGTCCGGCGCGAGTTCAAACCCGGCAAACTCAAACCCCGGCGCCACGAAGCAGCTGACCAGCGTCCATGCACCGAGGCTTTCGGCTGTCTGCCAGTGAGATTTCGGAACGACCAGATGTGGGCTTGGCCCGCGCGAAGGTCCGGCCCCAGCATTTGCGCCGCGGCGCCTTTGCCGTCCGGCGGCGACAAGGTCAGCGATAAAGGCCCGCCTGCATGCCACGCCCAGACCTCGTCAGCATCGACCCGGTGCCAGGCTGAAATCTCGTCGGCTTGCAGAAGATAGTAGATCGTCGTGCAGGCGGCGCGGCCGTCGCCCTCGCTTCGGTACATCTCTACGAAGTGCCCGCCTTCCGGATGCGGCTTCAGGCCGAGCAGGCGAATGATCTCATTCGCGCCCAGATCACCGGAAATCGCTGCCACAGCCTAGAAGCTGTCCTTGCGCGCGCGGATTTCGGCGAATGTCGCCACCGGGTCCCCGGCATGCCCCATGGCAGTCTGCAAAGCCTCATCATCGGCGCGCAGGAATGGATTGGCTTCCAGCTCACGCGCGATCGTCGTTGGAACGGTCCAGTCGCCGCGCTGGCGTTTCATGTCCACTTCCTTGGCATAGGCAGCAAGGGCTGCATTCTCAGGGTCGACCGTCAGCGCGAACCGGGCATTGGCCTGCGTATATTCATGCGCACAATAGATCACCGTCTCAGGCGGCAGACCCTTGAGGCGCGACAGAGACGACCACATCATGTCCGGGTCGCCCTCAAACACGCGCCCGCAACCAAGCGCAAAGAGTGCGTCGCCGACGAAGGCAGTGTCCGACTCCGGGATATGGTAGGCGATATGGCCCAGCGTATGTCCGGGCACATCAAGTATATGCACCGTCCGCTCGCCCAGCTTGATCGTGTCTCCACCAGACAGCGCTTCATCGATACCGGGAATTTTTTCCGCTTCGCCCGCCGGCCCGAAGACCTTGGCACCTGTCGCTTCCTTGATCCTGAGATTGCCTCCGGCATGGTCAGGATGCCAGTGCGTGTTCCAGATAGCATCTATCGTCCAGCCGAGACGTTCAGCTTCCGACAGATACTTGTCGCCATCCGGCGTATCGATTGCAATCGTGGCGCCGCTGTCCGGATCGTGGACGAGAAACCCGTAATTGTCATTCAGGCAGGGAAACTGGTGTATTTCGATCATGACCCCATCTAACACAGACAAAGTAGACTGAGACAAGAGTTTGAATGCGACTGACAGCCCGCGACCTTGAAGACTTCTATGCCAGCCGGCTCGGCGAGACGGCCTGCTACCTATTGTTGAAGCGCGTCAATGATCTCTGGGGCGATTGCGCAGGGCGCACAATTCTCGGCATGGGATATGCCCATCCGCTGCTCGCCGGGCTCTCGGCAAACGCCAAGGCATGCATGGCCGTCACGCCGCATCACGGCAAAGCCTCTTACTGGTCAGCCACCGATCGCGGCGTTTCGACCTGCCTCGCCGAGGAAGACAGGCTGCCCTTCGCCGATAACACTTTCGATCGGGTGATCCTTCTGCATGCCGTGGAAGAGGCCGACAGTCCGCGCCAGGTGTTGCGGGAGGCCTGGCGTGTCCTCGCGCCGGAAGGCCGCGCCCTGATCATGGTCGCAAATCGCAAGGGCCTCTGGTCGCTCGCTGAGAGCAATCCGTTTGGCCATGGCCGTCCGTGGACGCGCCGCCAGCTCATCGCCTGGCTGAACGACCATCTCTTTCAGGTCACCGCCAGCACGACCGCCGTTCATCCGCCGCCGATCAATTTCGGTCCGCTGATGCATATGGCGGATGGCTGGGAGCGGTTCGGCGAGGCGTTAACCCCCGGTCTCGGCGGTGTGGTGCTGGTCGAAGCGGTCAAACGTCTATATGCCCATCCACGGGGCGGCGCCGGTGCGCCGGTGACCGAAAAGGCGCCCGGGCGCAAAGGTGTGGCACAGTTGCCTAGAAATGAGGCAGACCCGGGATGTGCCGAAAATCTGTAATGATGCGTCATTGACCCACCGGGGCACGCACGCTTTGATCTACTTGTTGAACAATGGGAGGCTTTGGGGCCATGAAACTAATCACCGCCATCTTCAAGCCAAGCCGGCTGGATGCCGTCATCGATGCACTTAGCGAAGCCGGTGTTGCCGGCCTGACAGTGTCTGAAGTTCGCGGCTACGGTCGCCAGCAGGGAAAGACGGAAGTGTATCGCGGCGCCGAATACGAAGTCCGCCTCCTGCCGAAGGTAAAAGTCGAAGTTGCCTGCGCAGGCGCCGATATCGATCGCCTTGTCGAAGCGATTATCGCTGCTGCAAATACCGGCACGATCGGCGACGGCAAAATCTTCGTTTCCGGTCTCGATTCGGTCACCCGCATCCGCACCGGCGAAAAGAATGAGCAAGCACTGAGCGGCTAATACTGTCCAGTCTTGTGCTTGTGAGAAAGCCGACCGGGGTCAGGGCCTGGTCGGCTTTTTCATTTCCGGCGAAGGTGTAGAATCACTTCGTCTGCGCCCCAGTTGAGGCGTGACAATCCACTATTGCGAAACGCGCCCACTTTTCCATTTCCGGCAGCGGCCATCGCGACCACGCAGAGGCCGAGCGAATCGGCCAGCTCGATCATGTCGCGCGCCGTGGTCGGGTGCAGCGCTTCGCCTGCATGGCGCCAGCCCGGGCCGGGCATCCGTCCTGATTGCAGGAGTGAGAGGCGTCGCCGCCAAAGTCCGTAATTTCGAAACGAGACGATGACTTCCGGCGCGATACGTGAAAGCTCGCGCAGGACGGCATCCGGCCGTCGCATCTGCTGGATCGCATTCGAAAGAATCGCGACATCGAAGCCGTCATCGGGAAAGACTTCCAGATCGCTATCGGCGTCGCCCTGGATGACTGACAGGCCGCGCGCCAGCGCCAAACCGGCCTGCTTGCTCGACAGTTCCAGCCCTCGCGCTCGCACATTTTTGCGGGCTTGTAGTAGCGCGAGCAGGGCGCCATCGCCGCAGCCAACGTCCAGCACGCGTGCGCCTTCGCCGACACACTTCACGATGGCCTCATGGTCTGAACGCCTGGCCTCGGTCGTCATCAGATGCCCCGCCGTTCCGCACTTGCCGACAGGAAACCGGCGAGCGCATTTTCATAGAGGGGTTCTTCCAGCAGGAAGGCGTCGTGACCCTTGTCTGTCTCGATGTCGAGATAGCTGACTTCCGCGCCCGCTGCGGCCAGGGCGCGCGTAATCTCTCTGTTCGCTTCGGGCGGATAATGCCAGTCAGAAGAAAAAGAGAAGAGGCAGAACCGGACCGTCGTGTCCTTGAACACATCCGCCAGTCGGCCTTCCTGGCGTGAGGCGAGATCGAAATAGTCCATCGCCCGGGTGACGTAGAGATACGAATTGGCGTCAAACCGGTCGACGAAGGAATTGCCCTGATAGCGCAGATAGGATTCGACCTGGAAATCAGCGTCGAAGCTGAAGCTCGCCGTCTCGCGGTTCTGAAGTCCCCGGTCGAATTTCCGCTTCAGGGCGCTTTCAGACACATAGGTGATGTGCGCGGCCATCCGCGCAATCGCGAGACCGCGGCCGGGCCGCCGTCCTTCGGCAAGATAGTTGCCTTCGCACCAGTCCGGGTCCGCCATGATGGCCTGACGTCCGACTTCGTAGAAGGCGATGTTCTGTGCTGAATGGCTGGCGCAGGTCGCGATCGGAACGGATGTAAACACCTGCTCTGGTGCCTGAACCGCCCATTCCAGGGCCTGCATACCGCCCATTGAGCCGCCGATGATGGAGAACAGGCTCTCAACACCGAGGGCGGCGATGAAGGCCCGTTGAGCCCGCACCATGTCGCCAATCGTGATGACCGGAAACCGTGTGCCCCATGGCTTGCCGTCTGGCGCGGTCGAGGCCGGGCCAGTCGTGCCCATGCATCCGCCCAGCACGTTGGTCGCGATAATGTGAAAGCGGTTGGTGTCTATCGGTTTGCCGGGGCCGATCATTCTTGCCCACCAGGCCGGCCGGCCTGTGATCGTATTTTCCGAGCCGGCAAACTGGTCTCCGGTCAGCGCATGGCAAATCAGAATGACGTTAGACCGGTCGGCATTAATCTCGCCCCAGCTTTCATACGCAATCTGCACAGCGTCCAGCTGCTCGCCGCAATCAAGCGGTAGCGGCTCAGGCAGGGTCAGGGAGCGCACCTGCGAAAGGGGTTTGCGGTTCGTATCCGGCATCGCTGCTCAGGTGTCCGTCCGCGCCGTCGAAGTCAAGAAATTTGGCGCGCCAGCGCACGCACATATGGAACATGCAAGCCATGCGAGCATTCATTGAAGGCAAGAAGAATTCTACACGAAAGGGAAAAGAATGCCCTATATTCAAGGCGCAAACGACACCAACATCTTTGTCAAAGACTGGGGTGAAGGTCGCCCGCTTGTCCTGGTGCACGGCTGGCCGCTTAATGCTAACAGCTGGGAATACCAGGCGGTGAAGATTGCCGAAGCGGGCTACCGGGTCGTTGCCTATGACCGGCGCGGTTTTGGCCGCTCGGAACAGCCATGGGACGGCTATGATTACGACACCATGTCAGATGACCTCGCAGCCGTTATCAAACAGCTCGGTCTGAAAGATGCGACGATTGCCGGCTTCTCCATGGGCGGTGGCGAGATCGCCAAATACATGTCGCGCCATGACGGCAAACATGTGAAGCAGGCCGCCCTCATTTCTTCCATCGCACCCTACATGCTGCAGACCGGCGACAATCCCGATGGCGCGCCTGCAAGTGTGTTTGCGGGTATGAAGGAAGGTCTGCGCAAGGACCGTCAGGACTTTCTGAAAAACTTCTTCAATGATTTCTACGGGCAGGGCACCGAGGCTGGCGGCGTCTCAGATGCCGTCCTGCACTGGACCTGGGCCATGGCGATGCTGGCAAGCCCGAAGGCTACGCTCGACTGTGTTGATGCGTTCGGCAAGACCGATCTGCGTCCAGACATGGCGGCCTTTGATGTGCCCACGCTCGTCATTCACGGCACTGGCGACCAGACTGTGCCAATCGATCCGACGGCCCGTGCCGCTGCCAAGCTGATCAAGGACGCAACCCTCAAGGAATATGATGGCGCTCCGCATGGTTTGACGGCAACGCATGCCGATCAGCTGACCAATGATCTGTTGGCCTTCCTCAAAGGCTAGACAAATTCGGCCATTCACGGCCCGGCATTCACATCACTTCCCTTGATTTCTGCGTCATCCTTGGCCACGAGGATCATCGAAACAGGGAGCAAGTGAATGACCGGGCCAAAGCCGCTTTCCAACATTCTCGAAATCACGCCGTATAAGGGAGGGCAAAAGCTCGACCATGGCTGGAAACTATCGTCGAACGAAAACCCGCTCGGCAGCAGTCCCGCCGCGCAGGCAGCGCTGGCTGACATGGCCAAGCAGCTGGAAATTTATCCTGACGGGTCAGCGTTTGAGCTTCGCAAGGCCATCGGTCAGAAATACGGTATCGACCCGGACCGCCTCGTCTGCGGGGCTGGCTCCGATGAAATCTTCCAGCTGCTCGGCCGCGCCTATCTGCAGCCCGGTGACGAAATCCTCCAGTCCGCGCATGGCTTTCTGGTCTATCGCCTCGTGGCGCAGCAATCGGGCGCCAAGTGCATCAGCGCGCCGGAGAAGGATCTGTGCGCCGATGTCGACGCCATGCTTGAGCGCGTGACGGACAAGACCAAGATCGTCTTCCTCGCAAACCCGAACAATCCAACCGGCAGCTACATCCCCTATGATGAGGTCAAACGTCTTCATAAGGGCCTGCGCGAGGATATCCTGCTCGTGCTTGACGGTGCCTACGCCGAGTACGTTCAGGCTAATGATTATTCCGCCGGCATGGAATTGGCGGGCGAAGAGGCCAACGTGCTTGTCACGCGTACCTTCTCGAAAATCCATGGACTGGCCGGGCTGCGGCTTGGATGGGCTTATGGTCCCGAAAGCGTCATCGACGCCATTCACCGCGTGCGTGGACCGTTCAATGTGACGTCCGTCGCGCAGGTCGCTGGCATCGCAGCGCTCAGTGATGATGGGTTTGTGTCCCGCTCGGTTGAGCATAACAATTCAGAGCTCGATCGGATCAAACCGGCCCTCGAAGGCATGGGCTACAAGGTCTATCCGAGCGTCGGCAACTTCCTGCTCATCCAGTTTGAAGACCGTGACGGCAAACGCGCCGATGACGCAGATGCGTTCCTGCGCCAGCGCGGCATCGTCATTCGCGACATGAAAGCCTACGGCCTGCCAGACTGCATGCGCCTGTCAATTGGCACGAAAGAGGCCAATGACGACGTGCTGGACGCTTTCGACGCTTTCGCAAAGGCTGACTAATCATGACCGCGCCGATCTTCGACCAGATTGCGGTGATCGGCATAGGTCTGATCGGCTCATCAATCGCGCTTGCTGCGCGCGAGAGCGGTGCAGCGCGAAAGGTCAGCCTGTTTGATCGCGACGCTGACGTGCGCAAACGCGCTAAAAAGCTCAGGCTGGGCGAGGTGTGCGACACTGCCGAAGCCGCCTGTGACGGTGCCGATTGCGTGATCCTCTGCGTGCCTGTCGGCGCCATCGGAGAGACCACAAAGCAACTTGCGCCTGCGCTGAAAGCGGGGGCAATCCTTACAGATGTCGGCTCGGTGAAAGAAAGCGTGCTGGGTGAGATGCAGGCCCATTGCCCAGACAAGGTCTTCCTGATCCCCGGACACCCGATTGCCGGCACAGAGAAATCAGGCCCGGAAGCCGGTTTCCCGTCGCTGTTTCGTGAGGCCTGGCACATCCTGACGCCTCTGCCGCAGCGCGAGGAAGATTATAATTCTGCCGTCGATCGCCTGGCCGGCTTCTGGGAAATGCTCGGCGCAAAGGTAGAGATCATGGATGCGGGCCGTCATGACCGCGTCCTCGCCATCACCTCTCACCTGCCGCACCTGATCGCCTTCAATATCGTTTCGACGGCCTATGACATGGAAAGCGTCGGCGAGGGGGAAGTCGTAAAATACTCAGCCGGTGGCTTCCGGGACTTTACCCGTATCGCTGCCTCTGACCCGACCATGTGGCGCGATGTCTTTCTGAATAACCGGGCTGCAGTGCTCGAAACGCTGGGCCGTTTTACCGAAGACCTTGCTGCCCTTCAGCGGGCGATCCGCTGGGGCGATGGTGACATGTTGATGAAAGAGTTTGAGCGCGCCCGAGGTATCCGCAAGGCCATTCTCGACGCTGGTCAGGATACGTCCGAGACCAATTTTGGGCGCAATACAAAAGACAAGAACTAGGGTCTGCTGCGATTAAGGGGGTGGGCGAGACCGCGCCGGTCCCCGGCGACACGGCCTCTGACATGCGATGTGCATGCCCCTGCGCACAGTATTCTGCCAGTCTCATCCAAAGAGCAGATCAGCGCGGGTTTACCCTGCACGGCCACCTTTTCAGGTAGGAACAAGGCCGCGCAGACCTATATCTGCCATACGGTGTCTGAACCGCGGCGGAACTTTACCGTTGCCGTGCGTTCATCTTTAATGCGCTTGATAGCGGCCGGTCTTCGGGTAACGCAAAGGGTAGATGAATGGATAAACGACTGAAATTGCTCGTGGCAGGACTTGCTCTTGCTGGCATGACAGCTTGTGCGACGGCGAAACCTTACGGGCCGGCGACGTCCTCAACTGCGCAGGGCTACTTCGTCCAGCCGATCGAAACCAACCGCTATCGCGTCACCTATACCGCGCTTTCGCCCGATGAGGCCCGCCGATACGCGCTGCGCCGCGCGGCTGAAGTCACCCTGCAAAACGGTGGTGACTGGTTTCGCGTCGTCAATGGCTACACCGATGCCAGCGACGCCAATAACGGCCCGCGCTCGTCCGTTTCGATAGGCGGCGGCAGCTCGTCTGGCCGCTATGGATCAGGCGTCGGTGTGGGCGTGGGCATTGGCATTCCAATCGGCGGAAGCTCTGAGAAAACAACCGAGAGCCTTGAGATCATCGTCGGCAATGGTCCGAAGCCTGCTGATCCGAACACCTATTCGGCGCAGTCCGTGCTCGTGAATACGGCTGGGCCCGCCTGATCAGGGCTGGATCTCCTCGCCCTGCCAGTCAAAAATCCGCCCGGTCTTGTCCGGTGACAGCTCATCGATAACGTCGAGCAGCTTTTGCGCAGACCCCTCGGCCGTGAAAAGCTGGCGATCTGGGACATTCGTCTGAAACGGCTCTGACAGATTTGTATCCACCGTGCCGGGATGCAGGGAGACACAGATGCTCTCACCGGATTTGCGCCGCCATTCGATGGCGAAGTTCCGGATCAGCATGTTCAGCGCGGCCTTTGATGCGCGGTAAGCGTGCCATCCGCCGAGCCCATTGTCGCTGATAGAGCCGACCCGGGCCGACATCGCCGCAAATACAGCCCGCTCATCGCGCGCCATCAACGGCAGAAAGTGTTTTGCGACGAGGCCCGGTCCGAACGTGTTGATCCGAAAAACGCGCTCATAGGCATGCATGGACTGGTGCCGCCAGGACTTTTCCGGCTGCAGCGCCTCGCCGTCCGACAGAAGGCCGCTCGCAATAATCAGAAGCTGGATCTTGCCGTTCTCCGAGACACGTTCAGCTGCCTCCGCGATGCTGTTCTCATCTTCAATGTCGATATGGCTGGCAATGACGCCGTCCGGCCAGTCGCCGGTTTCGCGGCGCGACAGGGCATGAATGGTCTGAAACGCCCCTCGGCTGGCGAGCTCCAGTGTGAGGGCTCGGCCAATGCCGCCGGAGGCGCCAATAATCACCGCTTGCATCAAGACATCCCCTGTCAGTCGCCTCACGCGAACAGCTAGACCGATCAGGAGAAATAAAAATGGTGCCCCGGGCCGGACTTGAACCGGCACTCTGTTGCCAGAAACGGATTTTGAATCCGTCGCGTCTACCAATTCCACCACCGGGGCGCCCGAATGGAAAAAAGCTCCTGCCTGATGCGCAAGCGCTCGTCAATCATCTCGACCAGCGCAAAGAAGCGCTTTAGGTGCATGTCCATGACCGAAGAGCTTGCTCCGCATACTTTCCTGCAGTCCGTCGAGGCGATGGCCGATGAAGCGCCTGTTGAGGGCTTCTCGCTTCTTCAGATTATTGACCGGCTGAATGAGCGCGCGTTCGGCGCGGCGCTGTTTATTCTGGCGTTGCCTTGCTGCATTCCGTTTCTCTATGGCGTGCCTCAGATCGTGTCTCTGCCGATGATGGTTCTCTCCGGCCAGATGGTGGCGGGCCGCAAGGAACCGTGGCTGCCGGAAAAGTTCGCTCAGCGGATGATCGACAAGAAGGGTCTGACCCGAACCGCCAAAGGCGGACGCAAATGGTTTGGCTGGCTCGAAAAGATCGCCCGACCGCGCCTGACATTTTTAATGGGAAAGCGCGGGGAGCGTGTCATTGGACTGTTCCTCGTCTTTTTCTGCGCCTCAATCCTCGTGCCGCTGCCCTCGACCAATACGGTGCCCGGCATTGGTGTGGCCATTGTTGCCTTCGGGTTGATGGCGCGCGACGGCATTCTCGTCATCGTCGGATCCATCATTGGCACGGCATGGATCACGACTTTGCTCGCGCTGATATTCCTAGGCGTGCGCACACTCACGGGCGGCTGACGGCAGCGCCTGCGCGCGATGTCGCATTGCGTCTTGCCTTCGGCCTCTCCATTGTCCGCCAGTCCGTCACGGCATCAGGATGATACAGGCGATATGGCTGCACTCTCTCCAATGCTGAAAACATGGCGCTGGCCAGCCATTGCGCTGTTGCTGGCTGCGGCCATGCTCGCGACGGCTCACGCCTTCGAACGCTTTGCCTACCTGCTTCCCTGTCAGCTTTGCCTGCGACAGCGTGAGGTCTACTGGGCTGTTATCGCCATGGCGGCGACGGGGCTTGTCCTCTGGAATATCCGTCAGAACAGGCGGTTCATGGTCGCCTTCAACATTATGCTGGCACTGGTATTTCTGACCGGCGCGGTTGTGGCGGCCTATCATGCGGGCGTTGAGTGGAAATGGTGGCCTGCGCCAACCGGCTGTGTCGAAGGCGCTGTCGACGTGATGAGCCTCAGCCTCGATGGCATCGATGAGCGCACCGCGACCGCCTCTTGCCTTGACGCGCCCTGGCGGATGCTGGGCCTCTCCATGGCAGGCTGGAATGCGATCGTCTCGATTATTCTGAGCGCGATTAGCTTCGCCGCGGCCGCTGTGGCCCTGCCAAAAGTATCTGACTGACAGGCGACCTAGAACAGATAGGTCTGAACCGCCCAGGCGCCGATCAGGCTTGAAATTACGACCAGACTGACACCGAGACGGATTGGCTTGAACCATGCGGGCACCGCGGCCGATCGCCAGTCCCAGGCCAGCTGCAGCGCAAAGGCCAGCGCATAGCCGAGATACCAGTTCGGGCCGGGCTGCAGGATGATCGCCAGGGGCAGCATCGCCCACCCCGCCAATGCCGGCAGCACGGAGATGGCGAGCGGCAAGGGGCTGGACGGCGGCGCTGCAATCGCGGTCCCCCATCGGATGCCACCTAAAAAGCTCAGGATCACCGCTGCATAGGTCTGCAGCCACAAGCCCGCTGTCGAATTTGTCGGCGCTTCCAGTATTGCCATGGCGATGACAAGGCCGATGAAAGGCAGGGCGCCAGCGCCGCTAAGCAGTAAGGCGGTGCGGCGGAAGGAGGGGGATGCGTCAGTCATGACGCAAGATATGGCGCAACGCGCTCAACTGGCAACGGGAACGCTCGAATATGTGAACAGGGACTTACCGGAGCCGAGGCAATTGCAACCTCGTATTCATCCAGCCTAAATCGGAGCTGTTGTATAAGACGGCAATGTCACGACGTCTGATTGCCCTTCTTGTTTCAGCGCTTGCCATCGCATTTGCGTTCGGCGCGCTGACGGCAATCCGCTGGCCAAGCATCATGATGTTTCTTGGGCTTTTCCTTCAGGCGGATCCGGCTTCCGGTCTCGATAATATCAATTGGCGCCAGCTTGGATTTGCCTATGGCGCGCCGTGCTTTCTGGCTGCACTTTGTTTTTATGCCGCCTCGATCTGTGTCGCGCACAGGCGAAAGGGCGGGGTGCTCTGGTACATTATGGCCTGCTGCGCCGCCTGGCCAAGCATGTTCCTCGTTGAGCTTCAGCCCGGCTGGCTTAGCCATCCCAACAGTGGCGAGGGCATTCTGGCGGGGGCTGTGATCATCATCGCTCTGTTGGGGGCCGCAGTCTGGGCCCTTCGCGACCAACCGGCCGCGAGCGAAGAAGCCGAGCAGGACGAGAGCGGCGGCGTCCATCTCACCCGCGAACAATTTGAAGAGCTGATGGCGCGGAGGGACCAGACCCCCGAACTGGTAGAGCCTGCAGCGCCGGTTATCCGGCGCCGGCGTGGTCCTGTGCCTGCAGCCATTGCCCGCCAGCGCGCCCAGTTTGCCATGGAGGGCCGGCGCATGCTCGCCCGCCAGCGCCGCTAGCGCCGCTAGCGCCACAAGGCTGCAATGCGAAGCGCACTGCGCTTGCATTGGGGACCGATACACCGTTGGATGATAGCGGAAGACAGGGGCTGAAACGCTGAGGGAGCGCCTATGCTGATCCGAAGAATGGCCGGAGCTGTCGGCGTCGCGGTTGCGGGCTGGATGTTGTGGCAGACGATCACCCCGATCATGCGCCAGATCTCATTTGGCAGCGATCTGATGACAGAGCTGCTCAACCCGCCCGTGTCGCTTATCCGACTGATTTCCACATCTCTGATGATCCTTGGCGGGCTTCTCGCCATTGGGGCGTTGCGCGGCGGCGCCTGGCTGTTCGGCATTGGCGCGGTGTTGTTTGCGCTCGTCACCGCGCTCATGGCGACAACAGCCGACTATACGCTGTGGAGCGATGAGGCGATCCTTGCCCCCTTCCTTCTGGTGATCTTCGGGGTCTTCGTCTTCGTTCACCGCAAATGAGGCTGAGAGCTCATTGATTTCGACCGGTGAGTGCTTAGGTTCGCTGGCGAAACCAGTATCACTGAAATCAGGGGCAAACTGCCATGTCAGAGACTTACGACGTCGTTATCATCGGAGGCGGGCCGGGCGGCTACAATTGCGCAATCCGCGCGGGCCAGCTTGGCCTCAAGACGGCCATTATCGAAAAGCGCGGCGTGCTCGGCGGCACCTGTCTGAATGTTGGCTGTATCCCGTCCAAAGCTCTGCTGCATGCCTCTGAGCTGTTCGCGGCCGCGAAGAATGATTTTGCCAAGCTCGGCATCAAGGCCGGCAAGGTTGAGCTCGATCTGCCCGCCATGATGGGCCAGAAGGAAGAGGCCGTCGAAGGCCTGACGCAAGGCGTCGAATTCCTGATGAAGAAGAACAAGGTCGACTACATCAAGGGCTTCGGCAAGATCGCCGGGCCTGGCAAGGTTGAGGTCGACGGCGAAGACGGCAAGACGCAGACCCTCGACACCAAGAATATCGTCATCGCGACCGGCTCCCAGCCGACCAGCCTGCCAAACATCGAAATCGATGAAGAGCGCGTTGTTACCAATACCGGCGCCATCGCCCTTAAAGAGGTGCCGAAGAAACTGATCCTGATCGGCGCTGGCGTCATCGGACTGGAGCTTGGCTCTGTCTGGTCGCGGCTTGGGTCTGAAGTGACCGTGGTGGAATATCTCGACCGTATCCTGCCGGGCGCAGACGATGAGATCGCCAAGGAAGCTCAGCGTACCTTCAAGAAGCAGGGCCTCGACTTCCAGCTCGGCATGAAGGTCACTGGCGTTGAGAAGATGTCGGACAAGCTGAAACTCTTTATGGAGCCTGCCAAGGGCGGCGACGAGAAAGTGCTTGAAGCCGACGCGGTTATCGTCGCTGTCGGCCGTGTTCCGTACACGGAAGGTCTCGGCCTTGAAGCAATTGGCGGCAAGACCAATAAGCGCGGCGTCATTGAAACGACGGACCATTTCAAAGTGACTGACGGCGTCTGGGCCGTTGGCGACTGTATCGAAGGCCCGATGCTGGCCCACAAGGCCGAGGATGATGGCGCAGCCGTCGCAGAACTGATCGCCGGCAAGGCGGGCCATGTGGACTATAATCTTGTCCCGAGTGTCGTCTACACCAATCCGGAAATCGCCTGGGTCGGCAAGACAGAAGCCCAGCTGAAAGAAGCCGGCATCGAATACAAGAAGGGCAAGTTTCCCTTCATGGCCAACTCCCGCGCGCGCACCAATCACGAGACGGTTGGCTTCGTGAAGATCCTCGCGGACGCAAAGACAGACCGGATCCTCGGCGCGCACATGATGGGTGTTGGCGTCGGCGAAATGATCCACGAGATCTGTGTCGCTATGGAGTTTGGCGCGGCCTCTGAAGATGTCGCCCGCACCTGCCACGCCCACCCGACCATGTCCGAAGCGGTCCGTCAGGCCGCCATGGGCGTCGAAGGCTGGACGATGCAGATGTAGGCTGGTGCAAGCGTTGCAGGCATTGGTTCATCCTGAGCCTGTCGAAGCCTCATCCTGAGCCTGTCGAAGGACGAAGCAGTTCACATCATACGTCGCGGGGCCCACCCCGCGCACAAAAAAAAGAGCCGGGCAGTTTCCTGCCCGGCTTTTCAATGTCCTGAAAGACGAAGAGCCTATTCGGCTTTTTCTTCTTCGGTCGCTTCAGCTTCTGCCTCGGCAGGTGCTTCTTCTTCAGCCGGAGCGTTTTTCGCTTCTTCAGCGGCCTTTTTGGCTTCTTCTTCAGCTTCCTTGCGAGCAGCTTCTTTTTCAGCCTTCTCTTCGATGCGTTCTTTCGCCTTCGTGCCTGGCTCGCCCTTGTTCGGGTTGTTGCCGTGCTCCCACTCGACGATCGGCTTGCTTTCGCCTTCGACGGTGATGTTGCTCAGGAAGCGAGCGACGCGGTCAGTTGGCTTGGCGCCTTTCTTGACCCATTCGGCAGCTTTCTCGGCGTCGATTTTCACGCGCTCTTCGCTGTCTTTCGGCTGACGCGGGTCATAGGTGCCGATTTTCTCGATGTAACGGCCATCACGTGGCGCGCGGCTGTCAGCGACAACAACCCGGTAGAATGGACGTTTTTTGGACCCGCCGCGGGCGAGTCTGATTTTCAGGGCCATGGTGTATCTCCTTAAGTGTCTTATGGCGTCTTGAATGTATTGCTCGCGGCCCGTGTCTGGCTGACGCCAGAGGCCGCTGCGCCTTCGCCTTGCTCGTAAGGGGCAAGGTTAGAGGCGTATTTCCCTAGTCCGCCAGTCCCTGCGAAGGCAGGGACCCATGATGCAACCTCAGAGGCGGCACGACGGGGAAAGAGGTTTCCATGGACACCTGCCTGCGCAGGTGTCTGCGGATCAAAAGCGGGAAGGATCATCCCTGATCCTCCCGGATTTTCTCGTGGTGACGAATGACTTCGGCCACGATGAAATTGAGGAATTTTTCGGCAAAGGCCGGGTCGAGGCCGCTTTCGGTAGCGAGGCGTTGCAGCCGCTCGATCTGACGCGCTTCGCGGGCCTTGTCTGACGGCGGCAGATCATGCTGCGCCTTCAGAACGCCGACCTGCTGGGTCAGCTTGAAGCGCTCAGCCAGCGTGTGCAGCAGGATCGCATCCATATTGTCGATGCTGGCGCGCAGGCGTTCGAGTTCGGGGAGGGCGTTGGTCATACCGGACCTCCGATCTTCGAGTACCACATGCGCTTCGGCGTGGCCCAAATAAGGAGCGACCCTACCGCCACTGTAGCAAGCCAGCAGGCACTCAAGAGGAACCAGTGGCCCGCGTCGAAATAACTTGGCGGATTAAATACGGCATAGCCGATCATCGCCGTTATCGCTGCCACGAATATCGCTGACAGCGCCTTCAAGGGCATTAAACTCGCGCTCCAAGCACCACAGCCGGGGCATTTGCTCGCATCGTCGGAACGTGCGGTATGGCAGAGTTTGCAATGGTTTGAGACGGTCACTTCTTCTTGTCCCCACCAAGACCCGGCAGACCACCAGGAAGTCCGCCCGGCATGCCGCCGCCGAGGCCGCCCATGCCGCCGGGAAGGCCACCCTTGCCCATCTTGGCAAGATCAGCCGGAGACACGCCAGCGCCGCCGAGCGCGCCCATCATGCCTTTCATCCCGCCGCGCGAGACCTTCTTCATCATGTCGGCCATCTGGCGGTGCATCTTCAGCACCTTGTTGACGTCAGACACATCGACGCCGGCGCCAGCGGCGATCCGCTTGCGGCGCGAAGCGTTGAGCAGGGCTGGTTTGGCGCGCTCTTTCTTCGTCATGGACGAAATGATCGCTTCCTGGCGTTTCAGCACATTGTCATCGAGATTAGCCGACGCCATGGCTTGTTTCGCTTTCTTGGCGCCGGGCAGCATGCCCATAATGCCGCCAAGGCCGCCCATTTTCTGCATTTGTTTGAGCTGGTCGCGAAGATCGTCGAGGTCGAACTCGCCCTTGCGCATCTTCTTGGCCATGCGCTCGGCTTTTTCAGCGTCGAGCTGGTCGCCAGCTTTCTCCACCAGCGAGACAATGTCGCCCTGACCGAGGATACGGCCGGCAACGCGCTTGGCATCAAAGGCATCGAGCCCGTCGAGCTTTTCGCCCGTGCCGAGGAATTTGATCGGCAGGCCCGTGACCGCGCGCATCGAGAGCGCAGCGCCGCCGCGCCCATCGCCATCCATACGCGTCAGCACAAGGCCGGTCAGCGGCAGGCGCTCATGGAAGCGGCGGGCCGTCTCGACAGCATCCTGACCGGTCAGCGCGTCGGCAACGAGGAGGGTTTCCTTCGGCTCAGCGATCTTCGCGATCTCAGCCGCCTCGGCCATCATCTGCTCATCGATCGAGGTGCGGCCTGCGGTATCGAGGAAGACGACGTCATGGCCGCCGAGCTTGGCCGCCTGCAGCGCGCGGCGCGCGATCTCAGCCGGGGACTGGCCCTTCACGATTGGCAGTGAGGTGACGTTCGCGCCCAGCTGGTCTGCCAGAATGGCGAGCTGTTCCATCGCGGCTGGACGGCGAACGTCGAGTGAGGCGAGGAGGACCTTTTTCTTGTCGCGTTCAGACAGACGCTTGGCGATCTTCGCCGTCGTGGTCGTCTTACCAGAGCCCTGAAGGCCAGCCATCATGATGACGGATGGCGGATTGTCGACGCGAAGGCCGGTATCGGCGTTTTCGCCGCCGAGCATTTCTACGAGGCCATCATGGACGATCTTGACGACTTGCTGACCCGGCTTCACCGAGCGGATGACTTCCTCGCCAACCGCGCGTTCCTTGATCTTGGCGATCAGGTCTTTCACGACTGGCAGGGCGACGTCAGCCTCGAGCAGGGCGACGCGGATTTCGCGAAGGGCCGACGTAACGTCCTTCTCCGACAGGGCGCCGCGCCCGGTCAGTCCATCGAATATACCGCCAAGGCGGTCTGTTAGCGCGTCAAACATCGCGTTACTCCTTGCTGTCCTGCCAATATATGACAGGTAGGCGCTCGGTACGTATCGCGCAAAGCATGAGAGCCCCGCTGAGCGAAAATTCGCCGGGCGGGGGCTTCGCCGGGCTCTCGTCCCGGAAAAGTGCGCTTCATGTTTTGCGCGGATTTGAGGCGCGTAAAGCACGCCCAGCCATTTAAATCAAGGCTATTGGGCCGGATGATGCTCATCAATGCGGGCGCTAATGCCCACCATCGCCCTGCGGATCTCATCAGAGACAAGCGAGTAGACGGCAATGTCGGCCCAGGTCCCGTCTGAAAAGGGGGTGTGACTGCGCAGAGTGCCTTCAAAGACCGCCCCAATCTTTTCAATTGACCCAATTGCCCGCTTGTTCCGCGTTGCAATCCACCACTCGACGCGGCGCGCCCGCCACTGGAAGGCCCGTTTCAGCATCAGGAACTGGATGTGGTCGTTCACGGATGTGCCGCGCAGTTCCTTGCGCAGCCATGTATAGCCAATACGCGTGCGGCGGTTCAGCCGGTTGGGGGCCAGGAAGGCGGCGAGGCCCACCAGGCTTTCGGTTTCAATATTAATCGCCGCCAGCCCGAGACCGGTGCCGAGTTCTGCCATTTTGAGCGTGTGATCGAAGTAGGCATCGAAGTTCGTGCCGGTCGCGATGACCGGCATGGACGACCACATATGGTCCACGGCGTCAGTTTTGCTCAGGATGTGGCGATGAGCTTCGGACAGCGGTTCGAGCCGGATAAGACGGGTGGAGAGGCTGGGAGCGCCAAGTTCCATTGTTCTGTGTGACCCCTGTGATGCGTTCTCACAGACCTGGCCAGACAGGCAAAGATCCGAAAACCATCAGAGTTCAGATTACGCCACCAGAAGAAAAATCCAACTACATCACCAAATTTAAAAATTTGAATTCATCACCACACCGCCGCCGATCTTCGCTTTTCTTCGGAAAATACAGAAGATTATGACCAGCCAAGAAGCTGGCGCGAGCCCAAAAGAATCTGAGGCTACGGCCATTGGCTGGCCAAATTTCGATCAGGCGACCTGTTCAGCGGCGAGCACGCAAGCGACCGCGTTGACCACCGAGGCGATGCGGATGGCGGCCTGTATCTGCTCGGACGTGAACCCGGCCTTGCGCAGTTCGGCCTCATGGGCGTCGAGGCACATGCCGCAGCCATTTACAGCCGAGACGGCCATTGAGAAGAGTTCGAAATCGGGTTTCTCGATCCCCGGCGCGCCGATGACATTCATCCGCAGGCGCGCGGGCAGCGTCTTGTACGTCTCGTTCGAAAGCAGGTGGATCGAGCGGTAGTAGACATTATTCATGCCCATGATCGCAGCCGCAGCTTTCGCAGCCTTCGCCGCTTCGGGCGAGAGCCGGGCCTCGGCCTCTGCACGCATGGCGCTGATGATATCCGCAGTGCCAATCGCGTAGGCGCAGGCCAGCATGCAGCCATATTTCTGCTGATCGTTGAGGATCGTCTCATTTGAGAGCGAGCCGATATTCAGCTTCAGATCCTTGGCATAGTCGGGCAGGGCAGATTTCAATGTATCGATAGACATGGACATTCCTTTTCGGAGCATCAGAAAGCCCCACCCGATGCCGCTATGGGCTGCCGGGCAGGGATTTCCTTATCAGTCGCGGCCGGTGCTGTTCGCAACTGGCCGCGCGGGTGCTTACTCGGCTGCGATGTTCAGCACGTCGCCGCCGACGGCGCGGTTGCACGGGCAAAGCTCGTCGGTTTGCAGACCGTCAAGCACGCGCAGCGTGTCCTGAGGGTTACGGCCAACATTGAGATTGTTGACGTAGACGTGCTGGATCACATTGTGTGGATCAACGAGGAACGTCGCGCGATAGGCAACGCCTTCTTCCTGGTTGCGCACGCCGAGGCCGTCGACAAGCGAGCCATTGGTGTCAGCGAATTGCCAGATTGGCAGTTCAGCCAGATCCGGATGGTCGCGGCGCCAGGCCAGCTTTACGAACTCATTGTCCGTCGAGCCGCCGAGCACGACACAGTCGCGGTCCTCGAACTCTTCGCCAAGACGGCCAAATTCGGCGATCTCGGTTGGGCAGACAAAGGTGAAATCCTTCGGGTAGAAGAAGATGGCCTTCCATTTGCCGGCAAAGCTGTCGCGCGTCAGTTCTTCGAATGCGCTTTCGCCGTCCTGTTCGTGTTTCATGAATTTCGGCTTTACGCCGACGACTTTGAAGTCTGGGAGGTGGTCGCCAATTCCTAGCATCTGAGAGGGTCCTTTTTTCGGTTAGGAGCTATGCGTGTTTGCAAAGCTCAATGATGTTGTTCTGCTGGGTCGCATGCTTGGATGCACAAAACAAATTGATAATTAAAATCCCTTTGATAGACTCCCTCTATGCATCTACCGACCCTTAGACAATTGCAGTTCCTGTGTGCGCTCGCTGACGAAAGATCGTTTTCGCGCGCTGCCGATGTCTGCAATGTTACACAGCCCACACTGTCTTCCGCGATCAAGGAAATCGAAACGCTTCTGGGCGTGCAACTGGTCGAACGTGAGGCGCGCGGCGCGTCGCTGACAACAGCGGGACAGGAAGCGGTCAGCCGGGCGCGCAGCATCCTGTCGAGCGCGGCGGACCTTGTGTCTGCGGCCCACCAGGCCGGTGCGCCCCTGTCCGGTCCTTTTCATCTCGGGGCCATCCCGACGCTTGCGCCTTATCTCCTGCCGCGGACGGTCTCGAAGCTTCGCGAAGATCATCCGGACCTGAAACTCTATCTTCGTGAAGATCAGACCGATCGATTGCTCGACGGGTTGCGTAGCCGCACCATTGATGCCGCCCTCATCGCTCTGCCATGGGACACGCGCGGTATCGAAACCGAGATACTGGGCGATGACGAGTTCCTCTTCATCTGTCCGAAAGGCCATCCGCTTTCCAGCGCCAAGCATCTTGTACCTGATGACATCAGCGGGGAGGATGTTTTGCTGCTGGAGGATGGCCACTGTCTGCGCGATCACGCGGTGTCTGTCTGCTCGCTCAACGGGCCACGCAACGGCTCCGACATCGGCGCGACGTCTCTGGCAACCCTCGTCCAGATGGTGGCGGGCGGCCTTGGCGTCTCTCTATTGCCACGGATCGCGGCAGATGCAGGCGTCACGGCGGGCACGGATGTCATGCTCCGTGATTTCGACACACCGGTGATCGGTCGTCAGATCGGCATTGCGTGGCGGTCAGGTTCCCCGCGTGAGGCCGAGGCCAAGCTGATCGGGGCCTGCGTGCGCGAAACGCTGTCGGCGAGACCCTAGGGGTCGCCGGTGAGTGTCCGGTCAATCTCTGCGGTCGTATTGTCCTCGGCGAGATAGACTTCCTCGTCGAATTCACCTTCCCATTTGGCAACGACCGTGGACACGGCGAGATCACCAGTGATGTTTGTCACCGTGCGCATCATGTCGAGAAGGCGGTCAAAGGCGAAGAGCGGCGCCAGGATTACAAACATCTGGTCTGGCGTGGCGCCGACAACAGCGAGCGTCGTCGTTGCGAGAAACAGGCTGACGGATGGAATGCCGGCCGTGCCGATGGACACAAGCGTCGCCATCACGGCCACGGTGAAATACATGCCGATAGAGACATCGATACCAAGCGCCTGCGCGGCGAAAAGGGCAATCAGACCCTGATAGAGCGCGGTGCCGTCCATATTAATCGTCGACCCGAGCGGCAGAACCGACGACGCGACGGGTTTGCCGATGCCGAGATTCTTCTCAGCAACGCTCATCGTGACGGGCAGTGTGGCGCTCGAAGACGAGGTTGAAAACGCCACAAGCTGCGCGTCCGTGATCCCTCTGAAGAACGGTATCACAGGTAGGCGCGCGACGAACTTTATGAGGAAGCCGTGGGTCAAAAGCATGTGCAGGATACAGGCGAGGTAAAGCGCGACCGTCATCAGCATCAGCGATGAGACGACGCTGAACCCCTGATCTGCCATCACCCAGGCCATCAGCGCGGCAACGCCGAAGGGCGCCGTTTCCATAACGATCAGGGTGAGCTTCAGGATCGCTTCAGCGCCGGAATCGAAAACCGCTGCCACAGGCTTTCCAGCTTCGCCGGCCAGGAGAATACCAATCCCGAACATGATGGCGAAGAAGATGATCGGCAGAACATCGCCGTTCGCCATGGACGAAACGATATTGGTCGGCACGATTGAGAGAATGGTGCGCATGATGGACTCGTAGACGCCGACCTGTTCCAGCGCGCCGCCGCCTTCCAGCCGCGCCTGCGTCTGCGCAATCTGTTCAGGGGTCACTGAGGAGAGATCATAGCCTGCGCCAGGCTGAAAGATTGTCCCCATCAGCAGGCCGATTGTCACCGCGACGGCGGTCGTCACCATGTAGATGCCAATTGTGCGGCCACCGAGACTGCCAAGTTTCCTCGGGTCACCAAGCGCCAGCACACCAGAGACCAGCGTCAGGAAGATGAGCGGCACGACCAGCATGCGGATCAGGTTCAGGAAAAGATCGCCGAGCGGCTTGAAGATCGCTGCGATTTCCTTTGACCGGGCGATGCCTGCTTCTTCACCCATCGAAGACATCATGCCGTAGCGAACCGCCGCGCCGATGATGAGGCCGATCACCAGCCCGATCATCACACGCTTCCAAAGATCCATCCGAAACCAGGCTTTCATGCCAGCTACCCCTTTAAAGCCATTCGATGCCTGCAGCGTAGAGTGCGTTTCCCCGAAATCAAACCGGCATATGATAAAGCACCGCGCTTGGACGTTTCACCGCCGCACATTCCAGTCTACAACCTGTTCGCAATGACGTGGATAGATCGACTTTCAACTGGCTGGAAAGCCTGGGTCCTGTTGTTCGCGCTGACCATGTCGGCGGCGGCACCGGGTGTGTTCAACCTGCCGGCGCTGGACCGCGACGAGAGCCGCTTTGCGCAGGCCTCGAAACAATACCTCGAGACCGGCGACTATATCACCATCCGATACCAAGATGAGTATCGCAACAAGAAGCCGGCTGGCATCCACTGGCTGCAGGCAGGGGCAACGGCCGCGTTCGGTGAAGGCGAGCATCTCGATATCTGGACCTATCGCGTGCCGAGCTGGATCGGGGCGGGGCTGTCGGTGCTCGCCTGTTTCTGGCTGGGCATCGCTGCGATCGGGCGGCGGGCGGCCTTTGTCGGCTCGGCGCTGTTCGGCTCGAGCCTGTTGCTGACGTCTGAAGCGCATATTTCAAAGACAGATGGCGTGCTCGTCTTCCTCATCACGCTGGCGATGGGGTGTCTGGTCCGGCTTTACCTTCGCAAGGACAATGACAAGCGCCTCGCCATTGCCTTCTGGATCATTCATGGGGCAGGCTTCCTGATCAAGGGCCCGGTGATCTCGCTGGTCGCGGGCATGGCGATCCTTGTGCTGTGGCTGTGGGATAGGCGCGACGCCAAGTGGCTCAAAAGCCTCGGCTGGTGGCCGGGGCCGCTGATCACGGTGCTGATGGTGCTGCCATGGTTCATCATGATCCAGATCGCGACGCAGGGCACGTATGTTGAAGGCGCGGTCGGCAAGGATCTGAAAGACAAGCTGGTCTCTGCCTCCGAGGGGCATGGCGGTCTGCCGGGTTATCACCTGATGCACCTGCCAGCCTGGTTCTTCCCGGGCATCCTGTTGATGGTGCCGGCCGTTGTGCTGGTCTGGCGCTATCTGCGTCACAAGACTTTGGAGTCGCTTGGCGATGTTGATCGGGACGGGCTCAAATTTCTCGTCGCGTGGTCGCTGACGACGTGGATCTTCTTTGAGCTCTTGCTGACCAAGCTCAGCCATTACATCCTCCCGGCCTATCCGGCCTTCGGGTTGCTCTGCGGCTGGGCGGCGATCCGGATGATCGAGGGTGCGCGCGTGCCGGTCTCGCGTTACGTGTCGGCAGCGCTCTTCTTCATTGGCGGCGCGGCGCTGGTCGCGTTTACCTCACCCTGGGCGATCGAAGCGCTTCAGGTGGACAAGGCGGGCGACTTCAAGACGGTCGCGACGGACACTGTTCTGGCCCAATGGGCGGGGTCTACCGATTACCCAATGTTCCTCTGGTGGATCGGGCTCGGCGCCGTTCTGCTCGGCACGATCGCGATGGCTGTGCGCAAGGTTAGCCTTGCCATAGTGGGCGGCGTTCTGGCCGCCTTTGTGCTCGGCTGGCAGGCGCGGATATTTGTCCTGCCGACGCAGACCTGGGTGCAGGCGACGGAGACGGCAAAGCTCGCCCTCAAAGAGGTTTGCGGCATCCCGCATCAAGATTGCGGCGATGAAGCCGGGCCGGACCGGGTTCTCGCGCTCGGCTTTGCAGAGCCGTCCTATGTGCTGACGCTCGGGACGCAAAACCTGCATCCGCCTGAAACGCCGACCACCTTGCCAGAGGAGGCGAGCGCCTATCCGGTTGTTTATCTCGTCAACCTTGAGAACAAGCGCGCGCAGGTGGATTTCGCTGCCGTGGAAGCCTCTGCCCAAAGCCTTGGCCGGTGCGAGACGCGGTCTGAGCCCTATTACGCGCTCAACTATTCGAACAATGATCCGTCCGCCTTTATCGCGGTGCGCTATGAGGCTGATTGCGGCGCTGGCGCCAACTAGCCGCGGCCGGTCTCATAGCCGCGAATGCGTTCTTCGTCTGACAGGCTCGCCCACCAATCCTTATAGGTGGAGTTCTGCGGCGCCTTGGTCGTCTGATCCGGCGCGCCATCATCCCACCAGACGGGCCCGCGTTCGCCGAGCGCCTCTTTCGCAGCATTGACGGCGCGTTTGGCGGCTTTCAGCTGGCGCTCATTGTTCTGGACTTCCTTCATCTTGCGCCGCGCGGCCATCAGATTTTTGGTCAGCGCTTTGCGGCCCGCCTCGGTCAGACGCGGGTCAGAACAGCGCCAGAGTTTCCCGGCGGCGACGAAATAGCGCCCATCGGGCGTATGAGGATATTCCTTGAGAGACATGGGCTGCGAAGTGGCGCGCAAGCCGCGATCCGTCAAGCCGCGCCTGCATCGGAAGGGGTGTGGGATTGACGCAACACGTGTTGAAAACGTGCCACAGAGGGCGGAACGGGGCGGCGGGTTTTCGAGTTGGTCTGACATACGCGCTGGGATGAGCGCGAGGTAAAAGGTTGGGCGCTGCCGGATGAGGCGCCCAGCCTTTTTTCTTTTGAATTCAGCGCATGCCAAGTGCGCCCGCGCCAGGACCGTCGCGGACAATCATCGCATTTCGGGCTGGAATGGAGAGCGTTGAGAGGCAGGCAGAAAGCTCATCCGGCAAATCCTTTCGCCGCGCACCGGGCGGCCAGCCGGGCCTCAGTGGCGAGAGGCAGATCAGCCGCGAAGAGACACGCTTTGATGTGGAGAGCCGCCGGGCGCGCAGGCGCGCAAGTCGGCGGGCGAGGCGTTCGGGGTTTTCGACGGCAGCGGCAAGACCCGCGATGCGCAAGGCGATCGGGCTGCCGGCCTTGTCGCTTTGGCGCGTGGAGCCGGGATAAGGTTTCGACAGATCAAGAATACGCGGGCCGGGGCCGAAAGCTGGGCGTGCGCCATTTAGCGCGCCGTTCAGGCCGGGGCGGGCTTCGAAGAGGGTGAAGCTCGATTTTTTGATGGAGGTGGCCGTGTTTTCTGAAGCGGGCTTTTTGGCTGTCGCGGCGTCCGTCGCTGCGGCCTCCCCGGCAAGCTCAATCTCTGCCGCTGCGAGCGCGATGACGCGGCGCATCAGCGCCTCGGCCGGGCAAAGCAGGCGCAGGATCAGACAGCGCAACGATTTTGGCAGCGGTGCACCGTTCGGCAACAGCGCGCGAAGCTGCTGAACCAGCGCGGCCAGCAGCACAAGGGCGCGGGTTCGCATGTCGTTCAGGTGGGGCTCGGCGCTGTGTGTCATCCTGCGGGGGAGGATAGGTGTGGGGCTTCGGTGTGGGATGGATTTTTGTTTTGGGGGTGTTTGGGCACACGGGAGGTTGTTGATTTTTCGAACGTTCGCGCCCTCATCCCCGGCCCTTCTCCCGCAATCGGGAGAAGGGGGCGACAGTCGCAACGTCAAGGGATAAACCTTCCCCTCTCCCGGCTGCGGGAGAGGGGGTAGGGGTGAGGGCTGAAAGCTCCGCCTCAAGCACCCTCCTCAAATTTTCACGCTATGCCTTCAACCGCTCAATTTCCGCCCGCACGGCGGTGATCAGATGATCGGGGCTCATCGCGGTCTCAGCCGAAAGCCGAAGAATACGCCAGCCAGCTGCTTCCAGCCGGGCATCGCGTTCCATGTCATTAAGGCGAACATCCTCGCGCTCATGGATGCTGCCATCTATCTCGATGACGAGACGGATCTGTCGGATCGCGAAGTCGACGGTGAGGCCTTCTATGGCCACCTGCCTGCGGACGGCAAACCCTTCCTCGCGTAGCTGACGCAGCGTTTCCCAGGCCTTGCGCTCTGGGAGATTGGCTTGCCTACGCAGGCTCCGTGCGCGTTGTGTGGAGGGATGGTCGGTCATGTGAGCAACTATCGCTCTGGTTGGGGTGGGGCGCAACATTGCGTCTTTCGCCCCCTTCTCCCGATTGCGGGAGAAGGGTTGGGGATGAGGGCTGGAAGGTTTGTGCCGCACGAGAGTTCAGTGGGTTTCTGCGACCGCAGCGCCCTCACCCTGCCCCGTTTTCGGGGCGAAAGCTCCACTGGAGCTTTCGCTGATCCCTCGAACCCCGAATCCGGGAGAGGGGAAGGTTTAGCCCCAAGCCTTGCGCTTATCGCCCCCCTTCTCCCGATTGCGGGAGAAGGGCCGGGGATGAGGGCTGGAAGATTCATGCCACACGAGGGTTCAGTGGATATCTGCTACCTTAGCGCCCTCACCCCTACCCCCTCTCCCGCAGCCGGGAGAGGGGAAGGTCTTATATTTCGCGGGTGTGCACATGTTCCATCTGTTTCAGGCCCTCAAGGCTTCGTAGCCGGTCGCGAAGCGATCATTCGATCCAGTGGATCGAATGAAGGCGGAGAAGGCCACGGTAGTGGCTGCGGCAGAGCCGTGCCTGCGGCAGCCTTGACCGCCTGCAACAGATCGAAAAGGGCTGGCTATGGCCGAATGGCTCGGTGTGCCATTCGGCGTCTTTGCACTCAAATGGTGCCGGGGCCTTGCTGACACGCAACTTTGAATACCTTCCAGATTTCCAACGTCCGATCATTCCCGCGCAGGTGGGAATCTCGTGCGGATGTGTGGTGCTTATGCGGCCTGAGATCCCCGCCTTCGCGGGGATGATCGGTGTCTGGGGCGGGTGTGAGTTGTTTGGTTTGTTTTGAGGTGTTCAGGGCGAGTTGGCGTCTCTGGGTTCAATTGGTGCCGGGGCCTTGCCG
Source organism: Henriciella litoralis (assembly GCF_002088935.1). Taxonomy (NCBI): domain Bacteria; kingdom Pseudomonadati; phylum Pseudomonadota; class Alphaproteobacteria; order Hyphomonadales; family Hyphomonadaceae; genus Henriciella; species Henriciella litoralis. The sequence continues at coordinate 2,602,220 of NZ_NCSS01000006.1, forward strand.
ACACGCTGCTTTGAGGACCCTACCAGATTTCCAACGTCCGATCATTCCCGCGCAGGCGGGAATCTGGTGCGGATATGTTGTGTTTTTGTGGCCTGAGATCCCCGCCTTCGCGGGGAAGATCGGTGTTTGGGGCGGGTGTGGGGTGTATGATTTGTTTTGAGGTTTTCAGGGCGAGTTGGCGTCTTTGGGCTCAACTAGTGCTGGGGCCTTGCCGACACGCTGCTTTGAAACCCCTTCCAGACTTCCAACGTCCGATCATTCCCGCGCAGGCGGGAATCTCGTGCGGATATATCGTGCTTTTTCGGCCTGAGATCCCCGCCTGCGCGGGGAAGATCGGTGTTTGGATGTTTGATTTGTTTCAGGGTGTCAAAAGTAACACCCGCGGACAACCAGCGCCCAAAACAATCAAATTTATATAAAAGCCCATTAGAGATGTATATAATTAAGGGCGAATTAGCTGAGTGTTACTATGACTTGCAAATTCGTTTGCTATCGCGCGTACGCAGCAATCTAAAACGGCGGAACGTCCTCTGCTATACGTTTCAAAGCGGAAGTCGCGAGTTCCACAGTTGCCAAAAGACGACTTTTTGTCGGTATGCCTCTCTCAAGCAAATCAATGATCAGCTTTTCAAGGGAGAGAACGGTTTCGTGTAATTGTATACCCCGAATGGCTCCGGTCTCTGGGTCAAGACTTTGGCGAATATTGCTTGCGATACTTGGTAAATCCCCTTCCACAAGTGACGCGCATCTATTCACGATTACATGACGCGGATACTGATCAAATAAGTTTTCATTATTTAGGAGAGAGGACAGTATCTTTTGGTTGTCTGTGTAAAACGCACCGTTACTTTCGCGGACGCCCGCATGAATTTCATCTAAAATGGACATGACATCATCCATGTCATGTAAAGAAGACCGATTCTCAGAGCTTTGAATTTCACTTAGTATCTGAGCAACTTCCGACCTTAGTTTTGTGACCTGTTGCTCCACAGTCGACTGATCTGCCGGCGGGCGATATAGGTCAATTGCTATTGAAACTGGTGAATCCGCGCTATTCAAATCAACAGTTTTAATAAATGCCGCAATTTCATTGACGGCCCTATTTGCTTCTTCAACATCAAAACCGTATCGAATTGTTCGAGTTGCTGCGACATCGAAAGGCAATTCGTCGCCTTTTCTAATTATTTGAATAAATGGCTTTTTGGCTGCGTGCCGAAGTGCGAGTTCATAGAAAACGTTAGGGTTGCGACCGGACAAGTCGGCGACGAGCAAGTCGCATTCCAGCACTTTCTCAATAATTTGAGTTGTGATGATACCGGTTTTTTCGATCTTATCGGCGCGAACCACCGTGTAACCAGCCGCTTCGAGAGGCGGAGTAATAATATAGCTTAGCGCACGATCAGCATTTCGGCGTGTTTCAGAGTCTTCTTCCCCAATTGGGGAGATAACGAAGCATTCCGGCATTATCAGTCCTCCCTACACATCCACCTCAGCTTCCAGCGCATTGTCCTGGATGAACTCGCGCCTTGGCTCCACGACGTCGCCCATGAGGCGGGTGAACATTTCGTCGGCTTCGTCGGCGTGGTGGACTTTGACCTGGAGGAGGGTGCGGGCGTTGGAGTCGAGCGTGGTTTCCCAGAGCTGGTCGGCGTTCATTTCGCCGAGGCCCTTATAGCGCTGGATCTTCAGGCCCTTGCGGCCTGAGGCGAGGACGGCCTCGAAGAGGTCGATGGGGCCGTGGACCACGGTTTCGCCGGACTTGTCGTTCCGTAGGACGGCAGGTTCGGTATAAAGCGCGCGAATTTGCGTCGCGTGATTGTTGAGGCGGATCGCGTCCTGGCTGGCGAGGAGGGTGCGGTCCAGCACGGCTTTTTCTTCAACCGAACGCACTTCACGGCGCAGGATCAGGCTGCCATCTTCGAAGCTGCCTTCCCATGTGTCTTCGCCTTCTTCGGCGATGCGGTTGAGGCGTTCGGCAGTCTTGGTGGCGTTGGTCTCGTCCGCGTCTGGGGCGAGCGCGCCAGCGATGGCGGCCTGTTCGACGATGTGGCCAGGGGCGCGCAGCGACAGGCGCCAGAGGGCGGTCTTGAAGCTTGCGGCCTGACGGACGTTCTCTCGGAGGTCCTCGGCGGCAATCTGGGTGCCGTCGCCGAGGATGAGCGCCTCGCCGGTCGTGCCTTCCTCAATGAGGTAATTGTCCATCTCGATATCGTCTTTGAGATAGCGTTCGGACCGTCCGCGGCTGACCTTGTAAAGCGGCGGCTGGGCGATGTAGAGGAAGCCGCGCTCGATCACTTCCGGCATCTGCCGGTAGAAGAAGGTGAGCAGCAGGGTGCGGATGTGCGCGCCGTCAACGTCGGCGTCAGTCATGATTATGATCTTGTGGTAGCGCAGCTTGTTGATGTCGAACTCATCGCGGCCAATGCCGGCGCCGAGCGCCATGATCAGCGTGCCGACCTGGTCTGAGGAGAGCATCTTGTCGAAGCGCGCGCGCTCAACGTTCAGGATTTTACCGCGGAGCGGCAGGATCGCCTGGTTCGACCGGTCGCGGCCCTGTTTGGCAGAACCACCGGCGGAGTCACCCTCGACGATGAAGATTTCGGATTTCGCCGGGTCTTTCTCCTGACAGTCGGCGAGCTTGCCGGGCAGGGAGGTGATGTCGAGCGCGGTCTTGCGGCGGGTAAGGTCACGCGCCTTGCGGGCGGCCTCACGGGCAGCGGCGGCTTCGACGATCTTCATCATGATCATCTGAGCTTCCTTCGGATGCTCTTCGAACCATTCAGAGAGTTTCTCGCCCATCAGGCTTTCGACCACGGGGCGGACCTCGGAGGAGACGAGCTTGTCTTTCGTCTGCGAGGAGAATTTCGGGTCTGGCACCTTGACCGAAAGGACGCAGGTGAGGCCTTCGCGGGCGTCATCGCCGGAGATGTCGACTTTCTCTTTCTTGGCGATGCCAGTCTCGGCAGCGTATTTGTTGATGATCCGGGTCAGCGCGCCGCGGAAGCCGGCAAGGTGGGTGCCGCCATCGCGCTGGGGGATGTTGTTGGTGAAGCAGAGCACCTGCTCGTGATAGGTGTCGTTCCACTCCATCGCGACCTCGACCGTGATTCCGTCTTTTTCGCCAATGGCGTAGATCGGCTCAGGGATGAGGGCGGTCTTCTGGCGGTCGACATGCTCGACGAAGGCTTTCACGCCGCCATCATATTCCAGCACGGTTTCATAGGTCTCAGGGCCGCGCTCATCGCGGAAGACGATGCGCACGCCGGAATTGAGGAAGGCGAGCTCCCGCAGACGGTGTTCGAGCGTCTTGCGGTCATATTCGGTCATGGTGAAGGTCGAGGAAGCGACCATGAAGCGCACGGCGGTGCCGGTCAGCGGCTTGCCATTCTCGCGCATCGGGGAGACGCCGCGCTGAACCAGTGGGGCCTCGACGCGGCCACCATCGATGAAGCGCACGAAGTGTTCGTGGCCGGCGCGGTGAATGGTGAGCTCCAGCCAGTCAGAGAGGGCGTTGACGACGGAGACGCCAACCCCGTGCAGGCCGCCGGAGACCTTGTAGGAGTTCTGGTCGAACTTCCCGCCGGCATGCAGCTGGGTCATGATGACCTCGGCGGCGGAGACGCCTTCGCCCTTGTGCATTTCGACCGGGATGCCGCGGCCATTGTCGGTAATCTCGGCAGAGCCATCGGCGTGCAGCGTGACGGTCACTTCATCGGCATGGCCGGCCAGCGCCTCGTCAATCGCATTATCGACGACTTCGTAGATCATGTGGTGCAGACCCGAGCCGTCATCGGTGTCGCCGATATACATGCCGGGGCGTTTGCGGACCGCTTCGAGGCCTTTCAGGACCTTGATGGAGTCAGCGCCATATTCCGGCATCTCGTCTGTCGTATCGGCCATGATTTCCCCGTTACTTTTTGATTCGTGTAATCGCCTGAAAAATATACAGGATACGGACCGGAAAGGGAAATCCGGGCGGGGATTGGACGGGTTTATTAGTCCATTGAAAACAGGGGCTTGCGGCGCGTCGGGGCGGCGTGTGTAAAAAGTTCGCCAATCAGTCCGCAGATAAAGGGAAAAGAGCGCTTTTCCATACCCCCTGAGGGTGTTGCCCGATTGTGGGCGGCGCCAGTAAACCAGAGGCCAGACTGGCTCTGAGAGGGAAGGAGAATGACGTTGAAACGGACTTTGATTGCGAGCGCGGCCTGCCTCGCCGCGGCGCTGCCTGTGGCGGCTGAGGAGGCCTATCGCTGGCCGATCTGCGATGAGCTCGCCCCGTTGATCGCGGCAGGCGATGAGGAAACGCCGTTCATGAGCCTGTCGGAACAGACGCGGGCGGGCCAGTCCATGGGGACACAGCCGGGGCGGGCCTCGCTTGGCATGGAGCCGTCGCACAAATGCCGGGTCTATATCGCGGGAGATCCAGAGGGCTATGTCGGCGGCGGACCGTGGAATTATTTCTCCTGCCAGCCTTATTGGACATCCGGCGATGACGTCGTTGCGCCATCCGCCATGGTCGCTGAGCGCCAGCGCATTGCCGGGATGCTGGGCACTTGCCCGCAGCTTGCCGACTGGCGCTATACCGCGCCGGAGAACCCGGATGGTCCGCGCGCCGATGAGATGTGGACGAAAGAGGGCAGCGACACGCAGATTGTGGTGGCATCCGAGCGGCAGGGCTCACGCCAGGAAGTGACCTTCTATGTGCGCGCGCCGAACCCGTCCTATACGCCGCCAAAGCCGGTGGAGTAGGGCGCGGGCGTTTGAGGGGCTTTGATGTCTCCGGGCACGCCCTCGTCCTTCGACTTCGCTCAGGATGAGGGCGATTGAGAGGTTGCGGCAGGGCGCTCATTCTGAGCGGCGTCGAAGGACGAGCGCCGGGACGGTGCGCCTATTCGTCCGCGAAGACCGGCTTGCGTTTCTGGGCGAAGGCGGCGGCGGCTTCGGCGAATTCTGGTGATTTCAGCTGTTCGGCGAAGACCTTTCCTTCGGCGGTCATGCGGGCTTCGACGGCGTCGCGATTGCCGCGAATGAGGGCTTTTGACTTGACGATGGCAGACGGCGCGGACGCGGCGATTTTGGCGGCGATGCCAGTGGCGGTGGCGAGAATGTCGGCGGTGGGCACGACGCGCGAGACCAGACCGCAGGCGAGCGCTTCGCTGGCCGAGAGGACACGGCCGGCGAGCAGGATTTCATTCGCCATCGAATTGCCGACCGTGGCAGGCAGCAGCAGCGAGGAGCCGGCTTCCGGAACCAGGCCAAGCTGGGTGAAGGGCGCGCGGAAGTCTGCGGTTTCGGCGGCGCAGGCGATGTCGCAATGCAATAGCATGGTGAGGCCGACACCGATGGCCGGACCGTTGACGGCCGCGATGAGCGGCTTTTCAGCGTCGCGGATCGCTTCGAGGAAGCGCTGAACCGGCGCTTTGCCGCCTTTACGGGCGATGTCGCTAGCGAAATCGGTGAGGTCATTGCCCGCCGTGAAGAGATCGCCCTCGCCGGTAATGATGATGGCGCGGATGGCCTTGTTAGTGTTGGCGTCATTGATCGCGTCGGCCATCGCGCCATACATCGCCTGGGTGAGGGCGTTCTTGCGCTCTGGGCGGTTGATCGTGATGGTCAGGATACGGTCTGCAAGCTGGGTCTTGATATGGTCAGTCATGGCGGGCTTTCGCTAATATGGTTAAGTTTGCAATTATACACGCTCTACGCGAATCAGTCAGTCTCGGCAACCGGTGGGTTTGCGGGTTTTCGTGCGAGAATCTGGACGGGAATGATCTGGCCCGACCGCCATGCCGCCAGCAGATTGGAGGTTTTCTCTGCGGCGTCAGCGCCCATCAGCAGCGAGGTCGCGAGCGGGCTGTTGGCGCCGGTGCCGCCTGACGTCATTCGGTCAAAGAAACGCTCTGCGAGATCCTGGCGCGGCGTAACACCATCGATGATGAGGCCGGCCGTTTCCATCGCGGCTTCATAGTCGTCGGGCGAGGCCACATAGCTGTGCGATGCATCACTTGCCCAGGGCAGGGGAAAGGTCAGCGGTGTCGTCTCATCCTCGCCGCGCATGATGTCATAGACGAGCAGGCCGGCGCCCGGTTTCAGGATGCGGGTCAGCTCGGCAAAGAGCTCACGCTTCTCCGCGATATTCATGCCAACATGAAACATCCAGGCCGCATCGAACCTGCCATCGTCCAAGCCTGTATCGAGGGCAGAGCGGCGCTCCAGCGTGACCCGTGCGCTGAGATTGAGCCAGGCCGATAGCGATTTTCCGGTTTCGATGAAAACGGGGGTCAGGTCGATGCCGGTCACATCGCAGCCATAAGTGGCGGCTGCGTAGCGCGCCGTGCCGCCTGTGCCGCAACCAATGTCGAGTGCTTCGTGGCCCTCGCCCAGCCTTAGCAAGGGCAGGAGAGCTTCGGTCGCTGCGCGGCCGCCAATGTGGAATTCCTCGATTGGTGCAAGATCGGTGTGAGTGACGGTCTCCGGGCTAAGGTCGAGCGCGCCCATCGCTTTTTCGATCTGCGATTGCAGAAGGGGATTATTATAGTGATCGCGCAGCTGTTCCTGCATATCTCTCCCCACCCGTTGCAATTTATTGATTGAAAGCAGATCGATAGTCCTAGGCTGACCGGGCTGCAGGCTCAAGTCACAAGCCGGGTGAGCCTGTCGACCTGAATTTGGGAATTGGATTGACTTGCCGCCCTGAACTGCGGACCTTCCAGAGCCATGGACACGATGAACCGGCTGCTGGGGCGCCAACGCAAGCAGATCAAGGAGCGGGCGCGCCTGTCACGCTACATTCTGGTAATCGCGATCATCGCGACGATTGGCTGCTTTGCGACATTCATCTCCACCTTGTCGGGGAAATATCCTCTACCCGTGGGAAGCGGCTTCTTTGCCAGCAATCCTGAACGGATGTTGGGCGCGACGAATTTCTGCATGATGACGGCGGTGGGCGCGGCCTTGCGCATGTGGCGGTTCAGGCAGATGCGGATCAAGCTGATGATCGCCGAAGCCTTTATTCGCGAGGACGACCAGACGACCGCAATGAAACTGTTGCTGGAGCCCCTGTTCGGGGACGAAATCTGGAAACGTGAAGCTGAGCCGGGCTGAGATGGCAGAGCGAGGCATTGGGGAATTGAGGGTGAAACCTGAATGACGGACACAAGACCAGACCAGCGCGTGACATCCGCGGACCTTCTGGCCGAGCTGCGCGAAGAGCAGCAGAGCTTCCGCTTTCTGATGACCGCGCTTGCCGGAATTATCGGCATGGCCGCCGTCATCGTGGCGGGCAGCGTGATCTATTTCTACATGGAGCTTGGCGGGCTGAAGGCGAAATACGCCGAACAGACCCGCCTGAATGAGATGAACCTTCGCATCGTGGCCGGTGAAGCCGGGCGCCAGCGCGAATCCACGCAGGCCGCCCTCGTTGCTATTCGCGAGGAAAATGACGCCGCGCGAAAACAGGCAGAACTGGCGCGGGATATCCAGCGTGCGGAAGCCACCCGTCAGGTCTCTGGTTACAGGGAAAATGCGGTCGAACTGGCCCAGCAGCATTTTCTGGGTGTGCCGCTGAATGAAGTCACCGCGCAGGTCGTCGCGGTGGTGCTGCGCGCGGATGGCGCGCGCGAGGACATGCTGAGCCAGGGCGAACGTCTGCAATTGCAGGCGGCGTTAAATGACTGGAGCGGCGACAATGCCGACACGGTTGAGGGGGCGATGACATCCCTGCTGGAGAATGGTGAAACACTGGCGGTTCAGGCGCGCGGCGCGGCCGGGCTGGCGGCGCTGGAGTATCGCGCGGCGAATGCCAGCTCGCTTGGCTGGAACCGGGGCTGCTCGACGGTTGTCGACTATGTGAACCAGGCGGAAGCGCGCGGACTCGATGCGCCCATGCTGCTCCTCTGGAAGGGCCAGTGCCTTCGCAAGCGCGGCGATGCCTTGCTGGCCTATGAAGCCTTCAGCCGGGCGGCGACGATGCTCGAAGGCGGCGACTTTGAGGAGACGCTGCTGCATGCGCAGCTCGCCCATCACGGGGTCGGGACGACGCTGGTCGCATTGGTGGCGAGTGAGCAACTGCCGGCCGGGCGCGACTCTGAGGCCGCCTTGCAGGAAGCTTTGGCTGAGCTGCGGGAAGCCGCGCGTATCCGGGGCGCGCGCGGCTCAACCCCGGTGGGCGTTGCCTATACGGAAGAGAATATCGGCTTCATTCATATCCTCGACAAGGACTGGCAGACGGCTCTGGACCATACCGGCCGGATCGATGAGATTCTGCCGCTGGCCTGGAATCTCACCGTGCGCAATATCGCAGCAATGGAGAATGAGGCGGCGCTGCGGGCGGCCAAGGGCTCGCGCGAGGCGATCGAGGAGATGCAGGAAATCCAGTCGGACACCCAACTCGTGCTGGGTCTGATGAGCTGCAATCAGATCGACCGGCCAGAGCTGAAGCGGCTTTTGCCGGCAAAATATTCAGCGCGGATCGACCTGCTGTCCCGGCATTGCGATATTGATTCAGGCGGGGCGCTTTAGGGGCGGCTCCGGAGCCTGACCGTCAATCGGCTTCAGGTACGTAGATGATGCGGGTCGGGAGGGCGGTTACCGAATAGGTATAGGTGTCTTCCGAGAGCTCGGTGTTCGATTCCCCGCCAAATGTCTTCGGCACAATCCGGTTGAGGATCATGTTGCCAAAGCCTGAGCCTGTCGCGCTTTCGGGCCGGTTCTCGCTGAGGCTTTCGCGCCAGATGAATTTGACCTCGTCATTCTCGTGTGACCAGCTGACGTGGGCCTTGCCGCCGCTGGTGCCAAGCGCGCCGTGCTTGATGGAATTGGTCGCAAGCTCATTGACCATCAGAGACAGGGCAAAGGCGGCTCGCGGCGTAATATCGAAATCGCCATCGGTCTGGACCGTCGCCGCTCTATGGTCTGGCCCGGCGGAAAACGGCTCAAGTGTGCCGACCGTCAGCTGACGAATGGACACCGACTGACCGGAATTGGCTGATATCAGCGACTGGGTGATGCCGAGCGCGCTGATCTTGTCGCGCAGGCGCCGAACGAACTCGTCGTGGTCGACATCAGACTTGTCGAGCAATGAGATGAGCGAGGACACGTGGGCATACATATTGCCCATGCGATGCTCCAGCTCGCGCACGACAACGGCGAGATCTTCCACTTCGCGTCTTTGCGCATGGGCTTCGATTTCGGCCATCACGCTGGCGGCGAGGTCCTCGAGGATCTGGCAGTCGGCGTCGTCAAATGTTTCGCGCGGTTTGGTGTCGATCACGCAAAGCGTGCCGAGCGCGTGGCCGTCCTTGGTGATCAGCGGGGCGCCAGCATAGAAGCGAATGAAGGGGTCACCGGTGACGAGGGGATTGTCTGCGAAACGCGGATCCTTCGCCGCGTCGAGCACGATCATCACTTCATTGGCGCGAATGGCGTAGTCGCAGAAGGCGATATCGCGCTGCGTTTCAGTGCCATCGAAATTGTAGCAGGATTTGAACCACTGGCGGTCGGTATCGATCAGCGAAACAAGCGCGGTTTCGACTTCAAGCGAGTTGGCCGCCAGACGGGTTAACCGGTCAAAGCGGGGATCAGGCTCTGAATCAAGAAGATTGGTTGCATAGAGGGCCGCCAGTCTCGCGCTTTCTTTCATCGGAACATTCGACCCTTTTGGCACTCGTTAAACAAGTGTTCCCGTTTTATCTCTCAATGATGACGTGCGTCAAACTGTACGCAAAAGCAAGGCTGAAGCTGTATCTGATTGTAAAGGCGGGGTTTTAGCCCCGCGATCAGGCAGTGGGGGTGTCAAGGGCGCCATCGGAAACGGCAAATCGCTGTGCGCGTTCCCCGAAGGCCTCAAACAGGAATTTTTCGGTGCCGGTCAGCCAGGCCTGTCCGCCAAGGTCGCACAATTCATCGAAGAGGGCGGCGCGGCGGTCTGCATCGAGATGCGCGGCGGCTTCGTCGAGCAGGAGGATGGGGGCCGGGCCTTCGCCGGACAGGGTGAGGGCTTTCGCCGAGGCCAGGATCAGCCCGATCAGGAGCGCTTTTTGCTGGCCGGTGGAGGCGTCGCCCGCAGGCATGCCTGTGGGACGGTGAATAACGGCGAGGTCTGTGCGGTGTGGGCCGTTGAGCGCGCGGCCTGCGGCCATGTCGCGCCGGCGCCCGGAGCGATAGGCTTCGAGCAGGTTTTCGAAGATGGACTTGAAGTCCTCCCCGGCGGCGGCGGCCTGCTCGGACGCGCCGTCCAGGGTGAGGTCGCCTTTCGGGAAATAGCCGTCCGGGCGGGCATCAACGGCAGATTGCAGGCTCTCAAGGACGGTGGCGCGATTGATTGCCAGCTCTGCGCCAGCTTCGGCCATGCGGGTCTCGATAGCGTCGGCCCAGGCCGGGTCAACGTGTCCGCGCTCCAGCAGCGTATTGCGCTCACGCATGGCGCGCTCATAGCGGGCGGCGGCGGGGCCGTGCGAGGGAATGTGCGCCATGACCTGCCGGTCAAAGAAGCGGCGCCGGTCAGAGGCGCCGCCGCGAAAGACGCTGTCCATGGCAGGCGTCAGCCAGACGATGCGAACAAGCTCGGCAAGGTCTGAGGCTTGCGCGGGCGCTCCATCGATGCGGACGATGCGTTTGGAGGAGGCGCCATCTGTCTCAAGGCCGACGCCGATCTTGCGGTCATCGAGCGTGGCAGACACCGTCCAGCCGGTCTCGGCATTGTGGCGGGTGAGCTCTGCCAGCGTGGCTGAGCGCAGGCCCCGGCCGGGGCCGAGCTGCGAGACCGCTTCCAGAAGGTTGGTCTTGCCCGCGCCATTTGCGCCATAGAGGCAGACATGGCGGCCATCGAGATCGAGCGAAACGGTCTCGTAATTGCGGAAATTCTTGAGGCGCAGGCGGGTGAGGGCGGTCATCGCCCGGACTTACACCCGAAGCGGCATCAGGACGTAGCGGGCCGCTGGATCACCCGGATCGAGGATCAGGGCGGGGGAGGCTGGATCGTTGAGCATGAATTCAGCGTCTTCAGCGACAATCTGCGCGGTCACATCGAGCAGGTATTTGGCGTTGAAGCCGATTTCCATGGCGTCGGCGCTGTAGTCGCACTCAATTTCCTCATGGCCCTGACCGGTCTCGGCGGAATTGACCGCCAGGACGACCTTGCCTTCGCTGAGCGAGAGCTTCACCGAGCGCGAGCGCTCTGCCGAGACGGTGGAGACGCGGTCGACGGCGGCTTCGAAGGCCTTGTTGTCGATGACGAGGCGCTTGTCATTGCCCTTTGGAATGACGCGCTGATAGTCCGGAAATGAGCCGTCGATGAGCTTTGAAGTCAGTACGGCGCGGCCGGCGCGGAACACGATCTTGGTTTCCGAGACACCGATGGAAACGTCGCCATCGGCCTGGTCGATCAGGCGGCGCACTTCCGCAACGGCTTTGCGCGGGACGATCACGCCGTCCAGGTTTTCAGCGCCGGCCGGGCCGTCGCAATCTGCGAGCGCGAGGCGGTGGCCGTCAGTGGCGACCGCGCGCAGCACCTTGCCGTTCTCGCCATCGGCGGTGTGGAGATAGACGCCGTTGAGATAATAACGGGTCTCTTCGGTGGAGATGGCAAACCGCGTCTTGTCGATCAGACGGCGCAGATCTGCAGCCTCAACATCGAACTGGATCGCGCTGTCATCGCCGGTCATGGTCTGGAAGTCGCTGGCCGGAAGGGTCGGCAGCGCAAATTGGGAGCGCCCGGAACGGATCGACAGGCGGCGGTTTTCCGGATTGAGTTCAAGCTCGACATCCGCGCCGGATGGCAGCTTGCGAACGACGTCGAACAGGGTGCCGGCAGGCGCAGTGATGGCGCCTTCGCTGGACACTTGCGCATCGGCGCTGTCGACGGCCTCGATGTCGAGATCGGTTGCGACAAAGGTGACCTGGCTGCCCTTGGCCTCAATGAGAACGTTCGACAGGATCGGGATCGTGTTACGCCGCTCGACCACGTTCTGGACGTGTGAGAGCGCGTTCAGCAGGTCACTTCGTTCAATCGTCAGCTTCATTGGTCAGTCCATCTGTGCAGCGGTCTTCGGTGCCGCTTCCTTTTGTGCCCGGTCATTGGGGGTCTTTAGTCGAATCGACCCGCCTCCGGAAAGGAAGCGGGCCGAGTACCCTTGTCAAAATCAGCCAAATTGCAAGCCCCTGCCAGTCAAACACTGCGCAGAACTGTCAGAATTTAGCTATTTCCTTCTGCCTGAATGTCGAACACCGCTTCGCGGACCCGTTCGACGTCGCGGACCATGTCCGCATCGGTCTGCATCTGCTTCTTCACCTTGCGCCATCCGTGAAGGACGGTGGTGTGGTCCTTCTTGTTGAAGGTACGGGCGATCTGGGGCAGCGACTTGTCAGTCATTTCCCGGCAGAGATACATCGCAATCTGGCGTGGGACGCAGATTTCGCGGGATTTGTTGGCGCTCTCAATCTCGGTCTTGGTGAGGTTGAAGACGCGCATGGTTGCCCGCTTGATATTGTCCAGCGTTGGCGCCTGGTACTCGCCCTGCTGACGGCGCAGAACCGTCTGCAGCATCTGCATGGTTGGCGCGGTCTGGCCATATCCGGTCTCGGTCTGCAGGCTGTGCAGGACACCGCAAAGCTCACGGCCAGGGCCTCGCACCGTCGACACGATCCGTTCAACCATCTCATCGTCGAGGATGAAATTTGGCTGATCCTCGCGGGCGAGCGCGGCATGCAGGCGAACGATCTCGCGGCGCATTTCCTGATCCGGCAGACCAACTTCGACCGCTGCGGCCCCGAGCAGTTCACCGCGCATACGGGCGGAGAAGCCTTTCAGGTCACCTGGCGCCTCGTCGGCGGTCAGCAGAACGCGTCCACCTTCCTTTGTCACCGAGCGCAAATTCGCAAAGAAGGCTTCATCGGTCTTCTTCTTGCCGGCGATCCACTGAAGATCGTCGATGAGAAGAAGATCATTGCCGCGCAGCTGCGAGTTGAGATTGCGGGTATCGCCTTCACGTGCGCCGTCGACATAGGCGGTCATGAATTCTTCCGCCGTCATATAGGTGACGCGGCGCCCGTCATTGAGGCGGGCAACAGCCGCTTCGATGGAGAGCAGGATATGGGTCTTGCCCGTGCCTTGACGACCATAGATCAGCGCGACATCAGCGCGGACATTGGCGTTCTCGACAATCATTTCGGCCAGACGCACAGCGGTGCGGTTGGTATCGCCGACGACGAGCGTCTCGAATGTCATTGTGCCCGGCTTTTTGGCCGCTTCAGCTTCGGCAACGTCCGCGGCTTCAGCTTCGGCTTCGGCCTTGCGGGTTTCCGCAACCGCCTTGCGTTCGGCGGCCCATGGATTGCCGACCAAATCGCGCGTGTCGGCCGGAATATCTGTCCAGCACGTGATCTTTATGGCGCGGCGATTGGGATCAGCCTTTTGCCATGCCTTGCGTAGCATTGGGCGGTGATGGTTGTTGATGCGATCGCTTGCAAGCTTGTCGCGTGCCGCGATCAGGACCGTGCCATTGTCGTCTGCGACAAACCGCAGGTCCGAAATCCATTTATCGTAGTCATCAGCCGACGCGTGTTTTCGTGCGTCGTTCAGAACAGTGTGCCAGAGCTCGACCCCGCGATGCTCTTCGTTTTCCCGGACGTTTTTCGTGTCATCCTTATTTGTGCCCTGTCTGCCAGATTCTTCTTGCAGCCCCATAGGATCTACCCCTTTTTTTGTATATGTTGGTCCTATCTCTACACGTCGACAGCAGGCATAATCCGGGCGTCCGGGCCTTTGAGGTCCGCTAAGAAATATACGCCGTAGAGAGATTACTTCCCGTCGATGAAGTTAACTAAACACACCCCTTCCGAGGCTGTCCAGAAAGCTTTTTTTGAATCTGCGTGAGAAAGCAAGTTGACACATTTGTGTCTCGAAAAAAGTCGAAAAGATTCAGCGGAATGAATGGCTTTAAAAATATCAGTTGCGAATCACAGAGCTTTGAAAACAGGTAAAGTGTTTCGCAAATGTTCTGTCAACTTGAGGGGGCCTAACAAGCTGTGAAATTCACCACTTTTTTAACAAGTTTCGGTATTGAAAACTGTTTGCGCGAGGCATGAAAAAGGCCCGCATGGCGTACCAAGCGGGCCTTGCAAAATTGCAATAATTAGAACGTTAAGAGCGGGGTCTAGCCCATCGCCTTTACGCGCGCGCTGAGGCGCGAAATCTTGCGGGAAGATGTGTTCTTGTGAAGCACACCTTTGCCAGCAGCCCGCATGATTTCAGGCTGGGCCGTCTTGAGCGCTTCAGCAGCAGCCGACTTGTCGCCAGAAGCGATAGCTTCCTCGACCTTGCGGATATAGCTGCGCATGCGCGAACGGCGTGCAGTGTTAACTTCGGTACGGGCCGCGATCTTGCGGACCATTTTCTTGGCTGAGCGTGTATTCGCCATCAATAACTCCTGAGTGTCCAGTCGGACGCAAGCGGCGGACATACCCAAATGGCCCCGCGGCGTCAACTGGAATGGGCGGCGGAATATGCATAAACCGCTGCCAGATGTTGGGTGGGGCCCCGCTAGCGGTTGTTGAAGTGCGGCTCGCGCTTCTCGACAAAGGCGGCCATGCCTTCCTTCTGATCTTCGGTTGCGAAGAGAGAATGGAAAAGACGGCGTTCGAACATGACGCCCTGGCTGAGCGTCGTCTCATAGGCGGCATTGACCATTTCCTTGGTCAACATGGTCGCGGCGCGCGGCAGCGAGGCGATCTTCTTGGCCGCGGTGCGTGCTTCTTCAAGAAGGTCATCCGTTGGGACAACGCGGGAAACCAGTCCGCAGCGCTCGGCTTCGGCGGCGTCCATCATGCGGCCTGTGAGACACATCTCCATGGCCTTGGATTTGCCAGCAAAACGCGTGAGGCGCTGGGTGCCACCAGCACCGGGCGAGACGCCGATGGTGATTTCCGGCTGGCCGAACTTGGCGTTCTCTGCGGCGAGGATAAAGTCACACATCATGGCGAGTTCACAGCCACCGCCGAGGGCGTAGCCGGAGACAGCCGCGATGACCGGTTTGCGCATGCGCGATGCGCGCTCCCAGTTGCGGGTGATGAAGTCTGCATAATAGGCGTCGAGATAGGATTGCTCGCGCATTTCCTTGATGTCGGCGCCGGCCGCAAAGGCCTTGCGCGATCCTGTCAGGACAATGCAGCCAATGGAGGCGTCATTGTCGAAGCGGTCCAGCGCTTCGGTGAGCTCATCCATAAGGGCGTTATTGAACGCGTTGAGCGCGTCGGGACGATTGAGTGTGATGATTGCGACCGCGTCATCGACTTCAGTCAGAAGCGTTTCATATGCCATCGATTACCTCGTCTGGTGTCCTAGCTTGCGTTGATGTCAGCCCGTCTTTGAAGCCGCACCTTATCTCCACGCCCATAGGCCATTCCCAATGCACCGTCACCCCTTGGTGTCAGGCCTTGGTCTATGGCCGACATGCTCTGACCGCCCTAGTATCAGTGTTGAGAGCCTCTCGTGGCGCACTGAAAATCTGATGGAGACATATGCATGACGACCTCGAAAGCGGCGGTATTCGACCTGAAAGTGATTGTTCTTGGCGGTGCGGTTTCATGTCTGGCGCTCTGCCTGCCCGCAACGGCGCAGGAGGCCCCGGCAAGCCCCGGAGACAATGCAGATTTCCATGAGATTGTCAGCGAAGTGTCGGCGGACCGGATCGAGGCTGATATTCGCAAGCTGGTCAGCTTTGGTACGCGGCACACCCTGTCTGAAACCGAGAGCGATACGCGCGGCATCGGCGCCGCGCGGCGCTGGATCTATGATGAGTTCGAGGCGATCTCGGCCGCGTGCGGCGGGTGTCTTGAGGTCATGTATGTCAGCGACACGATCTCTGGTGAGGACCGTATCCCGGAGCCGACAGAGGTGGTCAGCGTGATCGCGATCCAGCGCGGCACAATCGATCCGGATCGGATGGTGATGATGAGCGGCGATATCGACAGCCGCGTCACTGACCCGCTGGACGGCACATCTGACAGCCCGGGCGCGAATGATAATGCGAGCGGCGTGGCCGGAACGATTGAGGCGGCGCGTGTCCTCTCGAAGCGGGAGTTTGCTGGGTCGATCGTCTATGCGGCGCTTTCCGGTGAAGAGCAGGGCCTCTTCGGCGGCAAGATCGTCGCCCAGCATGCGCTCGATAATGGCTGGAAGCTGCGCGCCGTGCTGAACAATGACATGATCGGCAATATTGAAGGCATCAACGGCGTCATCAACAATACGACGGCCCGCATCTTCTCAGAAGGTACGCGCCCGCTGGAAACCGATGCCGAAGAGATCGAACGGCGCTTTGCCGGCGGCGAGGTCGATAGCCCGTCGCGCAATCTGGCCCGGTATATTGACCGGATGGCCGACCTCTATGTGCCCAATCTCGATACGATGCTGGTCTATCGGCTCGACCGGTTCCGGCGCGGCGGCCATCATCGCCCGTTCAATGAGGTCGGGTTTCCGGGTGTGCGCATCATGGAGACCAATGAGCATTATGACCGCCAGCATCAGGATCTGCGCACCGAGGATGGCCGCGAATATGGCGATGTCATCGAGGGCGTGAATTTTGAGTATGCGGCGAAGCTGACCGCGCTGAATGCAGTGTCGCTGGCGGGCATGGCTGAAGCGCCGCCCTTTCCGCGCGATGTGATGATTGAGGGGGCAGTTTCACCCGACACGACGGTGACGTGGACGCTGCCTGAGGGCGCGAACACCGGCAATCTGGCTGGCTTCCGCATCTATTGGCGCGAGACGGCTGAGCCGCAGTGGCAGTGGAGCCGCTATGTTGGCGATGTGCGCGAGTACACGCTGGAGAATGTGGTGATCGACAATTATTATTTCGGCGTCGCGAGCGTGTCTGATAGCGGTGCGGAAACGCCGGTCGTCTTTCCGGGCAGCATGGGCAGCTTTACGTCGATGGATGAATAGCCGCCCGCGCGCCTAGTTCGTGAAGCAGACCTGATTTGAGCCATACTTGGTATCGCCTGCGGCATAGCAGCGGGTCGTCGGTGCGTTCGTCCAGAGGAAGTTCTTCTGCGCTGGCGGCGCCCATCGATCGCGCGATTGCTGCGTGCGTTGCTCATTGATCCGTCGCTGGCGTTCTGCGGCGGCGCGATCTGCTGACTGCCTCGCCCTGTATTGCTGGACCTTTGGCCAGACATAGTCCGGCGTGAAGGCACAGACGGCTGAGGTTGCGACCTGACGCTCGGGCGATTTCTCGGCAAGATACAGAAGACGGCGGAACGCGGCCTCGGCGCTGTCGGCCGACATGTTGTCGCCGTTCGTGCCGAACACATAATCCTTGACGTCTTGGCACCGGTTAGAGGCGTTGACGAGGTCGTAGCGCTCCATCCACGCTTCGGCGAAATCGGTCCAGGCGGCGTGGTCGTTTCCGAATGTCGGGCGCGTGCGACGCCGCAGGGCCGTGTAGGGGTCGGGCGCGGGCTGGAAAGATTCGAGGGGCTGCTTCATCACCCAGTCGCTCAGCGCCTGAGGCATGACGGGACATTCTTCATTGTTGAGGTTGGCTTTCTCATAGTCGAGCGCCCAGCCGATCCCCTCATCAGGCACGCGTCCTGCGGGCACGTAGTCGGCGTTGATGCCGTTGTAGACATAGCCGTAGGCGATCTCGCAGCCATTGAGGCCGGCAAATTTTGCGTCGCGGGCGGCTTGTCTCTCATTGGCGAGCTTGGACTGGTAGTAATTATAGACCGTCTTCTCGCCGGATTTCGGATAGAAGGTGCAGTTGTAGCTTTCAAAGAAGGTCATGCCATACATGATGGCCCAATCGGCCTGACGCAAAAGGGCCGGATCGGCGCTCTGGTTGAGCTTTGTCGCATCGATCTTCAGGCCTTGGCCATTGGTCTTGATGCTCATCTCGTTCGCCAGGTTGGTGCAGGCCTCCTGGTCGAACTCGCTGACATAGAAATCATCTTCGAGATTGATGTAGACATTATCGTCGCCAAAGCAGGTGCCGATATTCTGGCCCGCATATTTGATGGCGGCCGGCGGAGGCGGGCCTGCCTCGAAATAGCTATAGAGCGCGCCGCCGGGTTGAAGCGCTGCGGCGCCATTCGGGCCGCGCAGTGTCGCGGCCATCGCCGCGTCCCGCGGGATGCCGCAATCGAGCACAAAATCCGGGTCAAAACAGTCTGCGAATGGAAGGACCGCCTCTGGATTGGCTGACGCGAAGGGTGCTGCGCCATGGATGTACCAGGTCAGGATGATGCCGGATCGGGTGAAGAAATAGGGGTCCTGCAGCAGGGCTTGCGGCTCATTGCCCATCGCGGTGGGGGCAATGCAGTTTTTGTAGCTGTTCCACGTTTGGGCCTCAGCATTTGCTGCTGTTAGAAAAGTGAGGCTGAAGAGTGCGGTCAAAAAGGTTCGGAGCATAGCCGGGCCGTCCAGTTTTTTTGTTTTATCCCAAGGGCCAGAACATCGGGATGACGAACATAGCGACGACGAAGAACATAAGGTTCAGCGGTATGCCGATACGCGCGAAATCCGAGAATTTGTAACCGCCGGCTGAGTAGACGAGGGTATTTGTCTGGTAGCCAATGGGGGTGGCGAAGCTGGCGCTGGCGGCAAACATCACGGCGACGACGAAAGCGCGCGGGTCGATCCCGAGGCTGGTGGCGAGGCCGATGGCGATCGGTGTCATCAGGATGGCGGTGGCATTGTTGCTGACAAACTCAGTCAGGACAGATGTCATCAGATAGACGGCCGCAAGGGCGGCCAGCGGGCCAAATACACTGACGGGGGCTGCAATGGCGTTGACCATGACGGCGGCCGCGCCGGAATTCTCCAGAGCCATGCCGAGCGTGAGCATGCCAAAGATCAGCATGAGAATATCCCACTGAATCGATTTGTAGGCTTCCTGATGATCGAGGCAGCCGAGGGCGATAACGGCGACAGCGGCAATGAGCGAGAGGCCCGCAATTGGCATGACGCCGAGTGCGGCGAGGACCATGACGAGCAGGACAGCCGTCACGGCAATCGGCGCCTTGTCGCGTCGGATGGGCTGTTCGGACGTCTGGGTGAGGTTGTTCAACATGCCATCGTCGAACATCTGACGCATGCCGCCGGGCGGGCCGTCGAGCAGCACGGTGTCGCCGACATCGAAGCGGATGCCGCGGCTGCCGAGGCTGATATTTTCCCCGCGGCGATGGATGGCGATGGCGTAGACGCCATAGAGGCGCACAAGGCCAGCGCCGACGATCGGGCGGCCAACAAGTCTTGATTCCGGGCCGACGACGCCCTCCATCAGCACTGTCTCTGTTGTCTGTACGGGCTCGAACGCGTGTTTGTCGGAATCTGACCCTGAGCCGATGGCAAGATTGCCGGCATCGCGAAGCGACAGCATTTCAGAGACCGGTGAGCGCAGAACCATGCGGTCCCCGGCCTCAAGCGTCAGATCCGAGAGTTCATCGCGGCGTGACCGGTTCTCACGCATGACGTCGATAACCGTGAAGCCTTTCTCGGCGGAGAACCCGGTTTCCTTGATCGTCTTGCCAATCAGGACAGAGCCGACGGGCACGAGCACCTGCGCAACGAAGCGGCGGTTCTTGTTGGTCGGCAGAAGGTCTGCCAACGACTCGCGGACCGGCAGCAGCCAGCGCCCCGCAATCGCCATATAGCACGTGCCGGCAAGCGCCATGATGAGGCCCGCGCCGGTAATCTCGAAGATGCCGAATGGCGCGAGGCCTGCTTTCTGGGCGACGCCGTCCACGAGAAGATTGGTTGAGGTACCGATCAGGGTCGTCATGCCGCCGAAGATGGACGCGAAGGATAGCGGGATAAGCAGCTTGGACGGGGATGTGCCGACCGTCTGTGCCAGGCGGATCGCGACCGGGATCAGGATGACGACGATCGGCGTGTTGTTCATGAAGGCCGACATCACAATGACGATGGCCATGAGCGCCGCGACGGCGACAAGCGGCGTCCAGCTTTTGGCGAGGCGGATAATGACATTGCCAGCGGCGCCGATGACGCCGGTGCGCTCAAGCGCGGCGGAGAGAACGAACATGGCGCCAATCGTGATCGGCGCTGAGTTGGAGAAAACGCTAAGCGCTTCGGGAACGCTCAGAATGCCCGTGACCAGCAAGGCCGCCATGGCGAGCAAGGCGACGACATCGGTAGGTAGTTTTTCGCGAACGAAGCTGAAAAAGACACCGACGACAATGGCGAAGACGAGCGCGATCTGAACGTTTGCCGGCAATACAATGTCTAGCATAAGCGTGCGTTGGGTCCCCTCGTAACGCTACATAAAGGCTATGTCCGGGCGCGGAATACAATAGGCATTATTGCATTTTTTAAAGAGAAACCTCGGCATTCACGCATAGCTCGAGGCTTCAGCTCTCGTCCGGGGCCTTCAAGCGATAGATGAGGTCGAGCGCTTCGCGCGGAGTGAGGCTGTCTGGATCAATCGATGCGAGCAGCTGAACGGCTGGATGCTGAGGGCTCTCAGCTGGCGCGTCTTCGGCGACGGCTGCGAATAGCGGCAGAGCATCGACCGCGTCGGGTTTGGATTCCAGCTTCTTCAAGACCTGCTCTGCGCGGCGCACGGCACGCGCCGGAAGGCCGGCCAGCCGCGCGACCTGAACGCCATAGGAGCGATCAGCCGGGCCGGACTGAACATCGTGCAGGAAGACCAGCTCATCTTTCCACTCCTTGGCGCGCAGCGAGAGGTTGGCCGCTTCAGGCAAGTCTTCGGCGAGGCCTGTCAGCTCATGGTAATGCGTGGCGAAGAGGGCGCGGCAGCCATTTACATTGTGAAGGTGTTCCACCGCGGCCCAGGCAATGGCGAGGCCGTCATAAGTGGAGGTGCCGCGGCCAACTTCATCGAGGATGACAAAGCTGTGCTCGGTTGCCTGGCTGAGAATGGCGGCGGTCTCGACCATCTCAACCATAAAGGTGGAGCGTCCGCGCGAGAGGTCATCAGAGGCCCCGACGCGGGAGAATACCCGGTCAGCGAGGCCAAGCACAAGCCGCTTGGCGGGCACGAAGAACCCGGCCTGCGCGAGGATCACGGCGAGACAGGCCTGACGCAGATAGGTGGATTTACCGGCCATGTTGGGGCCGGTGACGAGCGCGAGACGCGGGCCGGCCGCGCCGCTGGCATCCAGTGTCAGATTATTGGCTGTGAAGCCTTCGCCTTGAGATTTGAGCGCGGCTTCAACGACGGGATGGCGGAGGCCCTCTGCTTCAAAGACCGGCGTGTCGACAATGTCAGGCCGCACCGCGCCAGTTTCATCGGCCCAGTGGGCGCCAGCGCTCGCCACATCGATTTCGGCAAGCGCGCCAGCGGCGGCGCAGATGCCGTCCGAAGCGGTCTCGACCTGCATGCAAAGACCGTCGAACAGCTCAAGCTCACGGGTGCGGGCCGCTTCTTCGGCGCGCGAGATACGGCCCGCCAGTTCCGACAGTTCGCTGGTCGAAAAGCGGATATTCGATGCGAGGGTCTGGCGGTGAATGAAGGTTTCGGCATGTGGCGGCTTTAGCAGGGCGTCGCCATGACGGGCCGGGACGTCGATAAAATAGCCAAGGACATTGTTGAATTTGATCTTCAGCGCGCTGATGCCCGTCTCGTCGGCATAGCGGGCCTGTAGTCCGGCAATGATCTTGCGGCTGTCACGGCGCAGCGTCTGGGCTTCGTCCAGCGCTTCGTCCCAGCCGGGGGCGATGAAGCCGCCATCGCGTGTGAGGGTGGGGAGATCTTCGGCCAGTGCGGTTGTCAGATCCTGCGCCAGTGCGGCCAAGGCTGGTTGGCGGGCCGGGTCCAGCGCGGCGATGGCGTCTGCGAGGAGGCGAGGCAGGCCGGTTTCGTTTGCGCCCAGTGCCGCGGCGAGCGCGTGGCCTTCTGTGATGGCGACGGCAATGGCTTTCAGGTCTCGCGGGCCGCCGCGTCCAAGGCGGATACGGGTGCGGGCGCGCTCAAGGTCCGGCACGGCCTTCAGGCGGGCGCGAATGTCCTGGCGGAGGCCGTCTTCGGACAGGAAGAAGGCAACCGCGTCATGGCGCGTGCCAATCGGGGCTGCGTCCGTTTCCGGGCGCGAAAGACGGTCCGACAGGAGGCGCGCGCCGGGCGCGGTCAGCGTGCGATCAATGGTGGCGAGCAGGGTGCCCGCGCGCCCACCATTGATGGCAGTGTCGATTTCGAGGCTGGCGCGGGTCGCCGGGTCAATGGACAGCGTTGACGTGCCTGCGCCGCGGCGGGGCGTGTCGAGGCGTATTGCCGCGCCAGCCTGTGTGAGGCTCAGATAATCGAGCAGTAGACCCGAGGCGGCGAGCTCGGCTTTTGTGAAGCTGCCAAAGGCATCGAGGGCGGCGACCTTGAAGGCCGATTTGAGGGCGGCTTCTCCGGATTTGGCCGACGCCGCACGGGCCGGGCGACGGGTCACGGGCGCACGCAAGCCTTCAAGCGCGCGGCGCACCAATGGGCGGGCTTCGTCTTCCTCGGTGACCAGAAGCTCACTGACCGGCAAGGCGGCGAGACGTTCTGGAAGGTTTTCGGCGGGCAAGGCGCTGATCTCCAGCGCGCCGGTTGAAACATCACATGTCGCGATGGCCGCATCAGCGCCGCCCGCAGCAAAGGCGATGGCCGTCAGTGCCTGTCCGCGGCGCGCCGGCAAAATCGTGTCTTCTGTAATGGTTCCGGGCGTGACGATACGAACGACGTCCCGGTTTACAATGGATTTGGAGCCGCGTTTTTTCGCTTCGGCCGGGCTCTCTGTCTGCTCGCAGACGGCGACGCGCTGACCTGATTTGATGAGGCGGGCGAGATAGGCTTCGGCCGCATGATAGGGCACGCCGGCCATCGGGATCGGCTTGCCCTCATGCTCGCCGCGCGAGGTCAGCGTAATGTCGAGGATCTCGGCCGCTTTTACCGCATCATCGAAAAACAGCTCGTAGAAATCGCCCATGCGGAAGAAGAGCAAGGCATCGCTGTGGCCCGACTTTATGTCGAGATACTGCGCCATAAAGGGCGTTGGAGCCTTCTTTGCGGGCGGCTGACTGGAGTGTGTATCTGGCATGGACCTAAGCTTAACGGATTCGCAAGGGAGGGCTGCAATGGAAATAAGCAGGTCTGGGCGGGTTGTCGCCCCCGTCGCAGAGGCTTAGACCTTTGCGAAATTCG
Organism: Henriciella litoralis; assembly: GCF_002088935.1. Lineage (NCBI taxonomy): Bacteria > Pseudomonadati > Pseudomonadota > Alphaproteobacteria > Hyphomonadales > Hyphomonadaceae > Henriciella > Henriciella litoralis. Next base: position 2,625,367 of record NZ_NCSS01000006.1, read on the forward strand.
CATTGGAAACACTGAAGGCTTTTTAGAGATGACGTCAAAGCGTCCGACATTTACCGACAAGGAAGCGCTCGACTTCCACAGCCAACCGCAACCCGGAAAGCTGTCGATCGCGCCCACGAAGCCCATGGCGACGCAGCGGGATCTGTCGCTAGCCTACAGTCCGGGTGTCGCGGTGCCTGTGAAGGCGATCGCGGAAAACAAGGACCTTGCTTTCGAGTACACCTCGAAGGGCAATATGGTCGCCGTGATTTCCAATGGCACGGCCATTCTGGGCCTGGGTGATCTTGGGGCGATGGCCTCCAAGCCCGTCATGGAAGGCAAGTCGGTGCTGTTCAAGCGCTTTGCCGACGTCGACTCCATCGATGTCGAAGTGACGACGACCGACACAGAAGAGTTCATCACAACGGTCCGCAATATTGGCGAGACCTGGGGCGGCATCAACCTCGAGGACATTGCGTCCCCTGAGTGTTTCATCATCGAGAGCCGTCTTCGCGAAGAGCTGGACGTTCCGGTCTTCCACGATGACCAGCATGGCACGGCGATTATCGCTGCCGCCGGCCTCATCAATGCGTGTCACATTACCGGACGTGAGCTGAAAGACGTGAAAGTCGCCGTTTCAGGCGCTGGCGCGGCAGGGCTCTCCTGCGCGGGTCTTATCCGTCATCTGGGCGTGCGCCCGGAAAACATCCTGATGTGCGACTCCCGCGGGGTCGTTTATGAAGGCCGCACCGAGAAGATGGACCAGTTCAAGTCTGCCTTCGCTGTGAAGACCGAAAAACGCACCCTGACCGAAGCGATGGAGGGCGCGGACGTCTTGCTCGGCCTGTCGATTGCGGGGGCGGTGACCAAGGAAATGATTGCGGGCATGGCGAAAGACCCGATTATTTTCGCGATGGCCAATCCGGACCCGGAAATTACGCCGGAAGAGATCAAGCAGGTGCGCGATGACGCGATTATCGCAACCGGCCGGTCCGATTATCCCAACCAGGTCAACAATGTTCTGGGCTTCCCATACATCTTCCGCGGTGCGCTGGACGTTCGGGCGCGCAGCATCAATGAAGAGATGAAGGTTGCCGCGGCGCAGGCGCTCGCGGAGCTCGCGCGCGAGGATGTGCCCGACGAAGTGGCCGCAGCCTATCACGGCTCGCGTCCGCAATTTGGCCGGGAATATATCATCCCGACGCCGTTCGACCCGCGTCTCATCAGCTTCATTCCGCCATTCGTCGCGCAGGCCGCGATGGACACCGGCGTGGCACGTACGCCGATCGAGGACATGGACGAGTATCGCCGCAAGCTGGCGCGCCGTCTGGACCCGACCGCCTCCTTCCTGCAGGGCGTGCAAGCCGCTGTTCGCGAGAAGAAGCCGCGTATCGTGTTTGCAGAGGGCGAGGAGCCATCCGTCGTGCGGGCGGCCTATTCGTTCAAGAACCAGGGCCTCGGCGAGCCGATCCTCATCGGCCGCGAGAACGAGGTGAACCGGTCCATGCAGCAGATGGGTGTGCCGGAAGGCTCGCTCGAAATCATCAATGCGCGCCTGTCCGACCGTAATCCGGAATATACCGATTATCTCTATGACCGTCTGAAGCGTCAGGGCTATCTGCGCCGCGACGTGCAGCGTCTGGTCAATCAGGACCGGAACATCTTCGGTTCGTGCATGCTGAAGTTTGGCGATGCCGACGGCATGGTGACTGGCGTGACGCGGAACTATGATGTCGCGCTGAAAGATGTGCAGCTCGTCCTCGACCCGATCCCGCAAAAGCAGGTGATCGGCATGTCCATGGTGATCAACCAGGGCAAGACGGTCTTCATCGCCGATACCAGCATTACAGAGCTGCCGGTCGCTGAAGACCTGGTCGGGATTGCCTGTGAAGCGGCAAGCTCTGTTTCGAGCCTCGGCTTTATCCCTCGCGTGGCTTTCGTGTCCTATTCGACCTTCGGCAATCCGATGGGCGAGCGTGCGGAAAAGGTGCGTGAAGCGGTCGCGATGCTCGATGCGCGCGATGATATCAAGTTCGAGTATGAAGGCGATATCTCCGTCGATACGGCGATGAACCCGAACCACAAGATGATCTATCCGTTCTCGCGCCTCACCGGCCCGGCGAACGTGCTTGTGATGCCAGCGATCCACTCAGCGGCGATTGCGACCCGGTTGCTCACCTCAATGAGCCGCGCGACCGTGATCGGGCCGATCCTGCTCGGCTTCGAGAAGCCGGTGCAGATCGCTTCGCTGGGGGCGACCGTGTCGGATATCACCAATCTGGCGACGTTCGCGGCGTTCGATATCGACCAGCTCGGCCACATCAAACCGGCGACCGATTAAGTCAGCCCGCCTACAACTCTAGTTCTTGGAAACCGCCGGTCCCTCTGGGGCTGGCGGTTTTTCGTCTGGCAGATCATCATCGCCGTCGATACGGATGCCGCGCGCCCGGTCCGGGCCGTACTTCATGACAAAGACAATGAGGGCAATCGGCGGCAAGGTGTAGAGCGCGGTGACGGTGAAAAAGCCTGCCCAGCCGATCGATTCAGACAGTGGGCCTGATGTCGTCGTCGCGACAAGCTTGCAGAAGAAGGAATAGGCCGAGCTGAGCAGGGCATACTGCGTCGCGGCAAACTTCCGGTCGGCCAGAGATGACATGTAAGCGATGAATACAGAGCCAACGAAGCCTGCGGCCAGATTGTCGGCAACGATGACGCCCATCAAAGCCCAGACGCTGGGCGTAATGACTTCAGCGCCAGGTGGCGGTGCCACGCCTTCGGAGACCGCGCGGGCGACGATATCAAGGTCTGGGCCTGCCATGATCGCCAGCGCGGCGAAGGCGCCATTGGTCAGCAATGTCACGATACCGCCCGCAATCAGCGCGGGCATGAGGCTATAGCGTACGGCTGCGAAGCCACCGACAAATCCACCAACGATAATCGGCCAAGGCCCGAGAATGCCCTGGATCCAGCCGACTGTCTCACGCGTGTAGCCAAGATCGACATAGAAGGGGCTCGCCATGACGCCCATTGTGAAATCGCTGATCCGGTAAAGGGTCACGATGCCGGCCACGGGGAAAATCCAGATCCCGAATTTGCGAACAAGCTGCCAGAAAGGTTCGATGACGGCGTCGCGCATCTTTCCGGCGAAGGATTTGCCTTCTTCGACAAGGCGCTCGGTGCGTGCCGGTTCGGACACGAAGATGATGACGATGGCGCCAATGGTCAGCATGACCACGGCCATCAGGGCATAGGCGAAATGCCAGCTGGTCGAGCCGGCAATGACCATGCCGAAGCCGGAAAACATGATCGCGAAGCGGTAACCGAGATTATAGACGGCGGCCATGTTGGCCTGCTCGTCATTCGGGGCCGACTCAATCCGCCAGGCATCGACGGCAATGTCCAGCGTTGCGCCGGAAAAGGCGAGAACCAGGGCGCCGATGACCGTCGGCATGATGGCGACGGCCGGGTCAGATGAAGAAATCAGGAAGAGGCCGATCGATGTGCCCGCTATGGCGAGGATCATCCAGCTGCGCCGCTGGCCGAGAAGCTTGCCGAGCACCGGAATGCCGATCCGGTCAACGGCAGGCGCCCAGAGGAATTTCAGCGAATAGGCAAAAGAGACGGCATAGAGGCCGCCAATCGAGGCGCGGTCGATGCCGGATTCCCGCAGCCAGAAAGACAGCTTCGAGAACACCATCATCAAGGGGAGGCCAGAGGCAAAGCCCAGAAACAGCATGAAGACCATGGTTGGCTTCATGTATTTGCGGAACGCTGTGGCGAGCGTTTCTTTTCTGTCTTTACCGTCGGCGGCTGCGCTCATGCAGCGCCCTGCTCGCGTCCTGTCCAGTTGGTCGCCAGGCGGCGGAGGGCTTCGGCGTCCAGTGGTTTGGCGGCGACGCCATTGGCCCCGGCCGCGCGGGCGCGGCGCTCGATTTCAGGATTGATCTCAGCAGAGATGGCGATGATGGGCATGGTCTTTCCGGCCTTCCGAAGCGCTTTCATAGCGTCATAACCATCCATGATTGGCATTCGCAAGTCCATCAAAATCAGGACCGGGTCAATGCTGTTTGCAACGTCTATGGCCTCGCGGCCCGTTGATGTCACAGTGACCGAGAAGCCAGCCGATTCCAAGGCGCGGCGTGCAATCAATGTGTTCACCGGATTATCATCGGCGATGAGAACGCGCCCGCCTGCCGGTTCGCGATCCGCTTCCTCGCTGGCCTTGTCGCCCTTGATGGCAAGAGAGGCACGCTCAACAAGCGACGTGTCCCGCAACGGCCGGGTGAGCCAGCCGGACGCGCCCATATCGTGGAAGCGGTTCATCAGGCCGCGGTCTTCGGGCCGCATGACGACAAGCACAGGCGCAATTTTGGTCATCGCGCGCAAGGAGCGTTCTGGCATTTCGGCGGCGACGAGGATCACATTTGGATGATCCTCACGGGCCGACTGGGCGGTATCGACCAGCATGACTTCAGCGCCTTCGGCGGCAAGTGAGCCCCAGGCAGAGAGCGCGGTGGACGGCGGTAGACCGGCCAGGGCAACGCGTTTGCCATGCAGGCTGCCCTCTGACGGCGTCATGGCCGGTTGCGGGCAATCGACCGGCACAGACACCGCAAAGCAGGCGCCGAGGCCAGGGTCGCTGCAAAGCGAAGCAAACCCGCCCATAGCTTCAGACAGGCGTTTGACGATGGCGAGGCCGAGGCCGACGCCGCCATCTTTCAGCGCGTCGCCTGCAGAGGTCTGACGGAAGGCTTCAAAGAGGCGTTCCTGATCACCGGGCGCGATGCCGGGGCCAGTGTCGCGGACCTTGAAGACAAGATTGCCGCTGGCATAGGAAATATCGACGAGAACGCCGCCCGTTTCAGTGAATTTGAGGGCATTGCCGACGAGATTGAACAGGATCTGGCGCAGCTTGCCGGCGTCAGCCGTGATGCGCGGGGGCATGCCGGGACGGGTGAGGACGGCGAGGTCCAGTCCGTTGCTATGCGCCCGCGGCGAGAGCAACTCTGTCACTTCGCGGGCGAGGTCTGCGACGCGGAAGGTCTCCAGCTCGATCTCGCTCGTGCCGCTGTCGAGGCGGGCATAGTCGAGAATATTGTTCAGAAGATCGAGCAGGCGCGAGCCGGAGGAACGGATCGCTTCGGCATATTCTTTCTGCGACGGGTCCAGCGGCGTTTCCAGCAAAAGGGACACTGTGCCGAGGATGCCGTTAAGCGGTGTGCGGATTTCATGGCTGGTCGTGGCCAGGAAAGCCTGTTCGGGCGAGAGATTTCCGGTCGTATCGTTCATGGCCTAAGGCATAGGCGAAAAACTTGGAGATCGATTTAACCATACCGCCCCCAAGTCGCGGCTTTGCCTTAACTAATGAGCAAGATTTTGGCGCGCGCTTTGACCGACCGGCTGGTCATCCGGGGCGCGGCGGCGATAGCTCAACGCTTCGGCCACATGAACACGGCGGACACTGTCGACCCCATCAAGGTCTGCGATGGTGCGGGCGACTTTCAGCACGCGGTGATAGGCGCGCGCCGAGAGGGCGAGCTTCGCCGCTGCATCCGCCAGGAGCGCCGACGCCTTGTCATCGGGCGCGGCAATCTCGGCAATGTCGCGGGCGGGCGCATCAGCATTGATGCGGCGCCGGCCATTGAGCGCAGCTTCATCATAGCGCGCTGCCTGCATGGCGCGGGCCGCACTGACGCGTTCGGCTGCTTCAGCGGTGCCCTCGGCGGGGGCGGGCAGGGACAGATCCATGGCGGTGACGGGCGGGGTGTCGAAGAAGAGGTCAATCCGGTCAAAGAACGGGCCTGAGATGCGGGCCTGATAGGTTCGGGCGCAGTTTGGCCCACGCCGGCATGCGCTGTCGCCCGGACCGCCGCCGCAGCGACACGGGTTCATCGCAGCGACGAGCTGAAACCGCGCCGGATAGCGCACATGCCGATTGGCGCGGGAGATGACGACGGCGCCGTCTTCGAGCGGTTGGCGTAGGCTATCGAGCACCTGCGCCGGGAATTCGGGCAACTCATCCAAAAAAAGCACGCCGTGATGGGCGAGCGAGACTTCGCCCGGCCGGGCCTTGATGCCGCCGCCAACGAGCGCGGCCATGGAGGCGGAATGGTGGGGGGCGCGAAACGGGCGCTGGCGCGAAAGCTGACCGCGTTCGAGGAGCCCAGCCACAGACTGGATCTGTGAGGCTTCAAGGAGTTCAGTGGCCGATAAAGGCGGTAACAGGCCGGGGAGCCTTTGGGCCAGCATCGATTTGCCTGAGCCGGGCGGCCCGCAGAAAAGAAGGTTGTGACCACCAGCTGCTGCGATCTCCAGAACGCGTTTGGCGCCGTCCTGTCCTTTGACATCCCTCAAATCTGCCATGGCAGACGGCGCGGCAAGCTCTCCGGCGACAGGCGGGGTGAGACTGGCGCGGCCCGCAAAATGGTTGATCATGGCAATGAGGCTGGGCGCGGCCAGCGTGCCTTCGCCCGCCCAGGCCGCCTCCGGCCCGCAAATATCAGGGCAGATAAGGCGTAGATCGAGCGCCTGCGCAGCCATGGCGGCGGGCAGCACACCGAGCGTGCTGCCAAGTGAGCCATCGAGCGACAGCTCACCAATCGCGGCATGCCCATCCAGCGCATCGGGCGCGACCACGCCCATGGCGGCGAGAAGACCGAGCGCGATGGGAAGGTCGTAATGACTACCCTCCTTGGGAAGGTCAGCTGGCGCCAGATTGACGGTGATATGTTTGGGAGGAAGCGCAAGGCCAATCGCGGCGAAGGCTGCGCGAACCCGCTCGCGGCTTTCGCCAACGGCCTTGTCCGGCAGGCCGACAATGGTGAAGTATGGATTGCCCGAGGTGATCTGCACCTGCACATCGACAGGCTTGGCCTCGATGCCCTCGAACGCGAATGTCATGATACGGCAGACCATTTGCCCGACCCTTCTGCTGGCTAAGGCCTAGCATAAGCGTTGGAACAAATAAAGAACAAATTTCTACCGGTGATTCAGTCTGCGATGGCCTAGTCGAGACGGATGATATCGTCTTCGTCCGGGTCGCTATCGATCTCGACTGCAGCGTCGGCTGCCCCATCGACCATTGGCGTCTGGATTTCCGGAATATTCGACAGGGCGTTTTCGCGGACCGCGCCTTCAGGCAGGCGCAATGCCGGTCCGGTCGGGGCGACGTCCGGCGTGCGCAGATTGAAGCCGCTGCTGGCTTCGGTCGCCGGGGCTGCATCGCTGCCCGGGAAACGCAGATTGAATTGCGGCGCTTCGGTTTCAGCCGTTTCGACGACGGTCGTTTCGACAGCGGCCGCGTCATCCGTGGGGGCTTTTTCCGAACAGGCGGTGCCGATAATCGACACGGCGAGCATTGATGCGAATGTGACAGCTTTCATATTCATACCCCTAGTTTGTGGGCACGCTTAGCCCTTGGCAACCATGTCTTGCACACAGTCCCAGAAGATGGCCGCTGCATCGATGCCTGTAAAGCGTTTGAGCTCCTGAATACCGGTCGGGGAGGTGACGTTTACCTCTGTCAGCTTGTCGCCAATCACGTCGATACCGACGAAAATCTGGCCCCGGCGCTGCAGTTCTGGTCCGATCCGCTCACAGATTTTGATGTCTGTTTCGGTGAGTTCCACCGGTTCGGCTGTGCCGCCGACATGCATGTTGGAGCGGGTCTCACCCTTTTGCGGACGACGATTGATCGCGCCGACAGCCTCTCCATTGACGAGGATCACGCGTTTGTCGCCATTGCTGACGGCAGGCAGGAAGGCCTGCGCGATCATCGGCTCACGCGTGCGCTCAAGGAACATTTCCATCAGGGAAGAGAAGTTGCTGTCGCCTTCCTGCATGCGGAAGACGCCAGCCCCGCCATTGCCGTAGAGCGGCTTGATGATGATGTCGCGGTGTTTGGCCCGGAACGCCTGAATGGCTTTCAGATCACGCGAGATCAGCGTGTCGGGGATGATCTCGGGGAAAAGGAGTGGGAAGAGCTTTTCAGGGCCTGAGCGGACGAATTCCGGATCGTTCAGCACCAGAGTCTGGCCCTTGAGCAGCTCAAGCAGATGGCAGGCGGTGATATAGGACATGTCAAAAGGCGGGTCCTGACGCATCAGGACGACATCGATATCATTGGCGAGATCCAGCACCGTCTCTTCACCGAAGACGCCGGGGGTTTCCTTGACGCGCTGAACGGTTGCCGGGCGGGCGCGGGCGAGCAGGCGGCCAGTATCGAAGCTCAGATGCCTTGGCTCATACACCCATATCTTGTGGCCACGGGCCTGCGCTTCCTCAGCGAGGGCGAATGTGGTGTCGCCCTTGATGTCGACGCTTTCAAGGGGGTCCATCTGGATCGCGATGCGCAAGCTCATATCGGCTCCTTCTTCCTGCTGGTCAGCTATATGAGGGTGTTTCACCGCTTTGATAAGCGCCGCGCCGAAAATGAGGGCGGCTGACTGCAATGCGAGCAATTTGCGTCCTCGCTATACAAGAGTGTACGAGACGACCTACACTTCAAATCACCGTTACACCCAATGCTGCAGAAGGCCCGCCCAATGTTCAGACCCTTTCTGGCCTCACTTTGCGTTGCTGGCCTTGCCAGCTGTGTTCAGCCGCCCGAAGACATGACGTCTACGTCTTCGCCTGTTGCTGAGATGGAGATGCAGATGACGACTGTTTCCGGCTCATTGTCCTATCGCCAGCGGATCGCGCTTCCGCAGGACGCTGTTGCGACAATTTCAGTCTTCCCCGCAGGCCCCGCCGATGCGGCGCTCTCGCCAGTGGACGAGCAGAGCTTTGACCTGAATGGTCGTCAGGTGCCGATCCCGTTTGAGGTGACGCTTCGCGAAGATGCGAGCAAGGGGCCGTTCAGCCTGCGGGCGAAAGTCAGCACAAAAGGCGGCGAGTTGCTGTGGACGACCGATACGGTGATGACGTTTGAGGCCGATGGCGCCGCGCAGGATTTTGGGCTTGTGGAGCTGGTGCCGGCCGGACGTGCGCGTGTCGATATCGCTGATCTCACCGGCAAGGAATGGATGGTCGCGATGCTGGATGGCGCGCCAGTGCTCTCCACCTCACGCGTGACGGTGAGCTTTGATGCTGACGGGCGGATCAGCGGCCAGGCCTCGTGCAATGCCTATACGGGCAGCTACAAGGTCAACAAGAGCGCACTCTATGTCGGCCCGCTGGCGCTGACGCGGAAGGCCTGCGTTGGGCCGCTGATGGAGCAGGAGCGAACCTTCATGGCATTGCTCGAAAGCGTATCCGACATGTCGCTCGATGATAGCGGCACGCTGACCATTCGCGGCGAGGACGGCAAGACGCTGACGATGCGCTAGGCGCGGGGCCTAATAGGTTCCGCCGAGCAATTCGTCATTGCTGGCGCCATTGTCGGTCGCGCGGTTTGCACGTGCGCCGCGATTGCCTGCAACCGGTGGGCGGACCTGAACATACGACACCACTTGCCGCACGCCGCCGACAACGCTGGCGCGCTCTGCAGCTTCCTGCAATTCGGCATCCGACCGGGCGATGCCCATCAGGTAAACGACGCCGTCATAGGTCTCGATATTGTAATTGACGCTTTTGACGGACTTTGACGCGAGCAGGGATGAGCGCACGCGGGCGGTGATCAGCTCGTCAGAGGCATTGGCAAAAAAACCGCCCGTGCCTTCGATCTGAATCTCATTGGCAACGTCATTGATGCGCGTTGAGCTCCAGGCGATTTCCTCGGCCTTCACGCGCATTTCCGGCGTTGAAACGCGGCCTGAGAGAAGCGCAAGACCGCCGGCGACCTCGACATCGACTTCACCATATCCGCCTTCGCGAATGAGCTTCGCCTTGATTTCGTTGGAAGCGGTACTGTCATCGATCGCCTCACCAAAGCTCTTGTCCTGAACGGTGGCACAACCGGCCGTCATCGTGGTTACGGCAAGGGCGGCGGCGATTAGCAGTGATTTGCGCATGACCTGATCTCGTTGATTACTCGAATGGAGCGATGAGCCTTAGCGCCTGGTTGGGGCAAAATCAGGGCGCCACTGATCGCGAAGGTGAACAGGCAGGCGCCGCGGGCAGATGATGATGAGGTCAAAGCGCCAATCCTGGCTCGCGAGGGCCGGGCGCTTCGCCATCCAGCTCTCGGCCGCGCGGTTGATCCGCGACCAGCTCGCACGTGAGACGGCTGTCTCACCGGCGCGCCGCGTCTGGCGGGCTTTGACTTCAATGAAGGCAATGATTTTCCCGCGTCTGGCGACGAGATCGATCTCTCCAGACGGCAGGCGCACCCGGCGCGCGAGAATGCGGTAGCCTTTGGCTCGCAGCCAGAGCGCCGCGAGCTGTTCGGCGCGGCGGCCACGTGTCTCTGCCTTCTGGCGTGTGATCTTTCCGTCAGTCATCCCGCTTCAGGCTGAGCGCCCGCTGATAGAGGTCTCTTTTGGAGAGGTTGAACGCGTCGGCGACTTCATTGGCGGCGGCTTTCATGGGCAGGCGCGCCATCGCGTCAATAAGGGCCGCATCAATGTCCTCTGCATCTGCAGCCTGCTGAAGCGGCGGGCCGACCAGAATGACGATCTCGCCTTTGGGCGGGCCGTTCTCTTCATAGAAGGCCGCGAGCTCTGTGAGGCTTCCGGCGCGGGTTTCTTCAAAGAATTTCGTCAGCTCCCGTGCGATCACGCCGCGGCGTTCGGCGCCGAAGACGTCTGCCAGATCTTTCAGGCAGGCCGCGAGCCTTGAGCCGCCTTCATAGAAGGCGAGCGTTGCGGGCACCGACTTCAACGTCTCTGCCTCGCGCTTTCTCTGGCCGGACTTTACCGGCAGAAAGCCGCAGAACATGAACCGGTCACTTGGCAGGCCGGAGGCGACGAGGCCTGCGAGCAGCGCCGAGGCGCCGGGCACGGGCACGACGCGAATACCGGCTTCGATCGCTTCATGGACAAGTTTCCAGCCCGGATCGGACACGAGCGGGGTGCCAGCGTCCGATATCAGCGCAATCGTCGCGCCCTCCTGCAGACGTGCAAGGATATCCGGGCGGCGCTCTGCCCCATTATGGTCATGGTAGGGGCTCAGTTTTGCGCGGATACCGTGAGCATCCATGAGCTTGCGGGCAACGCGTGTGTCTTCGGCGAGAACCTCGTCGACAGAAGACAATGTGTCGAGCGCGCGAAGGGTAATATCGCGGAGATTGCCGATCGGCGTTGAGACAATGTGCAAACCTGGCGTCAGGCGTGGCTTGTCATGTTGCGCGCGGCCAGACCCGGCACTAGTCTCGCCTGTGAGGCGACTCTCCGCCGGTTTGGAAGGATTCTTTGATGACATTTCTGGCACAATCGCGCTTTGCGGGCCTCGCGCCAAGTCTTGTTTTCGCAGCATTCCTCGCCATGGCCGGCTGCGCAACAGGCGGAAATCAACCGCCGGCGCCGATTTCGACCGGAAACACGCGGGTTGATCCGCGCCCACAGCCCCCGACCCCGGACGAATCCGATGAATTGTCCAGCCTGCATGATGGCACGGACCTGACGGATTTCGGAAATCTGGAGCCTGAGAAGCCGGGTGTCTTTACCCCGGAATTCATGACGCCAGGCAAGGTTGTGCGTGCAGCCGTGCTGTTGCCATTCTCCCACCCTAATTCAGGTGTGCGCGCCGAAGCCGAAGGCATGCTGGCCGGGATTGAAATGGCGCTGTTTGACCATGGCGGCGACAACTTCCTCCTTTTGCCGAAGGATACGTCCGGGTCGCAAAGCACGACCTTGGAGGTTGCCGAAGAGGCACGCGAAGAAGGCGCAAATATTTTCCTTGGTCCATTGTTCGGGGCGAATATCAGCGCTTTGAACAAGGCCGGACTGGGCGCAGACACGCAGATTATCGGATTTTCAAACGACCGTGATGTGGCAGGCGGCAATACCTGGCTGGCCTCCATCACGCCTGAGGAGGAAGTGGCTGCACTGGTGAACTATGCAATGTCGAAAGGCTATCGACAGTTTGCGTTCTTCGGGCCGCAGAGCGCGCTTGGCACAAGGATCGAGACGGCGCTGCGCTATGAAGCCAACAAGGCCGGGGCGCGCGTCGCCGCGTCTGGCTTCTATCCGACCAGCACAACCTCTCCCAACTCCGAAGCGACCTATGTCGCAAAGGCGATCAATTCAGCCCAGCAGACCGGTGGTCCTGTGGCCGTGCTCATCCCGGAGCGTGGGACGCAGCTGCGCCGCGTCGCCCCGCTGCTTGCCTATTACGGCATGAGCCGCAGCGCGAAGATGATGGGCCTGTCGGACTGGGATGATGATAGCGTCTTCCGTGAACCCTCGCTGCGCGGCAGCTGGTTCGTGGCGCCGCCGAAATCAGACCTGAATTCCTTTGCGACGCGTTACAATCGCATCTATGGACGCGCCCCAAGCTCGCTCGCCGCTGAGGCCTACGACGCGGCGGCGCTGGCGATCCAGCTGGCGGCAGACGGCAAGATCGAGCGCGAGGAATTGATGGCGCCTGATGGGTTTTACGGGATGAACGGGCTTTTCCGCTTCACGCCGGACGGCACCACGCAGCGCCGACTGTCGATCTACGAAATCTCGCCATCAGGCGCGAGCGAGATCAAAGCGGCTGAAGATTCTTTTGACCCCGGCATCGGCTAAGCCGACGGCGTGACGTCCTCAGCTGGTGGTTCCGGCAAGCGCAGCAGCTTGCGGGCCGCGAGGCGATGGCGCTCACGCACCTCATTGCCGACGATGGAGAGGGCCGCCATCAGGACAGTTGCATCATCTGTAAAGCCAAAGCCGACGATAAAGTCTGGCAGGGCATCGGTTGGCACAACGAAATAGCCGAGCGCGGCAAAGAGGACCGCTTTGGTCTTCTTTGGGGTCGCAGGATCGATGGCCGCGTAGTAGGCGGCTGCCAGATCATCGGCGAAAGGGATACGCCCGGCCACGCGCAGCAGCTTTGGCAAAAAGCCGCGTTCGGTCCGCTTTCGATCCTCGTTCAGCGCGAGCGGGAGGCTCCGTGGCCCATCTTCACCATTTTCGATGATAATTTCCGTTGGGTTACGCATTGGCGGGTGTCTCCTTACCCTATAGATCGCATGTTTCTATTGAATGTTCCAAGGGAGGTCCTCAGCGACATGAAACTCAGTTCCGATATCAGTGCCGTCATTACCGGCGGCGCATCCGGCCTCGGCGCCGCGACCGCAAGACGACTTGCTGCTCAGGGCGTCAAGGTGGCCCTCTTCGATCTTAACGAAGAAAAAGGCGAAGCTTTGGCGAAAGAGCTGGGCGGCGTTTTCTGCAAGGTGAACGTGACGGACGAAGCATCGGTCGATGCCGGCTTTGAAAAGGCACGCGCCGCGATTGGCCAGGAACGTATCCTTGTGAACTGCGCCGGTACCGGCAATGCGATCAAGACCGCTTCACGTGACAAGAAGACCGGCGAGATCAGCCACTTCCCGATCGACAAGTTCAATCTGATCATCCAGATCAACCTCATCGGTACGTTCACCTGTATCGCGAAGTCTGCCGCCGGCATGATGACGCTGGAGCCGATTGACGGCGAGCGTGGCGCGATTGTGAACACCGCGTCTGTTGCCGCTGAAGATGGCCAGATGGGCCAGGCCGCCTATTCCGCCTCCAAGGGCGGTGTTGTCGGCATGACCTTGCCAATCGCGCGTGACCTTGCGCGTGAGCAGATCCGCGTCAACACGATCCTGCCAGGCATTTTCAACACGCCGCTGCTGCAGGGTGCACCTGATAATGTGAAGCAGGCACTGGCCGCTTCGGTGCCGAACCCGGCCCGTCTCGGTGAGCCGGCTGAGTATGCTTCGCTCGCCGAGCAGATGATCACCAATGGCTATTTCAACGGTGAAGACGTCCGCCTCGACGGCGCCATCCGGATGGCCCCGCGTTAAGCGAGACGCAAGTTCAAAGATTAAAGCCCGCCTCGGACGATCCGGGGCGGGCTTTTTCTTTTATTGGCGCCGATCAACCCGTCGGGCGGTGAGCCAGAAAGTTGCTGTTGCGCAGGAGCGCGGCTGAGACCAGCGAGACCAGTACACCGACCGGGAGCAGCTCCAGCATGGTGATCGGGAAGCGGTAGACGGGGTCATTATACATGTCGGCAAATCCGCGCTTATTCTCGATGAAGGCGGCAAGCTCATCCCCGCTCATGCCACTTTCGCGGGCCGACTGGATCGCAGCCTCTGTATAGGGACCGATAAAGTCCAGCCCGGTGGTCGCGAGCGTCAGCTCCCAGCCGAGCGCATAGATGATGGAAGCGACAAGGCTGATTGCGAGGCCCATGCCGAAGGCGGGAAGGAATTTGATCACTCCGCCCTGTGCGACGTCGCGTTGCCGCTTCACGGCAACGAAGATCAGGCTGAGCGCGAGCAGCATGGAGGCATAGCCATAGATAGCCGCATTACCATGATCGCCCTCGAAGACGTTATCGCCTGCGCCCGATATCGAGATGAAGAGAAAGCCGCCTGTTATGAGGCCCGCGGCGAGACCGGCGAGTAGAATTCGTTTCAGCATTGAGATGCCCCTTTTCCATGTTCGATGATGGAAACTGGGCAGATCACGTCCTGCCTGCCTATCGCCCGAAAGGGTGATTTTCGCGAAATCATCCTTTCTACGAGGCTCATAGGACAAGGCCGAGGGCGCGAGCCTTCGAGATGGCCTGGGTTCGCCGGTCGGCCTCGAGCTTCTCCAGAAGCCGCGCGACGTGGGTCTTCACCGTATTGGGGGAGACATTGAGCTTGCGGGCAATCTCCTTGTTGGAGAGGCCGGTCGCGAGAAGCTCCAGGACGTCCATCTCACGGGCGCTGATGCCAAGCGCGGCCTGAGCCTCAGGGTTGCCATCAGACCTGTCGGCGGCCGAAGGCCTGCGAAAGAGCAGTGCGCCGGCCCAGACGCCAACCGCGAGGAAAAGCGCGGCGAGCAGAGCTATTGAAAGCTCGCCCGGCCGGGAGCGGGCGAAGTTCTGGTATTCGATCCACTGGATGATCAGGATGCCGACGGCCAGCACGCCCGCATAGAAAAGGATGGTTCGCCAGGAGAGGCCGGGCCTTGGAGGTATGCCGCGTTTCCGGCTCATGCCTCATTTCCTGCCTGTTCTGCCTGCGGCATGAAAAAGCCTCCCCTGCTCAAGAGGGGAGGCTATCATAGAAATCCGAAAGCGGAATGGCTCGGCGCGGCGGCCTAGCTTGTTGGCAGGACAATCTGCCCTGCAAGGTTCATCAATACCTCATCCGCGTTGAAATAAGCCGGATCATTTGGTTTTGGGCCTTTGCCCATGATGATCTCTGCAGAGGCTTCGAAACGGTTGACTTCCCGGTACTGGCTTGGGCCGCCCCAGAACGGGTCGGAATAGCCAAACCGCTGCCAGTGGTACGGGTAGCCGATCGGACGACCGCGCGGGCCGTAAAAGCGGTAGCGCGGGCTGAAATAGCTGTAATAGGGATCGTACGTCCCGCCGACGGGCACAAAGTTGGTATCTTCGTCAGTTGTGCGGCGAACCACGCGGAAGTGATCATAGCCGTTTTGTACGGTCAGTTCGGCCGCACGGTAGAGCATGTAGGTTTCGACCGTCTGGCGATCTGTCAGGCTGTTGCCCGAAAAGTTCACGACAAACCGGTTCTGCTCGATCTGCTGGTTGGAATAGCCACGATTGGATGGCGTTGCCGCCTGATACGGCGTGGCAGTCGCACACGCCCCGACAAGCGCAAGCGCGGCGAGGGCGGGAACAAGCTTTTTGTTCGTCTTCATAAAGTTCACCCTTGGTTTAATCTGCTCATTATATCGGTATCAGATGAACGTCTGACAACGATGGCCTGCTCACGCTGCCATTAAACTGCTGCAATCATTGCAGGTTCATCGCGTTTGAAGTGCCTGTTTGAGCGTGACCTCAAGAAAAAAGAAGGGCGGTGAACCCGAAAGTCCACCGCCCTTCTGGAATTGGAATTTGTGTCGGTCGTTACGCGTTTGCGTCGCCGAAGACGGCTTTCACTTCGAGGAATTCCTCAAAGCCGAAGTCGCCCCACTCGCGGCCGATACCCGACTGCTTGTAGCCGCCAAATGGCGCTGTGAAGTCAGGGCCTGCGCCATTGACGTGCACATTGCCTGCGCGGATCTGGTTGGCGACCTCGCGGGCGTGACCGGCATCGCCGGACTGCACGTAGGAGGACAGGCCATAGACCGTGTCATTTGCGATGCGGATGGCATCTTCTTCGGTGTCGTATGGCAGGATGCAAAGCACAGGGCCGAAGATTTCCTCGCGGGCGATCGTCATGTCATTGGTGACATTGGCGAACACGGTTGGCTTGGTGAAGTAGCCCTTGTTGAAGCCTTCTGGACGGCCTGTGCCGCCAGCGACGAGGGTTGCGCCCTCATCGATACCCTTCTGGATAAGGTCCTGGACCTTGTTCCACTGATTGCCGTTGGAGATCGGGCCCATGGCGCCTTTCGGGGCGTCTGAACCGGCGCCGACCTTGACGGATTCGGCGGTCGCCTTGGCAATCGCAATCGCTTCTTCCTGCTGGTCGCGCTGGACGAGCATGCGGGAAGGCGCGTTACAGGACTGGCCGGTATTGGTCATCATCTGCATGACGCCGCCGCCGACTGCCTTTTTCAGGTCTGCATCCGGCAGGACGATGTTTGGGGACTTGCCGCCAAGCTCGAGCGCGACGCGCTTGACCGTCGGGGCTGCTGCCTGGCTGACGAGAACGCCTGCGCGGGTCGAGCCGGTGAAGCTCATCATGTCGATGCCTGGGTGGCCTGACATGTAGGCGCCGACACCCGGGCCGTCACCATTGACGAGGTTGAAGACGCCAGGTGGGACACCTGCATCATGCATGATCTCGGCGACGATCATCGCGTCGAGCGGTGCGATTTCGGATGGCTTGAGAACCATGGTGCAACCGGCGGCAATGGCTGGGGCCACTTTACAGGCGATCTGGTTTTGCGGCCAGTTCCATGGGGTGATGAAACCGCAGACGCCGATCGGCTCCTTACGGATGCGCGTGTCGCCGCGCTGCTCTTCAAACTTGTACTCGCGAAGGATTTTCGCGGCGGTCATGTAGTGACCCATGCCAGCCGGGACTTGTGCCGCATTGGCAAGCCACATTGGGGCGCCCATCTCGTCGGAAATGGCTTTGGCCATATCGCTTGCACGGGCCTGAATGCCAGCGGCGATCTTCTCAAGCAGCTCGGCGCGGTATTCGACCGATGTCTGCGAGAAAGAGGCAAACGCGTCCTGCGCGGCCTTTACGGCCTTGTCCACGTCGGCATGGGAGCCGAGCGAAATGCGTGCAAACGGCTCTTCTGTGGCCGGGTTCTCAACCTCGAGCGTGCGTGGCTCGACCGGGTCAACCCACTCGCCATTGATATAAAATTTGAGATAGTCCTGCATGTCGTCCTCCGTATGCACTGTCTTGTCTGCTGTTATCTAGGAGGCTGGGGCGGCAAATGAAAGCTCTAACCCCCCGTCAGCCCTGAATGAAATTGCGTCCACGTGTTAGCCAGGCTGGCCTGCGCCTGTCAGGCCGCGGCGGGTTTGCAAATAGGTGGCAAAGCTCGCCAGCCAGTGACTGCCGGAATAGTGCTCGTCGGAAACGGCTGCGATGCCGGCCTC
The DNA here is from genome assembly GCF_002088935.1 of Henriciella litoralis. NCBI lineage: Bacteria > Pseudomonadati > Pseudomonadota > Alphaproteobacteria > Hyphomonadales > Hyphomonadaceae > Henriciella > Henriciella litoralis. The sequence continues at coordinate 2,642,935 of NZ_NCSS01000006.1, forward strand.
GCGGTGGATCTCTGCGGCGGCAAGCAGGCCGGCGCGACGCGGGTCATCTACTGGCAGGCCAGCGGCGATGCCTTCGAGTGCCCAGGCGCGTGAGAGGTTTACGCCGTCGAGGTGGACGAGCTTGCCATCGCGTGCATCGAGCACAATGCCGGGAGCAAGCCAGTCGGCGCTGCCATCTTCGGGTAGCCCCGGCAGAAAGGCGCTGAGCCAGACTGAAAAGGCGTCTGGTTCAAGGATGCGGCGCATCAGGTCTGCTTCCATCAGGCAGGGCGACAGGAAGTCTTCGCCCGACGGCTCATAGCCGATGGGGCAATTGGTATCTTCAAGGTGAAAGGCGAGGGACTTCTCGGTCAGCGCCGCTTCGAGATCGGTATTTCCGACGGTGCGGGCGTAATCCAGCATCAGGCCAAAGGCGAAGGCCGACTGGTTGTGTGTGCCGAGCCGGATTGGGTAGGAGAGCCTGGGCAGCCAGTCCATCGTGTTCGAAACGATCTCGTCTTCCAGCGGACGAAGCGACTCGCGCCATGCGGAAAGCTGCGCGTCATCGCTTTCTTCGAGTTCGGCGACGAGTTGCAGATACCAGGCGATGCCATAGGGGCGCTCAAACGCGGCGCGGTCCTCGCCCTGATAATAGGCGAGTTCTCCAGCGAGATTTTCTTCGGTGAAGCTTTGCGCCAATGCGGCGCGGATTTCATCACGGAGGGTGCTGTCCGGCGCGGTGGTCAGGATGCGGGTCAGCAGCCAGTGGCCATGGACCGAGGAGTGCCAGTCGAAACAGCCATAGAAGGCGGGGGTCAGCTCACGTGGGGTGCGGGCATCTTCGTCTGACTGCAGGACGTGACTGATCTTGTTGGGATATTCGCGGTGGACGCAGTCAAGCGCGAGACGGGCGAAGCGGTCTGTCAGGGAGAGGGCGGCTGTCGGGGCGTCGGTCTCGCTCACCGGCTCGGCCTGCTGTTCAGCATGCGCACTGGCTGGCAGGACGCAGAAGACTGCGACGCAGGCAGCCAGGAATTGGGTCTTGAGCATGTCACGGGGCCTCGCCGATTGAACTGGTCCCGAGGCTAGAATGGTGCTGGAGCGAGGGCAAGGCGGCCTCGCCCTGGTTACGGCTCGAGGCCCAGCGCCGCTTCCACCGCGGCCCAGTCGATGACCTTGAAGTTCTGGTCGATCTCCGAGACCGGGTTGGCATCGTCCTGCACGATCATCACGCCGCGCGGAAAGCCCGGAAGGGCGGCAGAGGAGACATCCAGGCCGTCGGTATGGCTGACGGCGTCAACGCTGCCGTCTTCGCTTTCGGTGATGGTGATGACGCCGCGCGGCGCGTGCGGCGCGGCGCGGTCATAGATGACATAGCGGTCGGCGGCCTGGGCGGAGGCGACAAGGTAACCCGACGTGCCTTCGCCGACCCAGAGCGACAGGCCTTCGACATCGGCGACGAGCCCATTTCCGGCAGCAATCGTGTCGACGATTTCCGGCATGCTGTCAGGATCGCGCAGGTCGAGCCGCCAGATGCCGTGCTCTTCCTCGCCGACGAAGACGAGGCCAGCGGCATCATCGACGACGCAGCCTTCGAGTTGCTTCGGGCCGAACTGGCCGACCTGGACGGAGCGGCTAAGCTCAGCCGTCTCGCCGCGAAGCGTCCAGATCTGGATCAGGCCATCCTTGTAGGTCGGGATGACGATCGGATTGTCGTCGAGCGTTCCCATGCAGATGCCATAGGGCTCGTCCTTGCCGGTCGGCACATCGCGCAGGTGCGTGACGGTGCCGGTGTCCGGATCGATCGTGAAGAGGCTCGTTGCGTTGAATTCGTCATTCGAGGCAGCGGCGAGGTTGCCGCGCACATCGACATTGTTGAGGCGGCCGACATCGAGGAACTGGGTCTCCTTGCCGGAGAGATCGTAGACGTGCAGGCCCTCATCCTTGTTGGTGCCGAGGATCAGGCTTTTCGAAGCATCTTGCGGATTAATCCAGATCGCCGGATCGTCGGCGCGGTCACCCGTGCCGATCATGGGGTCGGTTTCGAAGCTGGCGGCGATGGGTGTGGCAACAATGCCGTCATCGACCCAGACGTCATTGGTTTCGCAAGCGGTGAGGGCGAGCACGGAAGCGGCGGCAAGCGCCAGAGCGGAAAATCTCATTGGGGAATATCCTGTCGAAGGGTCATGCGGGCCGGATACGCTGATCGTACCGGCCCGCGCAATGGATGTTTTAGGCCTGCCTAGTAGGTCAGGCGCGCGCCGAAGACGACGGTTGTGCCGAACTCGTCATATTGCGAAAGGCGGCGCTCATCGCCGAAATAGTAGTATTCCGGCTCATCGGTGAGGTTCTTGCCTTCCAGATAGATCTGCATGTTGTCGTTGATCTTGTATTTGGCAGACGCCTCGACAAGGGTCCGGTCATTCGTCATGCGGTCGAGGTTGGGGGCGACCAGCTCGTCGAGATAGTCGCCGCGATAATTGGCCGAGACGCGCAAATCCCACGGGCCCTTGTCGTATCCGATCGCGATATTCCAGATCGTGTCCGACTGTTTCAGGAAGGGGACATCGCGCCCGTCCGGAAGCGTTGCTTCGCTGTCGGTGATCGTCAGATTGCCCGAGAGAAGGAAGCCATCAAGGGCAGACGTCAGGTCACCGAGGCTCTGAACATAGTTGAACTCGATACCCATGATCTTGCTCGATCCGACATTGATGAAGGTCGAGATTTCCTCGATCTCGCCGCCATCGGTGTCATCGCCGTTCAGGAATTCTGCCGGGATGCCGGAGAGATCGACACTGCCCGGAACGTCCGCGATGTCGAAGGTCGCCGGGAAGATCGCGTTCGAGATGTCCTTGTAGAATACGCCTGCCGAAATCACCGAAAGCTTGGTTGGGTAGAACTCGATGCCGAGATCGAAATTGTTGGCTTCGAGCGGATCGAGACCCGGATTGCCGATCTCGGCTTCGTCGCGGTCATCATTGATGAAGATGAAGGGCGCCATCTCACCGAAGGCCGGGCGGACAACGGCGGCGTAATAGGCAGCGCGCCCGATCAGCTTGTCGGTGAATTCATATTTCGCGTTCACGCTTGGCAAGACGTTTGTGTAGTCATTGCTGAACTTCGTCGGCGTGGCGGTGAGCTCATCCTCGAGGACGACGCGGCCTTCAAGGTTGACATCGGTCTGTTCGAAGCGGACGCCAGCGACGAGCGTCAGACGGCCGATATCGAACGTGCCCATGCCGTAGCCGGCAAGGATTTTCTCGTCGATCTTGTAGTCTTCGCCATTGGAGTCGAAGAAGCTGCCTTCTTCGTCCAGGTCGCCAGGGCCGAAGGTGCCGCGCAGTTGACGGGTCAGGCCCGGATCTGGCCAGGTCGGTTGTGGGTTGCCGAGACGCCAGCCCGAAATGAAGCTGTCGCGGGCATAGTCAGCGAGATTGATCGAATCATCCTCGTAGATCAGCAGATTGACGTCGCGGGTCTTTTCGCGGTCGCGATATTTGAGGCCCGCCTTCCAGGTCACCGGTGTGTTGCCGACTAGGCTATCTTTCGAGACGTTGAATTTTCCGGTCCATTCAGTGTCTTCGTTGACCGTAAATTCCTGCTCGAAGGCATCGAGATCGTAGTTTGCCGGATCGTAGACCGCGTCGAGAAGGGCGCCGCCGGAGAAGACCGGCTTTTTCGGATTGGAATAGTCGAAGGTGACATCTTCCGGGAAGGCCTTCTGGATCTTCTTGAACCGGAAGGTCACGTCGTGATTGTCGCTGTCGTCTTCCTCGGCATAGGCATAGGAGACTTCATAGTCGGTCTGCCAGTCGCCCCATTGGGTTTCACCGCCAAGCGCAATCGTCTGGATTTTCCGGACCTCGCGGCGAGCCCGCACTTCGGCGTCAACTTCATTGAGGCCAAAGACGGCGTTCGTCTCATTGATCGTGCCGTCCTCGGCATCGTCCAGATCGCGAAACTCGAACTTGTTGCGAACCTCGTCGTCTTCATAATTGTTGAAGAGCGTGCGCAGATAGAGATCGGTATTCTCGCTTGCCCGCCAGTCAAAATTGGCGACGAGACCGATACGTTCGCGGTTGATACCGTACCAGCGCTGTTCGTAGTCATCATTCGGAAAGTAAAATGGCGAGACGTCTTCATCGAGACCCCATTCGCCCATTTCATTATTGTGCGACTCGATGCGCAGGTCCTGATAGTTGACCGAAAGCGCGACGCCGAACGTGTCGTTGAACGTGTTGGAATAGGTGAGTGTCGCCTTCGGGGAGACCTCTTCGGAGATTTCGTTCCAGGCGCCTTCAAGCTTGGCCCGGATGAAGCGGCCGTCGCGGTCGAAGGCGGAGATAGTTTTCAGATTGATCACGCCGCCGAGGGAATCCGCATCGACATCCGGGGTGAGCGACTTCTGGACTTCGATGCCATCAAGCAGGTCTGACGGGACGCCATCGAGAAGGACGCCGCGGCGATCTTCAGGAGATGGGGTGCGCACGCCATTGATCGAGGCGGCGATGAGGTCTGTGTTGATCCCGCGGATCGAGACATAGCGCCCTTCGCCCTGGTCGGTCTCAATCGAAAGGCCGGGGACGCGAGCAAGCGAGTCAGCCACGGTGGTGTCAGGGAAGTTGCCGAGACCATCGGAGTCGATGACATTGATGATGGCGTTCGAAGCGCGCTGCTGGTTGATCGCGCCAGCCTGGGCGGCTGCGGAGCCCACGACGAGTATATTGTCGAGATAACGAACATCGCTGCCGAGCGTGAAGTCGAGCACGGTGTCAGCGCCGTCGATTGTGACAGTCTGGGAGACCGGGTCGGCGCCGATATAGGAGACCGAAACACTGTAGGTGCCGGGTGGCAGGTCTGAGAGACGATAGTCGCCATAGCGGCCGGTCGTGGCGGACCGATTGATGCCATCGACCGAGACGATTGCGCCCTGAAGCGGCGCATCGCCTGAGGCGTCTGTCACTGTGCCCTGAATGACGTCAGCTGCGGCGACATGCGCGGCACTGACACTGATAAGGCCGAGCGCGATCAGCCGTCCGATATTTGTTTGCATTGAAAAAGCACCCCTCTTGGTTGGAGAGGCCGCTAGCAGCGTTTCGTGACCGTTGGGCGACGGTTCTTTGTCAGATTGGCAAAGGTTTTTCCGCAGTTTTGTGACGGGGATTCAGGGTCACACAACTGGCGGTATGGGTGGCTGATTAAGTGATTTCTGCTAGCGCTTTCGCATCGTCCCCAGAACACCGCGCAGAATGTAGTTTATGGCGGTTCGCAGGACCTGACGACCGGCGATGGTGCCGACTTCCTCTACCATCGTCTTCGAGCGACGAGACGATTTGCGCCTCTTCGTCTTGGCCTTGGCTTCATCGCGTTCCAGTTCTTCGGCCGCTTTCGCAGCTTCCTCGGCCTTTCTCTCAAGAATTTCGTAGGCTGACTCGCGATCATTTGCCGTGTCGTAGCGGGCGCCGACCAGACTGCTGCTCATGATCGCCTCACGTTCAGTTGGCGTGATGGGGCCAAGCTGGGATGAAGGCGGGCGGATGAGTGTGCGCTGAACAATGCCGGGTGTTGATTTTTCATCAAGCGTCGAAACCAGCGCTTCGCCGGTGCCGAGCTGTGTGATCACCTCTTCGGTGTCAAACTCCGGATTTGGCCGAAAGCTTTCTGCGGCCGCGCGAACGCCTTTGCGTTCGGTCGGCGTGTAGGCGCGCAGGGCGTGCTGGATCCGGTTACCAAGCTGGGCCAGCACGCTGTCCGGCAGGTCGCGCGGGTTCTGGGTGACGAAGAAGACGCCGACGCCTTTCGAGCGGATGAGCCGCACGACCTGTTCGATCTTGGCCAGCAAGGCTTTGGGGGCGTCCTTGAAGAGAAGGTGGGCTTCATCAAAGAAGAAGACCAGCTTTGGTTTATCCGGGTCGCCCACTTCCGGCAGGCGTTCGAATAGCTCTGACAGAAGCCAGAGCAGGAAGGTGGAATAAAGCTTTGGCGAATTGATGAGCCGGGTGGCGTCGAGCACGTTGACGATGCCGCGGCCATCGCGCGTGGTCCGCATCAGGTCCATCAGGTCGAGCGCGGGCTCGCCAAAGAATTGCTCTGCGCCTTCACGGTCAAGGCTGAGCAGGCTGCGCTGGATGGAGCTGAGGGACGCGTTGGCGACATTTCCATATCGAAGTGACACTTCGGTGCGCACGTCTTTCTGGCCAAGGTGGATCAGGAGTTTCTGGAGATCTTTCAGATCGAGCAGTAGCAGGCCTTCTTCGTCTGCATATTCAAAAGCGACATTGAGGACGCCTTCCTGCGTGTCCGTCAGGTCCATCAGGCGGGCGAGGAGGGTCGGCCCCATTTCTGAAATCGTGGCGCGGACGGGATGGCCCTTATCGCCGAAGACGTCCCAGAAGGCGGTCGGCACGTCATGATAGGTGTAGTCCTCAAAGCCGATCTTGCCCGCGCGCGACATGAAGGCGTCATGGAGCTTGAAGTCGGCCGTGCCGGACTTCGCAATGCCGGAGAGGTCGCCTTTTACGTCGGCGCAGAAGACCGGGACGCCTTCATTGGAAAAGCCTTCCGCCATGATCTGCAGCGTGACCGTCTTGCCAGTGCCTGTTGCGCCGGCAACGATGCCATGGCGATTGGCCCGGCTGAGAAGCAGCGATTGTGCCTCGTTCTGGCCTTCGCCACCGCCGCCAAGGTAAATCCGGTCACCCATACTGCACTCCATTCAGTCTTGTGCGTTAAGGCTTAGCCGCAATCGACACGTGGGGCCAAGACTTGAATCGAGCCCACCGGTGGCCAAACTGCGAGGAAACACCATAGACGGCTCTAAAGACTGACAGACGCAGGAAAGAATTTCATGGCCAAAAACCATAACTGGATGAACTTCAAAACGGAGCAGCATGGGAAGGTCTATCACGGGTATCAGCGCCTTTATGACGGCATTGATGCGTCAGCAGCCATTGCCTTTATCGTAGGCTCAGCGCTATTTTTCAGTGAAGCGACAATGGTCGCTGGGACGTGGCTGTTCCTGTTCGGGTCAGTCTTTTTCGGTGTGCGGCCAGTGGTGCATCTGGTGCGCGATTTTCATATGGCCCGGCTTCCGACGCCGGGGGCAGGCGGGGACGATTGACCAAAATGACAGTGCGCTCGGGAATTGTTGGCATATGGGTCATCGCAACGGGCGTTCTGATCGCCACGCTTTATCTTGGCCGTGCGATCTTCGCGCCCTTTGCAATGGCGGTGTTTCTTTTCCTGATCATGGAAGGGTTTGCGCGGGTCATCGATGAGCGGGTGAAGTTTCTGACGCGGGACCACAGCCGGATCATCTCCATTCTGGGCGTCCTCATCGGCTTCGGACTATTTATTGGCCTGCTGGCGCGCGGCATCGGGCAATTTGGCGAGCAGGCCAGCGATTATGAGGCAAAGATCAACGGTCTCATCGGCGATGTTTATGGCACGCTGAGCATGGGGAAGGCGCCGACCCTTACCGAGATCATGTTCAATGATACGGGCCAGCGCTTTTTTGCGACGATTGCCAATGCAGCTGGGGATCTGTCGGGCGATATCGTGATCATCCTCATCTATGTGGCGTTCTTATTCCTGGCGCAGAGCGCATGGGGGCCTAAGCTCGACCGGATTTTTACCGAAGAAGAGTCCCGCTCGCAGGTTCAGGACATCGGCGATGCGGCGCGGCGGGGGATCGAGACCTATCTGTGGACCCAGACCGTCATCTCAGCGATGATTACAGGGCTGACCTATATCACGCTGATCGCGCTGGGTGTTGAAAACGCGATTTTCCTGTCAGCACTTATTTTTGTACTGAACTATATTCCAACCATAGGTTCAATTGTTGCGGCCTTCGTGCCGACGCTGTTCGCGCTTGTACAGCCGGAACTGCCAGGCTGGATCCCGGGCGGTAGTGGCCATGACAGCTATTTCTACGCAATATTTGTCTTCGTCGGCGTGAGTTTCTGGCAATTTATGATTGGCAATTTCGTCCAGCCGCGAATTATGGGCGAGACGCTGAACCTCTCTGCGCTGGTCGTCCTGCTCTCGCTGGCGATCTGGGGCGCAATCTGGGGTATACCGGGGATGTTCCTCTCGGCGCCGCTAACGGTTTTGTTGATGATCCTGTTTGCGCAATCGCCATCGACGCGCTGGATTTCCGTGTTATTATCGGCTGATGGTAATCCCGGCGGTGCGCTAGAAGCGATGGATGCGCAGGTTGAAAATGAAACTGCAGTTCGACCTGCGGACTGAACTTGGCACGTGCCACCGGACACATCATATAGATTTCCATACGACGTGTATAAACACGCTCGAACACAATCAGGCCTCCGCGTGCGTCCCCCCACCCAGCCTGCGGAATGGCCTGTAGGGCCCGTCAGACATGTCCCCGTTTGACGGGCCCGTCCCCTCTCTCATTTTTCAAGCCGTCGCGTCGTGATCATCCGCCAGGATGTGATGTGCCTGACATGAAGCTGCGCACCGCGTCGGCCGCCAGCGTGAACTGCGCGAAATTGGCCTTCGCCGAGGATAGGGCGTTGAGCTGTTTGATGAGCGCGCGGCGCTCTGCCTCGCGCGCCGAAAGCCAGTCCGAGACATCGCCAGACTGAAGGGCTTCCGCTGATGCATGGGCCTGATGACGACGTAGATCCTCGACGAGACGCCGCGTTGCGAGGCGCTCCCAATAGCTTGCATTGTCTATATCGCGCGCCGCTTCATGGCGCAGCCTGTCGAGGCGCAGGGTCTCACCCATACGTAGATAGGCGTCGAGGGCTGCCTCCGTTTTGGCGTCTGCATCCGAGGCGAGCGAGCGTAGATCCACCCCCATAGGCAGAAGTGGCATCAGCGCGGCGCGGGCGGCCAGATCGTCATTGATGCCGGCATTGGAGAGCGTGTTGACGCGCTTGCGGTATTGGGTCGCCTCAAAGCCGGAGAGGGCTTCTGCCAGACTTTTGTCCAGGGTTTCGAAGAAGGGTCTGAAACTCTCAACGGCGTCTGTGACAGGCATATCAGGGGCCCGGCGAAGGAGCGCGGCCGACACGTCTGCCGCTGCTTCGGCGCCCAGCTGGTAGAGCTCTGTCTGGGTGCTGGCGCTGACCTTATTGTCCAGCGCCTCGATCTCGGCGCGATAGTCAGCATGGCTGAGCAGGACGCGGGCGGTTTCGAATACCCGGCAGAGGGCCGCATTGGACGCGCCGGTTCGCTCGCGCAGGCGTAGCAGCATGAGCGGGCCGCCTGCATCGATCAGGCGGTTGGCGAGCACGGTGGCAATGATTTCACGGCGCAGGCGATGGACCTGCATGGCGTCTTCGAATTTGTGCAGCGGCTCAGGGAAGTAGGACTCCAGCGTTTGCAGGAACCAGGGGTCATCCGGCACATCTGAGGCGACCAGGTCATCGAAGAGTGTGATCTTGGACCAGGCCATCAGGACGGCGAGTTCCGGGCGGCTGAGCCAGACCTTGTTCTCTCCACGCTCATGCATCTGGGAGGTGTTGGGCAGGCCTTCGACTTGCCGGTCCAGACCGCCGCGATCTTCCAGATAGCACATAAGCCGTTCATTGGCCTCATGGTCACGAGCGGCGGTCGATTCCGCCAGCGTCAGTGCGCCGGTCTGGCTGTAATTGTGCGCGAGGACATGCGCGGCGACGTCATCTGTCATCTCAGCCAGCAGATGGTTGCGGCGTCCGCTCGGCAAGGACTTGCGGCGGATGGCTTCGGAACAGAGGATCTTGATGTTGACCTCATGGTCAGAGCTATCAACGCCGGCGGAGTTATCGATGGCGTCGGTGTTGATCCGGCCGCCATTGAGCGCAAATTCGATGCGTCCGGCCTGGGTCAGGCCGAGGTTTGCGCCTTCGCCAATGACTTTCGCCTTGAGGGCGCGGCCATTGACGCGGATCGCGTCATTGGCGCGGTCGCCCGCATCGCCGGGCGTCTCGTGGCTGGCTTTGACATAAGTGCCGATGCCGCCGAACCAGAGCAGCTCGCACTCAGCTTTCAGGAGCGCGTGCAGGAATTCGTCAGGTGTGGCGCTGTCGCCGGAGAGGCCCGTCATCTTCTTCATCTGGTCAGACAGCGGGATCGACTTGGCGGAGCGTTCAAAGATGCCGCCGCCCTCGGAGATGAGGCTCTCATCATAGTCAGACCATGAGGAGCGCGGCAGGTCGAACAAGCGTTTGCGTTCTTCCCAGAGGCGCTCTGTGTCGACCGGGTCCGGATCGACGAAGATGTGCAGGTGGTTGAAGGCGGCCTTTAGCTGGATCTGCTTTGACAGCAGCATGCCATTGCCGAAGACATCGCCTGACATGTCGCCGCAACCGATGACAGTGAACGGTTCGGTCTGGATGTCCTTGCCCATCTCGCGGAAGTGGCGTTTGACCGCTTCCCAGGCGCCGCGGGCCGTGATGCCCATCTTCTTGTGGTCGTAGCCGGCCGAACCGCCTGAGGCGAACGCATCGCCGAGCCAGAAGCCATGTTCGAGGCTGATCTCATTGGCGATGTCGGAGAAGGTCGCTGTGCCCTTGTCGGCGGCGACAACGAGATATGGATCATCGCCGTCCCAGACCACAGTGTCCTTGGGCTGCTGGACATTGCCGTCGATCAGGTTGCCGGTGAGATCCAGCAAGGCATTGATGAAGGTCTTATAGGCCGAAATACCAGCCTGGTTGCGCTCTTCGCGCGTCGCATTGGCCGGGATCTGTTTCGGGAAGAAACCGCCCTTGGAGCCGACGGGGACAATCACCGCATTCTTCACCTGCTGGGCCTTCACAAGGCCGAGCACTTCGGTGCGGAAATCGTCGCGCCGGTCAGACCAGCGCAGGCCGCCGCGCGCCACCGCGCCGAAGCGGCAATGCACGCCTTCGACTTCCGGGCAAGACATGAAAATCTCGCGGAAAGGCTTTGGCGCCGGCAGGTCTGAAATTTCCTGGCTGGCAATCTTGAAGCTGATGAAGGGATGCGGGCTGCCATCCGGGCGGCGCTGCCAGAAATTGGTGCGCTGGATGGCCATGATGAGGTGCGCGATGCGGCGAATGACGCGGTCTTCATCGAGCGAGGAGACCTCATTGAGGCGGGTCTCGATCTGGGTGACCATCTCTTTTGCCGCTTTCAGCCGCTCATCAAGCGAGGTGCCGGAGGTCGGGTCGAAGCGGATCGTGAACAGGTCAAGCAAAGCGCGGGTCAGCTTCGGATGGCGTTTCAGCGCCTCGATCTGCGTCGCGCGGGCCGGGTCCAGCCCTGTCTGGTGGCGGTAGCCGCAGAGCGCGCGGCAGAGCGCGGCTTCGCGCCAGGATGCGCCAGCCGAAAACACCAGGCCGTTGAAGCGGTCATTTTCCGTCAGCCCCTGCCAGATCGCAACGAAAGCGTCTTCAAAGCCGGCGCCAATTTCCTCCAGGTCGAGCGAGGCCTGATTGGCGCTACGCATCCGCAAGGAGTGAACCCAGTAAACATCCGGTCCGTTCTCGGCAGGCTTCGGATTTGGCTCGACCGGATAGCCGGTCTCGAACTCAACGAAGAGGCCCATATTCTCAAAAACGGGCACGCAATTGGACAGCGGGATGGAGCCATTGCGGGAATAGATCTTGGCGCACACGACGTCGCTGTCGTCACCGTCAGGGCGGTAGGCGCGCATGCGGATCGGATGGGCTTCATCGAGGTCCCGCATCACAAACACATCTGCGATGGCTTCCTGCGGGCTGAAGGCTTCGCGATAGGCTGCGTTGAACGCGCCGCGGAAGGCGCTGGCGCGCTCAAAATCGGCCTCGCTCATATCCGCCTGGGTGAGCGCTTCACGGAAGGCGTCATCCCAGGTCCGGGCGATGGCGGCGACATCGGCTTCAAGCGCCTTCAGGTCTGGCTCGACCTTGTCGTCTGTCAGCTCGATCAGCAGGTGAACGCGGGCCAGTGGCGACGCATCGAAACGCGGCTGGAAAGAGATGAGGCGGCCTTGATAGGCCTCGGTCAAGCGCTCGGCGATACGCACGCGGACGGTCGAATCATAGGCTTCACGTGGCGCGAAGACGAGGACGGAGACAAAGCGGTTGAACTGGTCACGGCGCACGAAAACGCGGGTGCGGGGACGCCCGACCAGCTGCAAGGCGCCCTGCATTAGCGGGATCAGCGTGTCGGCGTCGGCCTGCAGCAACTCATCGCGCGGCCAGGTTTCGAGGATATTCGACAAAGCCTTGTAATTGTGGCTGCCCTCAACGGCGTTTGCCGCTTCCAGCACGCGGGCAACGCGTTGGCGCACCAGCGGAATGGCGCGGACGCTCTGATTATAGGCTTCGGCCGTGTAGAGACCGAGAAAGCGGGTCTCGCCGGTGACGTTGCCGTCGCTGTCGAAGTGCTTGACGCCGATATAGTCACACTGCGCACGGCGGTGAACGCGGCTGCGATGGGTCGACTTGGCGACGATGATCGGGTCTGGCTCTGACAGGAAGGTGCCGATTTCGGGCGAGAGGACCAGCGGCTCTGCGCCGCTATTGAGGACGTTTGTGTCCTCGTCGCGCAGGATGCCGAGGTTTGAGCCTTCTACCATGATCGGTTCGGCCGCGAGCACCTCGCCATCGGGGCCAGTCTCGAACTCATAGTCGCGCACGCCCAGAAAGACGAAATGCTCATCCTGCAGCCAGTCGAGGAAGGCCACGGCCTCTTCGCGGGCTTCGCGCGGGCAGTGTTTTTCGTCGTTCAGGCGGTTGATCTCACGCTGCATCCGCGCCTGCATCCCTGCAAAGTCCTGCACGGCGAGGGCGACATCTGCGAGCGTGGCGTCTGCGCCCTCCTTGAACGCGCGCCCTTCGGCAGCGCTGAGGGCGGGCACATGGATCTGGATCAGCGACAGTTCGCTGCCTTCATCGGTCTCAAGGATCGGGTGAAAAAGCGCGCGGACTTCCAGGCCCATATCGGCGCAAAGGCCGAGCAGGGAATCGACGAGGAAGGGTTTGTCGCGCGTAATGGTTTCGAGAACCGACGTGCCGGTCAGCCGGTCATCGGCGCCGCGTCCGTCGCGGACACGCACCAGCGGCGCCTCGCCGGAATAATCTTGCGCAAAGCTGGCGATCGAGCGGGCCAGGGCCTCTACATCACTGTCTGACAATGTCAGCAGGTGCTCATTATGGGCCGTGTGGCGGAAGCTCGACAGGACGTCATCGAGCTGCAAATTGCCAATCGGCGCTGCGTCGCTTTTGACAGGATCGGACATGCGGGTTTCCCGAGGTAACTCTATGAGCCGCTTCTAGACCGATGGAAGATGTGCCGCAATTGCCCTCCGCACGCTGCAGGTGCGAAGGGCAAGGCTGGTATTTCTATTCTTCAGAGAGGGCTTTCTTGAGCTCTTCTGCCTTCTCATCTCGGAAAGCAGAGCAAAGATTTGCTGACTCTTCGCCCTGTGCCAGAGACCGCTCATAGCCCGGCATCAGCTTGGCTTTGGAGGTGTAGAAGGCGCGCGCAGCCTTGGTCTCATCCGGGGTGCAGAAGTTGGCGACGCCGCCCGCTGTCTGTGCCTTACGGATCTCTGGTGTGCGGGGCAGCACGGCGTCGAAATTCGCCTTGTATAGCTCCCATGCCTTTTCGCGGTTCTGGTCATTTCCGAGCGAGCTCTGCAGCACGGACCAGGCTTCCTGACCTTGCCAGTCATCGCTCTGGACCTGTTCGTAGAGGTCGGTCAGCTCGGCTTCACCAACATTGGCGGCAAGAACGGAGAGAACGATGCGGCGCTCACGCTGGTCCTGCGTGGTGCGGGCATAGTCGAGCGCAGCCTTGTAGAAGGCTTCGCCGCCAAGCTGGGCGCCATATTTTATAGCGTCCGCGAATTCAGCCGGAGGGACGGCCGATGGGTCCGGGTCTCCATCGACGCCGACAAGCGCGTTTGCCTTCTTGGCGAGCGCGCGGCGTTCTGCGCCGGACTTGCCAATCTCCAGCAGCGTCGAGGACAGCTCCTGCAGGAGAAGCGTGTCATTCTCGTCGAGCGTGTCTTTACGCGCCATCAGGGCCTTCTGGACCGGGCGGTAAGTGGCTTCGGCCCAGTCGCGCATCGGCGCGCGGTCTTCAGCAGGCAGCGCATTGTAATAGCTGCGGGCCCGATCGAGCGAGACGATGGCGACGTCCCAGTCGCTTGTCGCAGCCGCTTCAAGGGCGTCGAACACGGATGCGGCGGGCGCATCGCCAGCCCGGAAGGCGGCCGTAATGCTGTCGATGAAGGCGAGCTGCTCGGTTGGCGACAGCGTGTCGAAGGTCGAGGTCAGCGCGGCCCAATTGTCGTCAGACAGGGCAAAGCGCCAATAGCCACCCGATGTGTTCGGCATCACCCAGTCGGCGCAACCGGCGTCCAGTGGGAACTCGGTTTCCGTTTCCGTCAGCATCTGGCGGATGACCTGATCACCTGCCGGGCCGGAGACGCGCATTTCCAGCGGGACCAGCCAGGTCTGACCGTTCATATCGATGTCCGAACCGAGCGGTGCATAGCGCTGCTGGGTGACCGTGATAACGCCGGCATCATCATCGCTGCAGCTGGTCTCAACGTTGAGATAGGGAATGCCCGGCTGGAAGATGAAGGAGCGGAAGCTTTCGACGACATCCTTGTCGCCGCTGCCGTCTGCGATCGACGTCATGAAGTCATCGACATCGGCGGAGTCGTCTTCGAACCGCTTCATGTGGAGGCGGATGCCTTCGCGGAATGCGTCCTCGCCGAGATAGGATTCGAACATTGAGAGGACGTGACCGCCCTTGCGATAGGTGATGCTGTCAAAGGCGTCGTTGATGTCCGCATTGCGCTCAATCGGATTACGGATCTGGCGAGCGTTTTTCAGGCTGTCAGCGCCCATCGCGCCGATGCCGTTGCGCTGGGAGGCGCGGTCATAGCCGGTGCCGGGATAGACGCTGTTCATCGTCTTGTTGGCCATCCAGGTGGCGAAGGCCTCGTTCAGCCAGATATCGTCCCACCAGGCGGGGGTGACGAGATTGCCGAACCATTGGTGGGCAAGCTCATGCGCATGGGTGGTGAGGATGCCGCGCTTGCGTTCTTCCGTCGTGCGGTCCGAGATGAGGAGCGCGCTCTCGCGGTAGATGATCGCGCCGGCATTTTCCATCGCGCCATAGGCAAAGTCCGGCACTGCGATGATGTCGAGTTTGGCGTACGGGTAGGGGAAGTTGAAGTAGGCTTCCTGCTGGCTCACCATCGCATCGGTGATGTCCATCGCCGTTTTCAGCTGGTCGCCTTTTCCGGCTGGGGCAAAGCCTCGGAACGGGACTGATTTCGCGCGCAGCGTATTGGCCGGGAGCGGCGTGCCTTCGCGCATGTCATAGGGGCCGACGGCGAGCGCGATGAGATAGGACTGGATCGGGCGGGTCGGGGCGAAGGTGTGCTTGACCATGCCATTGTCGAGCTGGCTGGTGCCGGTCGATGGCGCATTGGCGATGACCTGATTGCCGGCAGGCGCTGTGACAGTTAGCGTCCAGGGAGTCTTGAAGCGCGGCTCGTCAAAGCCAGGGAACATGCGGCGTGCATCAATCGGCTCTTGCTGGGTGGCAAGGTATGGGCGGCCGTTCTGCGTCGCCTTGTAGAGGCCCGCGAGGCCCATATTGTAAGGCGCGGTATATTCCATCACGAGAGTGGCATTGCCATCGGGCACCGGCTCAGCGAAGTCGATCTTGGAGACGCCGCCATCGGCGAGGCCGCCCTCGAAGGTGCCTTCGATTTCAGTGCCATCATCAAGGCGAACAAAGGCGCGCTCAATCGTCTGGTCGAGCGAGTGCAGCCAGATGCGGGCGTGCGGCTGATCAAGGCGGATATCGATCTCGACCTTGCCTTCAAAAGTCGACTGTGCCGGATCGGTGATCAGATCGATTGAGTAGGCGGTCGGGATGACATCATCCGGCAGCTGGCCGGCCGGCGGGGTTTCGAGCTTTACAGGTTCATTTTCAGGCGCGGTGGCCTCAGCCTCCGGGCCAGACTTGTCGCTGTCCTTCGGGCCGCAACCGGCGAGAAGCGCAAGGCAGGCGACGCTTGCAAAGATAGACGTTTTGAACCTGTTAAGTGTCATGCGGGAGTCTCCTGAAAACTGCTATCAGGCCGCATCAAGCATGGATCAGTGCATTGCGCAAAAACCTGCTGCATGAAAGGCCGCGACGAGAAAGATCGGGTCCTGTAAGGGAGATGATATGAGACGATTGTGGCATTGGCCAATAGACCCGCGTGCGCGAACCGTGCGCCTTGCGCTTGGCGAAAAGCGCTGTCCGTTCGAAACGATCGAGGCGCTCCCCTGGGCGCCGCCGCACGACTTTGCCGAGATCGCGCCCGGCGCTGAAGCGCCCGTGCTGGTCGATACGTCAGGTGAGGCGAAGGTCAATGCGGTCGGCACGCATGCGATTATTGAATACATTGAAGAGGCTCATCCAAGCCCGCGGCTCTTGCCATTCATCGCGAATGAGCGGGCCGAAGCGCGCCGTCTCTGGCGCTGGAGCGAGGAGTCCTTTTCCGAGGTGAATGCGACCTTGCTGACAGAACGTGTGAACCAGTGGGTGCGCCGGTCAAAGACGACCGATACGACGACGCTGCGCACCGGGGTGCACGCGCTGAAAAGCAAGCTGAGCTTTCTCAACGCCTTGGCCGAAACGCGCACCTATATGGCGGGCCGGTCGCTGACGATTGCGGACCTTTCGATTGCCGCGCATCTCTCAGCCTATGACTATTTCGGCGATATGCCGTGGGATGCCGCGCCGGAGCTGAAAGACTGGTATTCGCGTATCAAGTCCCGCCCGAGTTTCCGGCCGATCCTTGCGGACAAGGTTGAGGGGACACGCCCGGCCAAGCACTATGCCGATCTTGATTTCTAGATGGCCGACGCCGCGCTTTCCCTAGAAGCCCGGCTGAAAGCGGCCGCGCGTGACCTTGGCTTTGCAGATTGCCGGATATGCCGTGCCGATGAGCCATGGGAGGCTGGCGCGCGTCTTGAAGAATTTGTCGATCATGGCCGGCATGGCGACATGGCCTGGATGGAGACGACGCTGGAGCGGCGCAGGGCGCCGACCGCGATGTGGACCGATGCGAAGTCGGCCATCATGCTGGCGATGAATTATGGCCCGGACAGTGATCCGCTGGCGCAGCTGGAACTGAAGGCCCATGGCAATATTTCGGTCTATGCGCGCGGGGCCGATTATCACGATCTGATCAAGAAGAAGCTGAAACAGCTGGCCGGGCAATTTGCGCAGCTGACGGGCGCGGATGTGAAGGTGTTTGTCGATACCGCGCCTTTGATGGAAAAGCCGTTGGCGGCAAAGGCGGGGCTCGGCTGGCAGGGCAAGCATACGAATCTTGTCAGCCGCGAGCATGGTAGCTGGCTGTTTCTGGGCGCGATCCTCACTGCGGCTGAGCTGGAGCCAGACGCGGCGGAGACCGACCATTGCGGCTCTTGCCGGGCCTGTCTCGACATCTGCCCGACGAATGCGTTTCCGGCGGCCTATCAGCTCGATGCACGCCGCTGCATTTCCTATCTCACCATTGAGCATGCCGGGCCGATCCCGGCAGAGTTTCGAACGCCTATCGGCAACCGGATCTATGGCTGTGATGATTGCCTCGCCATCTGCCCTTGGAACAAGTTCGCGCAGACGGCTGGCGAGCAGAAGCTCTGGGCGCGGGCGGAGTTGAAGCTGCCGGAACTGGAAGACCTGGCGGCGCTGGATGATGCGGCGTTTCGGGAGGTTTTTGCCGGATCGCCGGTCAAGCGGTCTGGACGAACGCGGATTTTGCGCAATGTTCTGGTGGCGATCGGCAATAGCGGCGATACCGGTCTCGTCGCATCATCGGTGCTGCCGCATCTGGATGATGAGGCCGCCATGGTGCGGGGCGCAGCGGTCTGGGCCTTGTGGCGGCTCGACCCCAAGCGGTTCGAAGCTGAAAAAGCAAAACGCCTGCCCGATGAGCAGGATGAAGAGGTGGGGGCTGAATGGACACTGACGCCGAAGTGAAGGGTGAGCGCGGCGGGCCGAAACGCCGGGGCGTAGGGTCGATCATCCTTCTTGTGGTGAAGGTGTTGGCGGCCGTCTTCGTGCTGGCGAACGTCTATGCGCTGGCGCTGAAATGGGTGCCTGTGCCGGGCACGATCCTGATGGCGCAGCGTGCGATTGAGGGCGAACATGTACGCCGCGTGATTGTGCCGCTGGAAGAGATTTCGCCCCACCTCGTCACAGCCGTGATCGCCGCTGAAGACACCCGCTTCTGCGAGCATGATGGTATCGATTTTGAGGCGCTGAACAAAGCGATCAAGGAAAACCGGGAGGGCGGTCGCCAGCGCGGCGCTTCCACCATTACCCAGCAAATCGCCAAGAACACCTTCTTCTGGAATGGCGGCGGCTATGTCCGCAAGGCGGGCGAAGCGTGGTTCGCACTGTTCATTGATGGCATGTGGGGCAAGCGCCGGGTGATGGAGCAATACTTAAATACGGTTGAATGGGGCGACGGCATCTTTGGCGCTGAAGCGGCGGCACGCGTGCGGTTTGGCAAGAATGCGAGCGATCTCACCCCGCGCGAGGCGGCCTTGCTGGCGGCGGTGCTGCCAAACCCGAACAAATGGCGGCTTGACCCGCCGGGGGACTATGTCTCGCGCCGCGCCAGCATGCTGCAGGGGCGTATGCGCGTTGTGGCCAGTGACGGCCTCGATGACTGCGTGCTCTCGCCCGGCGGCTGATTAGGGGCAGGACTTGTTGGTGCTGTTTGCGCTCAGCGCGCCCACGGCCGCATGGACGCCCTGGCGCAGATAGGAATGCTCCTCGGTGAACACGTCATTGATCACGCCGCGTTTCGGCGGGCAGTCTTCCGCCATCAGTCGGCGGAGCTTTTCATCGACTTGCTTGATCTCGAAATCGGCCAGTGCCTTCGGTGACATGGTCGGCTCTTCTGCGAAGGCGGGCCGCACCGGCGCTTCAATGGCGTCCGGAGCATCGTCGTCGCACCAGGCCGGGCGGGTCTGGCCCATGCGGTTGCACTGGAAGGCGCGCAGCGCGGCTGTCGCCTGCGTCTCCGGATCACTGCCTGGACCGGGAAGCGTCAGTTCAGGATAGCGCTCCTCCTCAGCCGCCACGACACCTGCATCGGCGGTCTCTCCCGGTGCCGCGATGATGGGCGAGCGTAGAGGCGTATCGCTCGCCTCGGTCGGCGGAGCCGGTGGCTCAACTTCTGAGCGCGGTTGCTGCGGTTCAGGCGGGTCTGGATCAGGTTCGGGGGGTGAGGGCTCTGGTTCAGGGGGCTCTGGCTCGGGCTCTCGTTCCGGTGGTGCTTCAACCAGCGTCACCGGGATTACCTCTGCCGGTTCCGGCTCCCGAAAGGAGCTCGTCCCGAGGCTCCTCGTGGCGAGCCAGACCGCTGTGCCATTGATCAGAAAAGATGCCGCCAGGATGACCAGCCGGCGACGCGGACCACGTCCGACGAGGAGAGAGAGGCCCCTACTTGCCTGCAAGCCTTTTTGCCTCGCGTACATCCCCGCGCAGGACCAGCGTGTCGAGGTTTTTGCGGTCCAACAGAAGCGCCTTGTTAACGTCGAGCTCTGCCTTGTCGAGTTGATCGAGATTGAGATGGGCGCGGGCGCGCATCTGCAGGGCATCGATGGAATTAGGCGATTTCGTCAGGGCCATGTCGAGATCAGCGAGGGCCTCTTCCCACTGTTCGAGACCGAGATAAGCCGCCGCGCGGTCTGCGCGGATACCGGCATCTTCAGGCGCGAGCTTTAGCGCGTTGGTCAGCGTGACGACGGCGGCATCCAGATACCCTGCGGCGAGCCAGGCATTGCCGGACTGGGCAAGATAGATGGCGCGGTCCTGAAGGCTGCCAGAATTTTCAGCATTGGCGAGCTCTTCGAGGCCAGCTGCGGCCTCGCGGTAATTTCCAAGGCCGATAAGCGCCATGGCCTGACAATAACGGGCAGCCGGACGTGCGCCTTCACCAAGCCAGCGGAGGCTGTCCTCATAGGCGGTTTCCGCATCCGTCTCGGCGAGCGAGATGCAGGCATTGAGACGGGCCTGTTCGCCGCGGGCGATGTCTGCCACGCTGGTTTGACCAAGCGTGACGGCCGCGAAGGCCATTGCGATGAGGCTCATTGCTTGAAATATCCCTCGAAACTCTAGCTGGCAGCGTTACAGCTAGATGCTCAGGCAGACAAATGACAGATCAGTTACGCAAGCTCTTTCTCATCGGACCCGGCTATGCCGCGCAGCACCTTGCGGAGCTGTGCCGTGATGCGGGCGGCTGGGAGATTATCGGCACAGCCCGCAGCGAGGATAAGGCGACCGGGCTGAAAAAGGCTGGGATCACACCGGTGCTCACCAGTGATGATGACGGCATCAGGCAAGCCTGCGAAGGCGCGCATATTGTTATCTCGACGCCGCCGTCTGATGAGGGGTGTCCGGGGTTTGCGCTTGCCGGTGATTATGCGGGGGGCGCGGCCAGCGTCACCTATCTCTCGACAACAGGTGTCTATGGCGATCTTGATGGGGGCTGGGCGTTTGAGGCGCTAGGTGTCTCGCCTGGCTCAGACCGCGGCGAACGGCGCGTGCTGGCTGAACGTCAATGGCAATTTGCGCGGGCTGATGTGCGGCTGGTGCGCTTGCCGGGCATCTATGGGCCGGGGCGTTCGCAGCTGGAGCGCCTTAAGGATGGCAAGGATGAGCAGATCATCAAGCCGGGGCAGGTCTTTTCACGCATCCATGTTGATGACATCGCATCGGGCCTGCTGGCGCTGATCGAGACGGGGGCGCCGGGCGGGGCGTATAATCTCTGCGATGATGAGCCGGCCCCACCGCAGGACGTGATGGATTTTGCCGCCGACCTGCTCAGCCTGCCACATCCCGCACGCACCGATATCGACAGCGCGGATGTCAGCGAGATGGCGAAAAGCTTCTACGCTGAATGCAAGCGCGTGCCGAATGCGAAGATCAAGGCGGCGACGGGGTGGCGGCCTGCCTTCCCGACGTATCGCGAGGGATTGCGGGCGATTTTCGAGGCCGGCTGACCTTCGGTAAATAGGTGAGAGTAGACCGCGTCGATTGAACGAGCGGCGTGCCGTCCTATTTTTTGTGCAGATAAGAAAACCAAGCAGGAATGGAAACGATATGAGCGACCCGACCTATACACCGCCAAAAGTCTGGACCTGGGACAAGGAAAGCGGAGGCCGGTTCGCCAATATCAACAGACCCATCGCCGGGCCGACGCATGACAAGGAGCTGCCGATCGGCAAACATCCGATCCAGCTCTATTCGCTGGGTACGCCAAATGGCGTGAAAGTCACTATCATGCTGGAAGAGCTTCTGGCGGCGGGCCATTCGGGCGCTGAATATGATGCCTGGCTGATCAATATCGGTGAGGGCGACCAGTTCGGCTCTGGCTATGTTGATCTCAATCCCAACTCCAAGATCCCAGTTATGGCCGACCATTCGACCGACCCTGTCACGCGGGTCTTCGAGAGCGGGTCGATCCTGCTCTATCTGGCTGAAAAATTCGGCGCCTTCCTGCCGACAGACCATCACAAGCGCACAGAGGCGATCAGCTGGCTGATGTGGCAGATGGGCTCTGCGCCCTATCTCGGCGGCGGGTTTGGCCACTTCTATGCCTATGCGCCGGAGAAGTATGAGTACCCGATCAACCGGTTTGCGATGGAAGTGAAACGCCAGATGGACGTGCTCGACCGCAATCTGGCGGATCGCGAATACATGGCGGGCGACGAATACTCCGTGGCCGACATGGCGATCTGGCCGTGGTATGGCGCGATGGCCAAGGGCATCATCTATGACGCTGGCGAGTTCCTGCAGGTCCACGAATACAAGAACGTCATCCGCTGGACCGACCAGCTCGCCGAGCGCGAAGCGGTCAAACGCGGGCGCATGGTGAACCGGACGTTCGGTGACCCGTCATCGCAACTACGTGAGCGCCACGATGCAAGCGACTTTGACACGAAGACGCAGGATAAGGTTGAGGGCAAGTAGCTCGCAGTTTTAGGTCTGCCAGATCATCCAGGTAGAACCGAACACAATCGAAAAAACTAGCATCCCCAAGGCCGCGCTCGTCAGATGGCGACGCGCGGTTTTTGCGGCAGACTTCTTTTTGCGTCGGTGTAGCCCTTTGAATGCGGGTCTGGATACGCGAGTGAGGCGCTCGCGGATTTTGCGCGCTCGCCGTTCCCCACGTTCGTCATTTAGCCGCCGCATCGAGTGACCTCTGTCATCAGGACAGGAAAAGTGAAGCCAGATCTTGGGGTAAACGGATTTAAGGTTTCTTGAGCCGATATTAGAAATTCAAAACGCCGCTCAGCCGTCCCCGCAAACCTCATCCGACAGCGTATCGGCCCAGCCGGAGACGCCGGTTTCGTTGAAGAGGGGGCGTCTGTCTTCGTCGCCGACATTGACGATGGCGATCTGCGCGGTGAAGGGCGGCTCCATATCGCGGGGCAGGGCCGCTGAGGTCGTGGCGGTCATAATGTCGCCGGGTGCGGCGATCTCAGGCACTTCGCGCAAGGCCCGGTCATTATAGAAGGGCGTATCTGCGCCCTCGTTCAGCAATTCCAGATCGTAGGTGAACCCGGCGACCGGGAAGGTCAGATTGTTCGTCACGTCGAAGGTCACCGTTACATAGCGCAGCATGTCGTTTCGCTGCACGTCCGAGACGCTGATATTGCTGATCGGGAGGCGGGTCTGGATGCAATTGAGATGGGCGGCATCGGACGGGATGATGTCATCGGTTTGCGAGACGGCGTCGCCCGGTTCGCTGATGTCCTCGGCGTCGTTCGTTGCGGGGAGCGGCTGTACGTCTGCCGGCGCGCGATCGCTGCAGGCGCTGAGGATGGTTGCGAATAGCGCGGCGGTGATGAGGATTGGTGCGAGTTTCATTTGCTGTCCTTTCGGGCGCGTTGCCACGCTATGGAGCCGGTGACGGCGTCAAAAGAAAGAAGGCGGAGGTCTCGGGTTTGTTCCGATTGCTGGCTTTTGGCGGCTTCATCCTTCGACAGGCTCAGGATGAGGCTGCGCTGTGTTGAAAAGCCGCTCCTCGATCCCAACCACAACCTCATCCTGAGCTTGTCGAAGGATGAAGCGTGCAGCCGGGACGCCTGCATGGTTCGACGTCGCTCACCATGCGGGCTCTCGGTTTGCGTAGCTTATGCCGCTTCGTCGCTCGCAGTGGCGAAAGGGTCGTAATTGAGGATTGGGGCGAGCCAGCGTTCGGCCTTGCGTTGGTCCCAGCCTTTGCGGGCGGCATAGTCGGCGACCTGGTCGCGTTCGATCCGGCCAACGGCGAAATAGGCGCTTTCCGGGTGGGCAAAATAGAGCCCCGAGACAGACGGCGCCGGGCTCATCGCGAAGCTTGAGGTCAGTGACACGCCGATGCGCTCTTCGGCTTCGAGCAGCTTGAAGATCAGCTCTTTTTCGGTGTGGTCCGGCTGGGCCGGATAGCCGGGGGCCGGGCGGATGCCGCGATACTTTTCCTTGACGAGGTCCTCATTGTCGAAGGCCTCATCCGGGTCGTAGCCCCAGAGGGATTTGCGGACCTGCTCGTGCATGTATTCGGCCATGGCTTCGGCAAAGCGGTCAGCTAGCGCCTGGACCATGATGGCGGAATAATCGTCGCCCTTGTCCTTGAACGCTTTCGAGATGGCATCGGCCTCGGCGCCGGACGTCACGCAGAACGCGCCGATATGGTCGCCCTTGGCGGCGATATAGTCAGCCAGGGCGAGATTTGGCCGCTCATTGGTTTTCACCATTTGCTGGCGGAGCGTGTAGAGCGTGTCGCCGGTGTCCAGCTTGATGTCGTCGCCGTCGCGCTCAGCGCCCCAGAAGCCGATCACGGCTTTTGGCTTGAACCAGGCTTCGCCGACAAGGCGCTGCATCATGGTCTGGGTGTCGCGCCAGAGGTCTGATGCGGCTTCGCCGACGACCTTGTCCTCAAGGATTTGCGGGTAGCGGCCGGCAAGATCCCAGCTGGCGAAATAGGGCGTCCAGTCGATGTAGCGCGCGAGCGCCGAGAGGTCGAAATCCTCGAACGTCTTCACGCCTGTGAAGGTCGGGGCCGGGGCCGATGGTTCGGTGGCAGTGAAGCCTTTCTTGCGGGCCTCGCCAATCGGCAGGCGCGGGGTTGGTGGACCACCGGCGCGGCTTTCGCGGATACGCTCATAGCGGGCCTTGGTGGTGCCCCAGAGGGTTTCGCGCTCACCTTCATTCATCAGGGCGGAGACGACACCGACGGCGCGGCTGGCGTCCAGCACATGGATGACGGGGGCGTTGTTGCGGACCGGGTCAATCTTGACGGCGGTGTGGGCCGGCGATGTGGTTGCGCCGCCGATCAGCAGCGGCAGGTCAATGCCGAGGCGTTGCATCTCTGCGGCAACGAAGACCATTTCATCGAGGCTCGGCGTGATGAGGCCAGAGAGGCCGATCATGTCGGCTTGATGCTCAATTGCGGCTTCGAGGATTTTTTCCGCCGGGACCATGACGCCAAGGTCGATGATGTCATAGCCGTTACAGCCGAGCACCACGCCAACAATGTTCTTGCCGATATCGTGGACGTCGCCTTTGACGGTGGCGAGAATGACCTTGCCATTTGACTGGTCGACGAGGCCGAGCTCTTCCTTTTCCTTCTCCATGAAGGGCATCAAATGGGCGACGGCAGCTTTCATGACGCGGGCCGATTTCACGACCTGTGGCAGGAACATCTTACCGGAGCCGAACAGGTCCCCGACGATATTCATGCCGTCCATCAGCGGGCCTTCGATGACGTGGAGCGGACGGTCTTTCTTGAGGCGAACCTCTTCGGTGTCCTCAACGATGAATTCGGTGATGCCGCGCACCAGGGCATGTTCGAGGCGTTTTTCGACGGGCAGGTCCCGCCAGGCGGTGTCCTTCTCCTGAACCTTGCCCTTCTGGCCGCGATAGCGCTCTGCGATCTCGAGCAGGCGCTCGGTGCCGTCGGGGCGGCGGTTGAGGATGACGTCCTCGACCAGTTCGCGCAGCTCAGGCTCGATATCGTCATAGATGTCGAGCTGACCGGCATTGACGATGGCCATGTCGAGGCCGGCCGGGATGGCATGGTAGAGGAAGACCGAGTGCATGGCGCGGCGCACCGGCTCATTGCCGCGGAACGAGAATGAGACGTTCGAAAGACCGCCAGAGATATGACAATGGGGCAGGTTTGCGCGGATGCGCTTGCAGGCCTCGATGAAGTCGACGGCGTAATTGTCGTGTTCTTCAATGCCGGTCGCGATGGCAAAGATGTTCGGGTCGAAGATGATGTCTTCTGGTGGGAAGCCGATCTCTTCGGTCAGCAGTTTGTAGGCACGCGCGCAGATTTCGTATTTGCGCTCTGCGGTGTCGGCCTGTCCGACCTCATCAAACGCCATGACGACGGTGGCGGCGCCATAGGACATGACCTTGCGGGCCTGTTCGAGGAATTTCTCTTCGCCTTCTTTCAGCGAGATGGAGTTCACGACGGCTTTGCCCTGAACGCATTTCAGGCCGGCCTCGATCACTTCCCATTTGGAGCTGTCGATCATCACGGGCACGCGGGCGATATCCGGCTCAGCGGCAATCAGGTTGAGGAAGGTCGTCATGGCCTCGACGCCGTCCAGCATGCCCTCATCCATGTTCACATCGATGATCTGCGCGCCATTCTCGACCTGGTCGCGCGCCACAACGAGGGCGGCGTCATAGTCGCCCGCCTTGATGAGGTTACGGAATTTCGCCGATCCGGTGACGTTGGTCCGTTCACCGATATTGATGAATGTGGCGGTGGAGGCTTGTGACGTATCTGACATTTAGTCCGGGTCTCCGGGAGATTTGAAGCGGACATAGCCGAGTGGCAGTCCGACAAGAAAGAAGGTCATGGCTGCGCCGATGCCGGCGCAGATGCTGGCGGGAAGTGTGCCGAGGCCAAATGCGGAAGCGAGCAGGCGGACAAGGGCATAGGCGACCATTGCAGCGATGAAGCCAAGAGCGAATTTAAGGGTCGGGATCATGAGGATGTCTCCGAGGTGATGCCTGGAAGGCCGTCGATGCTGGTCGCATTGCCTTCGCGCCAGCGTTGTTCCCATGTCCGTCCATCGGTGCGTGGGTTGTCGGCATAACGCCTGAGCTGCTCTCGCTCGCCCTTGAACTCATAGAAGGGCACACCCCAGCCGCAGCTGTCTGAGATGCGGTCGAGTTTGACGGTTATAATGGCGCGGGCCTTGTCGAAGGCCGGGAAGAGTTTGAGCAGGCCTGGAAAGCGCGGATCGTCAAACTGGACTGCTTCGCCTTTGCCATAGAGGCGGACGATGTTTGCGGCGCCCTCATAGGCGCAAAACATGATGGTGATGCGACCATTCTCATTCAGGTGCGCCATGGTCTCGATGCCGGAGCCGCCTAGGTCGAGCCAGGCGACGGTTTCGTTGTCGATGACGACGAAGCTGTCATACCCTTTGGGGCTGACATTGACGTGGCCGTCATCGGATCGCGGCGCGGTGGCCACGAAGAACATCTTTTGCGCTTCGATGAAAGCGATCAGCTTGTCATCGAGCTTGTCATAGGTCTTTCCCATAGTGTCCTCGTTCAGCTTGCCAGCACGAACGGCTCCAGACCCGACAGGCGCATGGCCGTTTCCGGGGTAGGGATAGCACGTGGCGGTTTGCCTGTAACAGCTTTCGCAATCGCGCCGATATGCGGCGGCGTGGTGCCGCAGCAGCCGCCAAGTACATTGACGAGGCCAGACGTTGCCCATTCCTGGACCTGCGCCGCTGTTTGTTCAGGCAGCTCATCATATTCGCCGAACTCATTCGGCAGACCGGCATTCGGATAAGCGATGACGCGCGTATCGGCGACTTTGGAGATCGAGGCGATGTGCGGGCGCATCAGCTTGGCACCGAGCGCACAATTGAGACCGATGGCCCAAGGCTTGGCGTGGCGCACTGAATGCCAGAAGGCTTCTGCGGTCTGGCCTGAAAGCGTGCGGCCGGAGGCGTCGGTAATCGTGCCGGAGATGATGACGGGGATATTGTCACCGGTCTCGGCCCGGTAATCCAAAACGGCTTTGATCGCGGCCTTGGCGTTCAGCGTGTCGAACACCGTCTCGATCAGGAAGAAGTCGATGTGCGGCGCCATGGCGACGGCCTGCTGATGATAGGCTGTGCGCACGTCATCAAAGGTGACTTCCCGGAAGCCCGGATCGTTCACATTCGGCGAGAGGGATAGCGTCTTGTTGGTCGGGCCAAATGCGCCGAGCACGGCAACCGGGCGGCCGGCAGCGTCGGCGGCCTCGCGGGCAAGGCGCGCGCCAGCTTCGGCAAGCTCCGGCGCGATGTCCTGCATGTGATAGTCGGCCATCGCGATGGTTGTGGTGCTGAACGTGTTCGTCTCGATGAAATCAGCGCCAGCCTCGATGAAGGCTTTGTGGACGCTCCGCACAGCATCTGGCTGCGTGAGGTTCAGCAAGTCGTTGTTGCCGCGCACGGATGTGTCCCAGTCAGCAAAGCGCTCACCGCGGAAATCTTCCTCGGAGAAATTATGCTTCTGGAGCATGGTGCCCATGGCGCCGTCGAGGATCAGGATGCGCTTTTGCGCTTCGGCTTCGAGGGCGGCGAGGCGTTCGGTACGTGTCATATCAGGCGGCCTCAGCTTCGCGGGCGGGTTTCAGCCCGAGCAGGTGGCAAGTGGAGAGGGCGAGATTGGCCCGGTTCAGCGTGTAGAAGTGGAATTGCGAAACGCCGCCATCCGCCAGCTTGTGGCAAAGCTCTGCTGCAACATTGGCCGTGATGAGGTCTCGTGTGCTGGCATCATCTTCAAGCCCTTCATAGAGCTGGTGTAGCCAGTCCGGCAGGGTCGCCTGACAGAGATTGGAGATCTTCTTCAGGCCGTTGAAATTCGGCTGCAGCATGATGCCCGGCACGATCGGCATGGTGATGCCGGCATTACGGGCCCGGTCGAGGAATTCGAAATAGATTTGCGGCTCAAAGAAGAACTGCGTGATGGCCCGGTCTGCGCCAGCGTCCTGCTTGGCTTTGAGGTGCGCGAGATCAAAATCCCAGCCGCGGCTGTCGGGGTGAGGCTCCGGGTAGCAGGCGACGGACACTTCGAAGACCTTGCCAAGGTCTGGCCGGTGCGCACGGAGGGCTTCGACCAGCTCTATGACATTCTTGAAGCCGCCATCGGTCTGGCGCCATGGCTGACCCATTCCATCTGGCGAGTCGCCGCGAAGGGCCACGATATGCCGGACGCCTGCCTGCCAGTAATCTTCTGCGGTCTGCAGCACGTCGTCTTTCGTCGCGCTGACGCAGGTGAGGTGCGCCGCCGCTGTCAGAGAGGTTTCGTTTGCAAGACGCGATACGGTGTCATGCGTGCGTGTGCGGGTTGAGCCGCCAGCGCCATAGGTCACCGAGACAAAGTCCGGCTGCATCGGCTCAAGACGGCGGACGCACTCCCAGAGGCGTTCGTCCATGGTCTCGTTCTTCGGCGGGAAGAACTCAAATGATACATGTGGGCGCGTGCCCGTCTGGCGGGCGGCAATTGCGAGGTCGCTCATGCGGCAGCCTCCTTCTTCAAAGCAGGTTTGAGACCGCTCCAGATCAGAACGGCAATTCCTTTTTCCAGGTCCGATGGCGGATCGAAGCGCAGCGGTTCATTCAGCTGCAGTCCGGCCTGCGCGGCCCAGTTCGACATATTATCCTGGCGGATGCCAAGGCGGTGGTGTCCGAATTCCTCACGCATGAACTCGTGATCATGGCGGGCGAAATCGACGACGATGAGTTGGCCGCCGGGCGTCAGAATGCGGCTGGCTTCCTTCAGCACACGCTCAGGTTCTTCGAGGTAATGCAGCACCTGGTGTACGATAACGACGTCAGCGCTGGCGGAGGCAAACGGTGTTGAGGTTGCATCGCCCTGACGCACGCGGACCCCGGCGATGCCGGCTTCTGCGAGATTGGACCTGGCGAGGGTGAGCATCTGGTGGGACAGATCAAGGCCTTCAGCCTCGTGCGCGCGATCTCCGAACAGGGTCAGCATGCGCCCGGTCCCGGTGCCGAGATCGACGACACGGCGAAAGGGGCCTGGCCCGGCAAGTTTCAGGATGGCCGCTTCGATCAGCTGTTCCGGATAGTGCATGGCGCGGATGCGGTCCCAGTCGGTGGCGATCGAGCTGAAATAGGTCTCGGCTGAGGCCTGCCGTGTGCGCCGAACCGCGTCGAGCCGTTCAAGATCGTCTGGAAAGTCACCTGATGTCTCATCGATCTGATCGAAAAGACCGTTCAGCAGGGCGCGCGCCCAGCCCTCCGTCGTGAGTCTGTAGAACACCCACGCCCCTTCTGGCAGGCGCTCTGTCAGGCCCGCAGCGGTCAGCGCTTTCAGGTGATGAGAGAGACGCGGCTGGCTTTGCCCGAGGACAGTTACCAGTTCGCCAACGGCAAGGTCTCCGTGGCGCAGCAGCGACAGGATACGCAGACGGGTCGGCTCACCTGCCGCCCTCAAGGCTTCAACGATTATCTCTGCGCTTACACTCATATCATCATATAAACATGCATTTATATGCATGGCAAGCGACGGCTTCTGGCCGTTGCCAGCAATTCATGTTCACGTCTTTATGAACTGTTGTTGCTTCTTCGTCGTATTGAAAGCCTGGACCTGTTTGCTCATATGCTGGTCTGAAAAGCACGGAATTTAATAATGATCAGATTAGCACTGGCCGCCGCGGCCGCATTCTCGATGACGGCCTGTGCCACCTCTACGCAGGACTCCTCCAGCTCAGGCGTGTATGACCCGTTCGAAGGCTTCAACAGAAATGTCTATGCTTTCAACGAGGTGGTCGACAAGGCCGCTCTGGAGCCGACGGCTCGCGCCTATCGCGCCATAACACCAGGCTTCTTCCGTGATGGGGTCAACAACTTCCTTAGCAATCTGGGGCAGCCTGTTGTGTTCGTGAACTCCGTCCTGCAGGCCAATCCAGACGCGTCGGCCGACACGCTCGGACGTTTTCTGATCAATACGACTGTTGGAATTGGCGGTATTTTCGATGTGGCCTCTACGCTGGGCGTTGAGAAGCACAATGAAGACTTTGGTCAGACGCTTGGCGTGTGGGGGGTAGAAGAAGGCCCCTATCTGATGCTTCCGCTCCTCGGACCGAGCAATCTACGGGATACGGCGGGTATGGTGACGGACCGGGCTTTCGATCCGCTGACATGGACCGAATTCGACGATCCTGACCTTGATGAACAGATTGCGGTTGGCCGGACGGTTGTCGGGGCGATTGCCGCGCGGGAACGTTTCATCGAAGCGATCGAAACCCTTCGTTCGCAGCCCGAACCCTACGTCGCGCTGCGGCGTAATTATACAACCCAGCGCCAAGCCGCTGTGCGAAATGGCCAGATTGAGGCGGACCCCTACAAAGATTTGCCCGATTTTGATGCTTTCATGGATGAAGACGAAGATGCGTCAGCGTCCGATAATTAACAGGAATAAGATTATGAAATTCCGCAGTACAATACTTGCAGCAACGGCGATGCTGGCAGTTTCCTCCCCTGCCTTCGCAGACGCGAAAACAGAAGCATTCGTCACCCAGAACGCCAATGAAGTGCTGAAGGCGCTGAATGATCCATCGCTGGATGCTGATGGGCGCACCGCGCTTTTCAGCCAGTATATGGAGAAGTTCACAGATCTTGATGCTGTGGCGAGATTCGTGATCGGCAAGTATGCACGTCGCTTCACGCCTGAAGAGCTTAAACGCTATCAGGATGCTTTCCGCACCTATGGGCTGGCGATCTATGAAAACCAGCTTGATGACTATCGCGGAAATGATGTGGTGGTGACCGGCTCGGTCGATCGGACAGCGAATGACTCGGTGGTCGATACAAAGATTGAGCGTAGCGATGGACGCGAGATGGATGTTCGCTGGCGCGTGCTCAAGCGCAATGGCGAGTATCAGGTTGTTGATGTCGCGCTCGAGATGGACGGCAATCTGATCTGGCTGGCGATTGAGCAACAGGCGCAATTCCTGTCGCTTCTGGACCGGACCAATGGATCGGCTGACGCCCTCATTGCCAAGATTGAAGCCATGACAGCCAAGCAGGAAAGCGAACGCCGCAGCTAGGCGCTGTCTCTGACAAAGCAAATTTATGACCCCGGCCTCGAAAGCAGGCCGGGGTTTTTATTTGTGGCCTCTCAATTTCGGGTGGCTTCCATCGAGGTCCCTTCTTAGTGACGCCCTAACAAAAGCCGGCCCAACCTGATGGTTGAGCCGGCTATGGTCGAGATAATTATCTATCTCTTCTGGTTTTCAGACGACGCTTATTGTTTTTGTCGTCCATCTTCTTCTAGTCGTCGTCACGATCATATTTGAAGATTGGCATCATGTCGAAGTCCTCAGCCGAAGCATCGATCACGATTGAACCACCGTCACCCTGCTCGACCGAGATGCGGTCGAAAGCAAGCTGGCGTTCGTCGCCCGGCAGGGCAGATTCGCTGACAACGGCGTATTTCGCTTCGCCTTCAGGGGTGATGATAATGTCGTTGATGCGGACGGATTCGTCTGAATTCAGGAAGTCAGCCTGTGTGCCGATCATCTCCGAAGCCAGGCGGTAGTCGTTCAGGCCATCCTGATCAAACTCGGCGACTTGCTGGATCGCGTCTTCGGTCATGCCGACAGTAAAGCCAGGCTCATTGTCGTCAGTCATCGTCAGGTCGAGCTGATCATAGGCCAGCGCGCCTTTTGTGCCGATAAGGTCAACAAAGTCACCGCTGCGGAAGACGACCGTATCAATCGAACCGTCGGGATTGATGAGCAGGTCATCGAGTGTGGCGATCTTTTCGCCATCGACGCCCATCACTTCAGCACCGATAAGCTCGCCGGCGCTCAGTTCGCCTGAGGCGAGATAAACCGTTTCAACGTCCACGACATCAGCGTCGTCCATCATGATGTCCGTGTCGTTGGCATCAGTCATTTCGGCGGTTTCGGTCGTCTGGGAATCGTAGCTTGCATCGCTCGTCTTCACGTCGCCGTCCGAACATGCGGCGGCACCAAGCATAAGGGCGGATGCGGCGGCAGTTATCATGAGTTTCTTCATGTCAGGTCTCCTTCTGGATTAGTGGTAATGAAACGGCCACCACACCAAGCTGTTCCAATGACTCTCGATTGGCCTGTCTTACATTCGTTTAATGAGTGCAGTCTGGAGGGCCAATTTCGGCGAGAAAGGCTTGCCCGCTGCAGCTCAACGCTTCATGTTCCGGCCAGATACGAAACCTACAGGATTACGATATGAAAACGCGCGCCGCCGTCGCCTTTGAAGCCAAGAAACCACTGGAAATCGTGGAAGTGGACCTTGAGGGGCCAAAGGATGGTGAAGTGCTTGTCGAGATCATGGCGACAGGCATCTGCCACACAGACGCCTATACGCTCGATGGGCTTGATTCAGAAGGTATTTTCCCGAGCATCCTGGGCCATGAAGGCGCCGGAATTGTGCGCGAGGTCGGCAAGGGCGTGACCAGTGTGAAGCCTGGCGATCACGTGATTCCGCTCTACACGCCGGAATGCCGCCAGTGTAAAAGCTGCCTCTCCGGCAAGACCAATCTTTGTACCGCAATCCGCGCGACGCAGGGCAAAGGCGTGATGCCAGACGGGACCAGCCGCTTCTCTTACAAGGGCCAGCCGATCTACCATTATATGGGCTGCTCGACTTTCTCGAATTTTACAGTGCTGCCTGAGATTGCGGTCGCGAAAATCCGCGATGACGCGCCTTTCGACAAGGCTTGTTATGTCGGTTGCGGCGTGACGACCGGCGTTGGCGCGGTGGTCAACACCGCCAAGGTGCAGGTCGGCGATAATGTCGTCGTCTTCGGTCTCGGCGGGATCGGTCTCAATGTGCTGCAGGGCGCGAAGATGGCAGGCGCCGACAAGATCATCGGCGTCGACATCAACAATTCCAAGAAGGAATGGGGCGAGAAGTTCGGCATGACCCATTTCGTCAATCCGAAAGAGACCAAGGACGTTGTCGCGCATCTGGTCGAGCTGACCGATGGTGGCGCGGATTATTCGTTCGATTGTACCGGCAATACCGATGTGATGCGTCAGGCGCTGGAATGCTGCCATCGAGGCTGGGGCACGTCGGTCATTATCGGCGTGGCCGAAGCCGGCAAGGAAATCTCGACGCGGCCCTTCCAGCTCGTCACGGGGCGCAACTGGCGGGGCACGGCCTTTGGCGGCGCGAAGGGGCGCACCGATGTGCCGAAGATCGTCGAGTGGTACATGAACGGCAAGATCCAGATCGACCCGATGATCACCCACGTCATGAAGCTCGACCAGATCAATGATGCATTTGATCTGATGCATGCGGGCGAGAGCATTCGAAGCGTGGTGGTGTACTAAGGGCCACCATGGCGATTGGCGGGATCAGGTGGTTCGGTTTCCAGGGTGAATGAGATGGGCAGGATCTCGTTGGCATTGCTGTGCGTAGTCCTGACCTGCGGCGTGGCGCAGGCCGAACGCCGCGGGGAGGGCGACACATTTCAGAACCTGACTGCCATCGCGGCAGCCACGGATAAGCCCCTCGTCTATGTGCTGGAAAGCAGCGGCAGCAGACTTATCGAAGTCGATGCGATGACTGGCGACCGCCGGTTGATCGCGGACTTGTCCGGACAGGCGGGCGGTGTCACCGGCATCGCCTATGTGCCCGGGTCTGGCCACGTCCTGGTGCGGACCGGCCATGGTCGGCTTTTCGACGTTTCCGCCAAGACCGGGGCTAAGCGGGAGGTTGCCTACACATCCACGGACAAGGCACGCGAAACCGGCGAGGCCTTTATCATTAATACTGAAATGGTGGTCTCGCCTGACGGCCGCACAGCCTATTTCATTGACAAAGCACAGCGCCCAGTATTGGGCCGCGACGAAGATTATCTCACGCTTCTGGCTGTCGACATCGAGACGGGCGCCACGGCACAGGTGCGGCGCGAGCCCGATGATCCGACGCCGATGAACTGGATTGAGCCACACTTCTCGATATTTTCCGGCAACATTATGCTGTCGCCGCTTGCGCGGGTGCTCCTCGCCTCTGCGCCTGACGGCTCATTGTATGTTCTTCACGGTGATCGGGGTGACTGGTCCGACAATGTTGTCGATCCGGCGAGCGCACGGACACGGCAGGCTATCCATGGCGGCAATACTGACGACGTCCTGCAAGATTTGCGCGCCGTTGCTGTTGATGAGCAGTTCATCTTTTTTGCTGATGCAAGGCTGCGCTCGGTCCTGCGGGCGCCTCTTGGCTCTGCCAGCTGGGACGCACTTGAAATAGTCTCAGGTTGGGAAAACCGGCCGGATGGGGAGCAGGTTGCCGCCGGTCCGGCGATTGTGTTTCCGGTAGACATGGACAGCTTGCCGGACGGCGAGCTCGTCGTCGGCGACGGACATCACAATGCGATTATCGGCGTCGACCCAATGACGGGCGAGCGGCGCCTCATCTCAGGTGAGACCCGCCCATATGTGCCTGAACGCGAACCGATATCGATGGGGCTTCAATTCATCCTTTGCGAAGATGCCCACAATGGTTCTCTTGAAGACCTGCGCAAGACCTTGACGGGCTATAATTGGGAGATCGACGACGCTTATCCGATGATCCGGTGCAGCGATACCTACGGGTCTTCATCCTCCGTGGACTTGATCAAATACGCCGCCAGCGTGCCGTCGGGCACATCGCTCGCTGTATCGCTGGCCCGCTATTATATCCGCGAGCTGGAACAGCCCGAGCGAATTGCGGATATCTACAATACGATCGATGAAGTGCCCGGCTGGCACAGCGGCACTTTCATCGACTTCCTAAGGTTCCATCGTGACAATCCGGCCTGGAGCGATACTGACAGGGATACTTATGACCGGGTGGAAGCGTTAGCCCGCAGATTTGGCGCCAAGACGCAGGCCGAACTCGATAATCAGCAATAAGAAACAAGAACGGAGTTAACACCAATGTACAGCCACATGATGGTCGGATCGAATGATCTCGACAAAGCCAAGAAATTTTACGACGCAACCTTCGAGGCGATCGGCGGTAAGCCGGGGATCACCGATCCGAAGGGCCGTCTGGTCTATCTGCACAATGGCGCGGTGTTCCTCGTCACCAAGCCGATTGACGGCGAAGCGGCGACCCCCGGCAATGGCATGACGATCGGTTTTGCGATGACGTCGACCGATCAGGCCGATGCGTGGCACAAGGCCGGCGCTGCGGCAGGCGGCAAGCCGATTGAAGACCCGCCAGGCTGGCGCGAAGGCGGTGGCCAGAAGCTCTATCTCGCCTATCTGCGTGACCCGGACGGCAACAAGCTCTGCGCGCTCTGCCGCGGTTAGTCGGGCTCACACAGACTAAATGAGCGCCGCTCCACCTTACCGGCGGGGCGGCGTTTTTTATGGATGGCCAGCGTTCGATTCCAATCCGTTTGCCCTGGGCTTGCGTAAGATGAGTCTGAAACAGGAGTTCAATCCATGCGACGTATGCTGCTTGCCGCCGCTATTTTTGGAGCTGTTGCCATGACTGCCAGTGCCACCGAAGAACCGTCCTTCGAGACCGTCACCGAAGACGGCAAGATAGAAGTGCGCCAGTATGAGCCCATCATCGTGGCTGAGACGGACGTCTCGGGCGACATGAAGGAGGCCAGCAACTCAGGCTTCCGGGTGCTCGCCGACTATATCTTCGGCAACAACACAGCGCGCAGCGAGATCGCCATGACCGCGCCGGTGACGCGTACGCCATCCACCAAGATCGATATGACTGCGCCCGTCACACGAACCGCCAATAATGACGATAGCTGGACGGTATCTTTCACCATGCCATCGAAATGGACGATGGAGACGCTGCCTGTGCCGAACAATCCGGCCGTTTCAATCCGCGAGGTGCCCGGCGAAATGCTGGCGACGATCAGGTTTTCAGGCTCTGGTCGGATGAAGACGCACAAGGCCAAGCAGGCAGAGCTTGAAGCGTGGATCGGCTCGCATGGCTATGAGGCCACAGGGCCGGCGAGATATGCCGGGTATGATGCGCCCTGGAAGCCGGCCCCCTTCCGCCGCAATGAGGTGCTCATTCCGGTGAAGCCGGTCTCAAGCGGCGCTGGCTGAACTGTCAGGCCAGCACGACCTGGCAGTTCTCGCGCTTGAGGCGCGGATAACCGAGTGATTTGAGATCTGCGGCGCCAATGCGCTCGAGGAGAGCGTCCGCGCGGGCGCGCGCGTCGTCATCCATGGCATGATAGACATCCAAAGCGCCTTGCAGCCGCCAGAGCGGGAAGCTGCGGGCCTTGGCCGGGCCGCGGGCGCCTTCAATCTCGATCATGATATCACCGAGGGCGCGGGGGACGCGCTGACCCGGCTCGGCTTCAGCAGCCCACTCTTTCAGGAGGTCACTGGTTTGAAGCAGGGCCGGAAGCTGTTCCCGCATCTGTCGTTTGAGGATCGGCAATAGTGTTTCTGGAATTGTATCATCTTCTGCGAGCGGGCCTAGGGCGCCGCCGGCTTGCATCCGCTCCGTCCAGTCGGCGACCTTGGGGGCGAGCTTTTTCATCAGCTTTCCGGATTCCGGGTCGCGGTAGAGGTGGGCGTAGAGCGGCCCGTAAACGGCAAAGTCGGCAAGCGTCGGGCGCGCGCCGAGCAAATAGGGGTGATGGGTGAGATGGTCTGAGAACTCGGCGAGAAAGGCTTCATAGCTTGTCTCGATGCCAGGGACGGTCGCATCGCTGACGCCGAGAACCGGCAGAGCGCCCTTGAAGCGCGCGCCATTCTTCTTGCCGAGGGCATATTGTTCGTCTTCGGACAAATGCGGGGCCGACAGCGCGCCGAACTCGGCATAGGCCCAATCCTCATTGTAATTCCAACGGTAGTGCATCGCCGGGATGACCAGCCACTCATCGCCGAAGAGGTGAAGTAATTCACTGACGAAATGCTGGAGAGGGGTCGCTGGCCAGACGGATGGCGCGGGGGTTTCTGCAGCTTCGATGTGGGCGATGATGTCTGCGGTGTCCTGCACGATTTCGCCCGATGGGGTGCGCATCACGGGGATGACCGGCCAGCCGACATTTGGCAGAATGATGTTGCGATAGACATCCTGCGTGGCGACATGCTCTTCGTACTTGAGGCCGCGCCAGTCGAGGTATGCCCGTGCTTTCCCGGTAAAGTAGCTGACTTCAGCGCCAAAAATTTCGTATGCAGTCATCGTCTATCCTTACCCACCTGTCTCATTCTACTGTGATATTTCCTATGCGGAGGGGAATTCATGGCCGGTTTCAAGCACTTTTCACTTATCGCCGGGGGTGACACGATGGAAGACCATTCTGTGCCGAATGGCGAGGTAGGCCCATCAGTCATGTCGATGAAGGTATGGGCAGCATCGGTTGAACAGGCTGTGGATGTGATCTGCGAGATCGGCAATGAGATCGGTTTCAAGATCGAACAGAATGTCGAAGTGGTCCGCTCCAAGGCGACACAAGCGCCCCGCGACGAACCGTTTGCCTACGAAGTGCGTGTGACGCCATGCACCGAAGATGACCGTGCAGAAGCGGTGGCCCGTCAGGCAGAGTTGCTAAGCAACGAATAGCGTCTTTCGACGCGGCGTTTCGCGATTGCGACGGTGTCTCCGGCCATGAAAGTGGAAAACCTGCCGCTGTGTGCTAGTGTCTATGGGACTTGAAGCAGACAGATAGAAGTGAGGTTTTTGGTTTGGAAACGGTATCGGAATGGACAAGCTTTGGCGGCGATCTCAGCGTCTATGATCATGAGAGCGAGACGCTGGGCTGCAAGATGCGATTTGCCGTCTATGAACCCCCGCAAGCCTCGGATGAGCCCATCCCTGTGCTCTGGTATCTCTCCGGACTGACCTGCAGCTGGGCCAACGTCATGGAAAAGGGTGGCCTGCAACGCAAGGCCGCCGAACTTGGCGTGATGATCGTTGCGCCGGACACCAGCCCGCGCGGCGAGGATGTGGCCGATGATGATGCTTATGATTTGGGACAAGGTGCCGGGTTTTACCTGACGGCGACCGAAGATCCCTGGGCCAAGCATTACAAGATGGACCAGTATGTGATGGAGGAATTGCCTTCGATCATACGCTCTAACTTTGCCGCGGACATGCGGCGCCAGTCGATCTTTGGGCATTCCATGGGCGGGCATGGCGCGCTGGTTCTGGCGCTCAGAAATCCCGGCCACTTCAAAAGCGTGTCAGCATTTTCACCCATCGTCGCGCCAAGCCAGGTGCCTTGGGGTGAGAAGGCGTTCTCAGCTTATCTCGGCGACGACCGCGAAGCCTGGAAAGCATATGATGCATGCGAGCTTGTGAAGAAGCAGCAGCTTGAAACCACGATCCTGATCGATCAGGGCGAGGATGACCAGTTTCTCGAAGAGCAGTTAAAGCCGGGCCTGTTTGAAGAGGCATGCCGTGAGGTGGGCCAGCCGCTCGCGATCCGTCTGCGGCCGGGATATGATCATTCCTATTATTTCATCTCGACCTTCATGGATGACCACATCATGCACCACGCCAAGGCGCTTTACGCCCGCTAGCGCTGGCGTGATTGGCGACAGAAAAAAGCCCGGCAGGCCTGATGGCTTGCCGGGCTTTTCTTGTTGTGTGGGCCGCTTTACTCGGCTGGAGCCTCAACCGGTGACTGTTCAAGCTCTGCCTTGGTGGCCGGACGTGACAGGAACCAGCCGATCACGAGCGGGATGACGATACCTGGCAGACCTTCATAGATGCCGCCTTGCCAATGCAGGCCGTAGCGCCAGACAAGCGCAATCGCGATGCCGCCAACCATCAGGCCGATGGCGACAGGTTCGCTGACCCGGCGGTTGAGGCAGTAGAGCGTCAGGAGCGGGGCGAACGCCACGGCCAGTGTTGACCAGGCAAGGATCACCAGGGTGAAGACAGACTGGCTGCCCGAGAGGGCGATCCCCAATGCGCCGAGGGTCACGGCGGCGGTTGCGGCTTTGAGAAGGAGCGGGTGTTCCATGCGCTGCGGCGTCAGATCATGCGTGATCGCGGCAGAGCAGGAGAGAACGACGGAGTCAGCGGTCGACATGGTGGCCGCGAAGATACCGGCAAGGATCAGGCCGACGAACACGTCAGGCAGAAGCTGAAGCGCCATTTGCGGCAGGGCAAGCTCTGCGTCTTCCAGTTGCGGCAGGTAGAGACGCGAGAGGAGGCCAAGGCCAGCGGCCAGAATGTAGAAAACGACGAAGAAGCTATAATACCAGACGCGGGTGCGCTGCATGTTCTTTTCGTCGTCCAGCGCCATGAAGCGCACCATGATGTGCGGCTGTCCAACGACGGAGAACCCCGCAAACAACCACCCCAGCACGAAGAAGCCAAAGGCGAGCGCGCCGGTGCCCACCAGTTCATTCGGCTCCGGCAGAAGGTTCATATAGCGCCCTTCATCAAGGGGCATCATTGAGGCAAAAGCACCGCCGAGACCGCCCTGCGCGTAAAAGGCGACGAAGCAGAGAATGATCAGCGCAATCAGCATTGAGATGGACTGGATCGCGTCCGTCCAGATCGAGGCGCGAATGCCGCCTGCAATCGAATAGGCCAGGATCATGGCAGCAACGGCCGTTGCGCCAATTTTCGGGTCAATCTCCAGAACGCCCTCAAGCGCCTTGCCGCCCGCTGAGATCTGGGCAGCCGCATAGGCGCCGAGGAACACGACCATGACGATGGCCGCGATGCGCCGCCAATAGGCGAAATCGTCCCCATGCCAGCGCGATAACACGGACGCGAAGGAGGCTTCATTTGTGGAAGTGGTAGCGTTGCGAAGCTTGCGGTGAATGAAGGTTGAGCCGAGAAAGTCACCGACGATCCAGCCAAACATCAGCCAGAGCGCAGACAATCCGGCCGAGTAGGCATAGCCGATCACACCGATGAAGAGATAACCTGAATTGTTGGTGGCAACCGCCGAGAGGCCTGTGAGCCAAGGTGAAACGCTTTGGCCGGCAAGGTAATAATCTGTGCGCTCCCCTGTTGCTTTCCGGGCTGAGGCTAGTCCCACCACCAGAAATATCGTCAGAATTACAAGGAAGCTGGCAATGATCATGGTTCGGTCTCTGTTGATGCCATCCAGGACACAAACAGGTCAAACTGCTCATTGTGGTCCTCGCCGCGCGGATCGAGCTCCGATAGCGCAAGGCTGGTCGCCTGGGTGGCGTTGAAAGGGTCCTTCTCATCATCGGTCACCTCAGCGTTTTTTACAACGCGTGTGAACATGATGATGGTGAGAAGGGCGAGCATGACACTCGCAAAGGCAAAAAGTCCGGTCGCGCCAAGCGGTGTCATGATGAAGCCGGCAACAAGCGGGCCGACGATGGATCCGATACCCCAGATGACCATGATCCCGGCCATCATGGACGTTGCCTGATCCGGCCGGGCGCGGTCGGCTGCATGGGCGACGGCAACGGCGTAATAGGAGAGGGCCCCCATGCCGAACAGGAAGGCCAGGCCCAGAATGATTGGCTCTGAGGCCGTGTGACTGAGCAGGGCAAGGCCAAGCGCTGCCACGCCGGCCAGGATGCCGGTCGCTGCAATAACGAGCCGGCGGTCAACACGGTCCGAAATCACGCCGGCCGGCCAGAGGCCGACCATGGCACCGCCGAGAATGGCAGCGTTGAAATTGGCGGAGAAGGTCGCCGCGCTCTCCGGCGCGATGGCCTGGGCATAGATCGGATATAGCTGAGCGACGGCGTTGTTCACGGCGCCGGCGCTGAAAGCGGCAACCGCAGCGGCCGGCGCATAGCGGATGATTTTGCGCGGGCCAAACGGCGTGCCGGTCGAAATTTCCGGCTGGGACTGGCGCGTCGCAGAGATGGGCAGGATCATGGCGGCAAAAATTGCCGCAACCATGATGAAGCCCGCCACGCCGCCAGCGGCAGACATGATCGCAAATGGGCCAGCGATTGCGCCGGCCTTTGCGATAACGTGGTAGAAGCCGAGAATCGTGCCGCGCTTGTCGCTGGGCGTTGCGTCTGCAATCCAGCTTTCACCGGCGGTGTAGAGCGCGGCGGCGCAGACGCCGATAACGGCCTGTACGACCGCCCAGCCCATAAGGCTGACGCCGAGGGTGAAACTCAGCGAGGCGAGAATGGCCAACGCCGCAAAAAATACAAAAGAGCGAATGTGCCCTATCCGCATGATCTGTACCGGCGACAGCATGGCTCCCGCGAGGAAGCCGCCAGCAAAGAATGCCGCAACCAGACCAAGGCCAGCATTCGATGCACCTGCCGTCTGCAGGCTTAGCGCGATCGTTACGGATAGGGCAGCCGCTGCACCCTGCAAGAGGGTGAGTGCGCTCACGATGGCGATTACGTTTCGGTAGGGACCGAGCGCATGTCGCCATCCTGAAGCTTCTACGTCAGCTGACGCCGGGCCGCTCATCAGGCGGCGGCACGGATTTCCGAAGAATCGCCGCCCTTGCGGGCAGATTCGACTTCGACCAGTTCTTTGTGAAGAAGGCGGACAGCCTCGTCATAATCTTCTTCGGCGACGATGGTCTGAAGATCGGTATTGCCTGTCATCTGATGCAGGCCGAGAAGGCGGACGCCGCCTTCATGCAGCGCCATGCTGGCGCGGGCGGTGAGGCCCGGAAGGTCAAGATTGGCGCCGATTACAGACACGATTGCTACCTTTCGAATGGAGACTTCGGAGTTCTCATATACTGCTTCGAGGTCGGCCGCAGCCCGTTTGAGGGCTTTGCGTGTGCAATTTACATAGTGGGTGATCGTATTGGCGTTCGAGCACTTTGAAACGATCCAGATATTGTGGCGTGTCAGGGCTTTCAGGATCTCGGCATCATAGCCTTTGACGCCGACCATATCCTGCTCAAAGAGCGAGAAGGCGTAGAGGCTTTCGATGCCCGTGACGATCTCTGCGCGCGCTTCGTCAGGATGGAAGTCGTCCGTAATGATCGTGCCGGCATCGTGGGGGTCAAACGTGTTCTTGACGCGCAGCGGAACGCCCGCCTGACGAAGGCCTTTAGCGGCTTTCGGGTGGACCGCTTCCATGCCCATATTCGAGAGCTGGTCGGCCACATCATAATTGGTCTTGCCGATCTTGAAGACCTTGTCGTCTCCAATCAGCTTGGGATCCGCACTGGAGAGGTGGAATTCCTTATGGATGATCGCTTCGGCAGCGCCTGTAAGCGCGCCAACACGCGAGAATGTGACCTCGGTGTAGCCACGATCATAAAGCTTCACCATGCCTTCGAGGCAACTTGCATAGCCGGTCAGGATGGGGAGTTCGCGCGAGCAGTCGATGCCTGCCATTGAGGTCTGGATCCGCTCGTCGAGGGTCATTTTCTCCTCGTCGCGCCACCCGGTCAGGTCAACAAAAACGGCGTTCACATCATGCTGGCGTAGCAGCAGGGCAGTGTTGTGCGCTGAGTGGGCTTCGCCGAGCGCTGCGAGCATTTCGCGAACGGTCAGCAGGTGCTCGTCGAGGCGGAACTGGCCGTAGGAGCAGAGGCGGTGAAGGTCGATCAGACAGTTGCGAACGCCTTCGACGCGCTCAAGCACGAAATTGTCAGCGACCTTGCAGTCAGTGTGATCGCCGAAGACTTCGGCGTTCTTTTTACGCATGGCCTTGGAGAGGTCTGTGAGGGCCTCGCTCCATTGCCACTTGTTTTCAGCGCTGGCGAACAGGCTGTAGACGCCGGGCTTGCCCGACTTTTTGTGCTCAAGCAGCAGATTGGTCATGCCGGCATAGGCCGAGACGACAAAAATTCGATTGTAGAGGTCGTTGCCCTCGCGTCCGTTGATCAGGACGTTTTCAAGGATGACAGGTGTGTTTGCGATGGACGTGCCACCGATTTTTTCGACGGTATGAGTCATGGTCCGGTTTCCCGAGAATTTGGTCTGGTTGGGGAGCGGCAGCCCTTCAGGCCTGTTGGCCGAAAGGCTGCTTCCCTGGAATATTAGAGCCGATTGGCAGATCTATTAGAGATCTTCCGGCGCAGCATATGAGCCGTCAGCCTGATGTACTTCCTTGCCCGTAACAGGCGGATTGAAGCAGCAGGCCATGTGAAGCTCTTCTTCTGCGCGCAGCGTGTGCTTGTCGTGCAGATTGAGGCCGTACATGACGCCGGGCTTGATCTGGTGCGTCTCGCCGGTGGCGTGATCGGTGATCGATCCCTTGCCGGCCATGCAGTAGACGCTCTCAAAGTGGTTCTTGTAGTGAAAGGTGTGCTCCGATCCGGCTTCCAGCACGGTGATGTGGAAGCTGAAGCCCATATTGTCGTCTGCCAGCAACAACCGGTAGGAGGTCCACTGCGCATCAGAGACGGCGCGGTCGGTGCCTTTAAGCTCATTCAGGTCGCGTACAATCATGTGTCTTACTCCGCTGCGATTTTGAAGCTGGAAAGCGCGTCGCTGGTGGCCGACTTCAGAATGTCGAGGCCCTTTTCGAACATGTCGACAGGCGTTGTGAGCGGTGCAAGCACCTTCACGACTTCGCCGTCGGCGCCGGAGGTCTCGATGATGAGGCCTTTTTCGAAGGCGCGGCTACAGATGTCGGAGGCGAGCTCTCCTGACCCCACATCGACGCCTTGCATCATGCCGCGGCCTTTAAGCTTGGCACCATCGATCATGTCGGCGATGTCCTTCAGGCCAGCGTGAAGGATGTCGGCTTTCTTGGCGACGTCCTTTTCGAACGCGTCGTCTTTCCAGAACTTCTCGAGCGCCACGCGGGCGGTCACGAAGGCGTGGT
The DNA here is from genome assembly GCF_002088935.1 of Henriciella litoralis. NCBI lineage: Bacteria > Pseudomonadati > Pseudomonadota > Alphaproteobacteria > Hyphomonadales > Hyphomonadaceae > Henriciella > Henriciella litoralis. Next base: position 2,686,602 of record NZ_NCSS01000006.1, read on the forward strand.
TGTTGCCGCGGAACGTGCCGTTGTGTTCGGCTGGTTTCCAGATGTCGTGTTCTTTCTTGAGAAGGACACACGCAAATGGGAGGCCCATGCCGGACAGCGATTTGGCCTGGGTCACGATATCAGGCTTGATGCCAGCTTCCTCGAAGCCGAAATACTTGCCCGAACGGCCGCAACCGGACTGGATGTCATCGACGATCAGCAGGGCGCCATGCTTCTTCGCGAGGCGGGCAATGCCTTGCATCCATTCGATGGACGCGGCGTTGAGGCCACCTTCGCCCTGAATAGGCTCAAAGATGAAGGCTGCAGGTGCATCGACGCCGGATGACGAGTTCTCGAGAAGCATCTCGATCTGCTCGATCGTATCGATGTCTTCGCCGAATGCGTTGGCGTAAGGCATGTGGGTCGTGCCATTGAGGCCGCTACCGCCCATGCCAGCACCTGCGCGCTTGCCAGCATTACCGGTCAGCGCAAGGGCGCCCATCGTCATGCCGTGGAAGCCATTGGTAAAGGCGATGACATTGTTGCGCTTGGTCACCTTGCGGGCGAGCTTCACGGCGGCTTCGACGGCGTTCGTGCCGGTTGGGCCTGTCATCATGATCTTGTAATCGTCCATGCCGCGCGGCTTGAGGATATAGTCCTCAAAAGCGCTCAGCCAGTCGGCCTTGGCATCGGTGTACATGTCGAGACCGTGTGCAACGCCATCACGCGTGATGTGCGCAATCAGCGCGTCCTTCATGTCGGGATCGTTGTGGCCGTAGTTCAGCGTCGAACAACCGGCAAGAAAATCGATATAGGTCTTGCCGTCGGCGTCGGTCATGGTTGAGCCGGTGGCTTTCACGAATAGCGTATCGAAGTTGCGGCAATAGCTGCGCACCTGCGACTCGCGTCGTTCGAAAATATTGTCTTGTTTAAGGTCAGTGAACGGCATGCGTTCTGCTCCTGTTTTTTGGTCTGGTTTGGTCTGGTTCGGATAGTCTTTTGTCGACTGCTCAGCCGGATGGCGGCAGATCGAACGGGCCGATGGTGACAAGAACTTCGCTGTCATGGCGGCCTTTGAAATGGCGCTCCTTGTCGAAAAACAACTCGTCTTTCAGGGGAGCACCCAACCAGCGTGCGACACTTCTGAAGAGGCCCCAGGAGGCGTCATTGTCTGGCGTAATCGTGGTTTTGAGGTAGCGGACATTCTTACACGCGGGGCGTGAGAAAATGTCGGCGATGAGTTTCTTGGGAAGGCGCTTGCCGCGAGCTTTCTCGCCGACGGCAACCTGCCACAGAAAAAAGGTATCAGGCTCTTCAGGCGGAATATGACCGCTGACCCAGGCGATAACTTCGCCGTCCTCACGCGCGAGCGCGCAGGTCTGGGCAAAATGCGTTGTCTGGATCAGATTCATATAAAGTGAATTGGTGTCGAGCGGCGGGCAGGCAGCGACAAGATCGTGCACGGCAGCGCCGTCCTCGCTCTTCGGGGATGTAATTTCCATACTTGCCAATTCCATAGCTAACACCTTGACCGGCCTTGAAAGTGCGCAAAGTCGCTGCGCTGAGCCGAAATCTACGTTTTTCGTTCGTTCGATAGTTTGTTTGACGATCTATATATATAGCGAGCTGAAGACTTCAACCCCACTCCGCATAGCTGCGCAAACCGCCGTGATCTCCTTTAAAAACGCAGTGTCAGCCTATATGTTCCAGAGAATACTTAGATGATAAAATAATTCTCTTATTAAAGGATGTCCTGTAAATATGGCACAACTCTCTGAAGGTTATGAGGCAGTCCGGCTGTCGGCCGCACATGCCGAAATGTGGAGCGATGATGACATGCAGGACCAAGGTGAAGTTGCGCTGGTCGCTTTGCGCCGCGTACTCAAGGCGACTGCCAATAATGTGAAGGCCGTGGCGCACAAGACCGGGCTGACCGCGTCGCAGCTTCTCGTGCTTCAGGTGCTGAAGACACAAGGGGACACGCTGACCGGCAATCTCGCGCGCGCGGTAGATCTAAAGCAGGCGACGATTTCGATCCTGCTGGACAGGCTGCAGGAAAATGGCCTGGTTGAGCGTCGCCGCGGGGAGACGGACCGTCGCCGTGTCTGGGTTCATATCACCGATAAGGGTCTGAAAGCGTTGGAGGGCGCACCGGACTTGCTGCAGGAAACCTTCCGCTCCCGTTTTCAGGCCTTGCCTGAATGGGAGCAGGCCAGTGTTGTTGCCGCACTTCTGCGCGTGGTTTCTCTTATGGATGCCGAAAAACTGGATGCTGCACCGCTGCTCGATGTGGGCGGCGTGAATGATCCGCCGCATAACGGGCAGGAGTAGCTGATCAAAGCGCTCGCAGCGCGCCGGATTCGCGTGCCTGGCCCGCGTTTTCCATTTGAAACAGGCATGAACTGAATTACGCTCTTTGCGTGTAGCTGATGGAAAATGGAGTTCCAGCATGAAGAAAACTGTAGTGGCCCTGGCATTTGTGCTGGCTGGTGGACTTGTCGCGGCATGCGGCGGGGGCGAGAGCGAAACCCCCGAAGCGCCGGAGGAGACCTCCCCAAGCGTGCCAGAGAAACCGGAGCCGGGCGATGTTGAACAACAGCCGCAGGCTGCAGAGGTGGAAGAAGAGCCGCAGGCTGCTGAGGTAGACGTCGAAGAAAACATCGAGCTTGCCGGTTTGCCCGCGCCTTACAATACCGCTGACTATGAGCGCGGCCGCCGTGTCTTTCTCCAGTGCTCTTCCTGCCATTCGATCGCGGAAGGCGGCCCGACCCTGATCGGCCCAAACCTGCATGGCCTGTTCTCGCGCAAGGTTGGAAGCCTCGAAGGCTATGAGTATTCAAAAGCCCTTCAGGAAGCTGATTTTGAGTGGACGCCTGAGCAATTGGAGAAGTGGCTCACACGGCCGCGTGACTTCCTGCCTGGCAACAAGATGAGCTTTGCCGGCGTCCAGCGTCCTGATGATCGCGCAAGTGTCATCGCTTATGTGATGGTCGAGTCCGGCTACGAATAGCGGTTCGAAACCACATCTAGAAAGCTGTCAGAGCTGGCCGATCAATAATATGTCGGCCAGCTCTCCTTTTTTGAGGGCTGGGGCATTCGGCAAGCGGCGCAGAAGCGCAGCGCTGGTTCGGAATGGCGTAATCAGCGAGCTATCCTGATTGGGCACGGGGTGAGCTTGCAACTGGCCTTGGCCGTCAACCTCGATCCGGGCCCGCATAAAGTGTTCGCGCGGGCCGTTCGCGCCGATGTCAGTTGCGACAGCCGCCTTGATGCGGCGATGCGGGGTGCCACTGACCAGAGGCTTCAAGAACAACCAGGCGCAGACCAGCGCCGAGGCCGGATTGCCGGGAAGGCCAAGCACGACATCCGGGCCACGCGTCGAAAACCAGGTTGGTTTGCCGGGACGCACGGCGATCTTTTCAAAGACGGGCGTGAAGCCAGCGGCCGCGAAGGCAGGGCGCATCAAATCGTGATCGCCGACCGAGGCGCCGCCGACGGGCAAGAAGATGTCGATATCTGTCGCGGCCTCGATATGTGAGGCGATAGATTCCATCGTGTCGGACGCTGTGCCGAGATCGACAGGCTCGCCGCCCCAATCGCGGATGAGCGCGGCGAGGGCGACAGGGTTCGAGTTCGCGATCTCGCCGCGTGACAGCGTAGAACCGGGGGCTTTCAACTCATTTCCATTGGCGAGGATGCCGACACGGGGGCGGCGTGTGACACTCACCGTGCCGATATTGCCCGCGGCGATGAGGGCGAGTTCAGCCGCGCCAAGCCGCGACCCGGCCTCGACGAGGCGGTCGCCTTGTTTGAAGTCGAGGCCCGCGCGGCGGATGAACTGAGGCGCCTCATAGGCTTCGCGGCAGATCAGCGTGTCGCCGGTCCGGTCGGCGTCTTCCTGGATGACAATGTGATCGGCGCCTGCCGGAATTTCCCCGCCGGTGAAGATTCGGACGGCCTCGCCCTGATCTAGCTTTCCCGTAAAAGGATTGCCGGCCGGGCTTTCGCCGATGACGTTGAGTTCAGCGCCCGGGGATTTCACATCGGAGAGGCGCACGGCGTAGCCATCCATGGCGGACATGTCCGTTGGCGGACGGCTTGCGGCTGCGCTCACATCTTCGGCGAGGATACGCCCGTGTGCCGCTTCGAGGGCGACGGTGTCGACCTTGAGGCCTGGCGCGTGCGCCTTCAGCTGCGCGAACGCTTCTTCGACGCTAATCATGCCGGTCATTGGTCAGCCTTGCGGTAGTCACCGGACTTTCCGCCGGTCTTTTCTGTGAGCTCAATCGCCTCGATGACCATGGCCTTATCGACGGCTTTCAGCATGTCGTAGATCGTAAGGCAGGCGGCCGAGACGGCTGTCAGCGCCTCCATCTCGACGCCGGTCTGGCCGGACGTTTTGACCCGTGCTGTCACGATGAGCGCGGGCTCGTTTTCTGCCGGTTCGATGGCGACCTTTACGCTCGACAGGGCGAGCGGGTGGCAGAGCGGGATGAGATCAGAGGTTCGTTTGGCCGCCATGATCCCGGCAAGCTCGGCAATGGCGATGGGGTCGCCCTTTCTGGTGTCGCGGCTTTTGGCGAGGGCGAGCGTCGCCGGGGCCATGCGGACGCGGCCTGTCGCGATGGCGATGCGCTCGGTCACGGCCTTGTCGCCGACATCGACCATGCGGGCGCGGCCGTCAGGCCCGATATGGGTCAGCCCGCTCAATGTCCATGCTCCACATGTTCCATGAGGCGCGGCATCAGTTCAACGAGGTTGCAGGGCTTGTGGCGGCTGTCGAGTTGCAGCGAGATGACCTTGTCCCAGCCATCCTTCACCGCGCCGTTTGAGCCGGGCAGGCAGAATATGAAGGTCCCATTCGCAAGCCCGGCGACGGCGCGAGATTGTAAGGTCGAAAGGCCGACACTCTCAAAGCTGACCTGGTGAAAGATCACCGAGAAGCCTTCGATGACCTTGTCGAAGAGCGGCATGACCGCTTCTGGCGTCACATCGCGGCCCGTAAGGCCCGTGCCACCGGAACTGATGATCACGTCGACATCCGGATCAGCGATGAGGGCGGAGACTTTGGCGCGGATCGCGGCCTTGTCGTCCGGGACGATGGCGCGTTCGGCCACTTCATGGCCCGCCGCTTCAATGCGTTTGACGAGCGTCATGCCTGAGGTGTCAGTTTCCAGCGTGCGTGTGTCGCTCATGATCAGCACGGCAATCCGTACAGGGATGAATTTCAGCTTCTCATTTATGCCGTGCATTTCAGGCGGTCTCCGTCTTGTCGTTTTTCCAGCGCGCATTGTCGCGATAGTCCTGGGTGCGCGGTTCAATCCAGCGCTCGCCATCTGAGGTGACTTCCTTTTTCCAGAAGACGGCCTCGGTTTTCAGATAATCCATCAGAAAGTCGGCCGCTTCGAACGCGGCGCGCCGATGAGCGGAGGCCGTCGCAACGAACACGATCGGTTCGGCCGGGGCCATGTCGCCGGTACGATGGATGATCTGCGCGGCTGTCAGCGGCCAGCGGGTGAGGGCCGCGTCGAGCGCGTTTTGCATGCCGCGCTCGGTCATTGGTGAATAGGCCTGAAGGTGAAGCGTGCTGACGGTTTTGTCTGACGCCCTGTCGCGCACAAGCCCGATAAAGCTGACAATGGCGCCCGCGCCCTCGGCCCGCGCCTGAAAGCTGGCAAGCGCGTCTGATGGGCTGAACGGTAGGTCGGTGAGCGTAATCAAGATCTGGCCTATCCGCCGCCGACGGGCGGCATAAAGGCCACTTCGTCGCCGTCTGAAACAGGCTGAGGGCCGTCTACAATCTCACTGTTGAGCGCGAGCCGGACGGTCTGTTCCAGCAGGGCGCCGTTCGTGGCTTTTGTCTCGTCGAGCCAGTGGCGAAGCGCGAGCGTGTCGCGGACTTCTGGCGGCAGGGTGATGGCTTCGCCGGCAGTGCCGGTGACGTCGCTGAGGCGTCCGAAGTAGAGGATCTGCACCATTGGTCAGCCTCCCGTTGTCGACATATGCCGGGGAAGCGCAGGGCGCTCGTCCGGGGCGGTGATTTCAAAATCATGCCGTTCCGGTTTGGCGAAGAGGGCGCGGTCTAGCGCGGCATCGAGGGCAGCCTGCGGATCGGCGCTGTCGCGCAAGGCGGCGCGCAGATCGATATGATCATCCTGGCCGAGGCACATATAAATGCGACCGGTACAGGTGACGCGGACGCGGTTACAACCGGCGCAGAAATTATTGGTGAGCGGCGTGATGAAGCCAAGGCGGCCGCCAGTCTCTTCTATGCGCACATAGCGGGACGGGCCAGCATTTGCGGGGGCGCTGGCCTCATCGCTCAGCGTCCAGCGCTGTTCCAGCGCGTCGCGAACCTCAAACAGGGGCAGGTATTGATCGTAACGGTCTTCGCCCGTCAGGCCGAGCGGCATGACCTCAATGAGCGTCATGTCGAAGCCGCGCCTATGCGCCCATTTGATCATTTCCGGTAGCTCGTCAGCGTTCTGGTGCTTCAGGGCGACCGTGTTGATCTTGATCGTCAGTCCTGCGCGGTCGGCTGCGTCGATGCCGGCCATGACCTTATCGAACTCGCCTCGGCGCGTGATCTGGCGGAACGTGTCCGGATTGAGTGTATCGAGCGAGATGTTCACGCGCCGCACGCCTGCGGCGACAAGTTGATTGGCGTGTTGCGTCATGAGGGTCGCATTCGTCGTGAGGGTCAGTTCTTCAAGCCCGGCGCCCATATGGCGGCCAAGCCCTTGGAAGAGCGCGCCGATATCCTTTCGCACGAGGGGTTCGCCGCCGGTGATGCGGATCTTGGTAACGCCGCGCCGGATGAACGCCTCTGCAACGGTCTGTAGCTCTTCGAGGCTGAGCAGGTCCTTCTTTGGCAGGAAGGTCATGTTTTCGGCCATGCAATAGGCGCAGCGAAGGTCGCAACGGTCGGTCACAGACAGGCGCAGATAGCTGACGGTGCGCCCGAAGCGGTCGACCAGCGGGGCAGGTTTGATCGGCATATGTCCGTCAGGCATGCGTGAGACCTTCCGCGTGCTCAAGGTCTGAGACGCTGTCGATATCGATGGCGCTCTGGGGTGGCAGATCGACCGTGGCGGTCTCGGCGAGCTTGTTGAATACTGATTTTGCGCCAGCGTCACCGGTCAGCTTTTTCAGGGCGTCGAAGGTGGTGTGATGGAAGATAGCTGGCGGGCAGAGCACGTCGCCGGTCTGGCTCATCACGGAGGACTTGCCTGACGTGAAAGTGGCCTGAAGGGCCTCAAGATGGGTGTCGGTGATCTGAGGCATGTCACCGAGGATCACCATGGCGGCTTTGGCGCCTGCGGTCTCTGCGGCGAGAATGCCGTGGGCGAGGGACGTCGATTGACCGTCCTCGGCATCGAAATTGGTGATGACGTCCCAGCCTGCGTCGATGAGCAGTTCAGCGCGGGCGCGGTCTCCGGGGCCGATGACGGCGATGCGCGCGGCAAGTGGCGTATCGGTGAGCGCAGAGGCGGCGTGGGAGAGGACGGCTTGGCCGCGGAGCTCTGCCAGAAGCTTGTCGCCGCTCTCGAACCGCTGTGACTGGCCCGCCGCGAGCAAAATGAGTGCTGTTTGGGCGAAAGGTTTGCGGCGCAAGTCGTGATAGGCGCTGACGATTTCGGCAAGCACGGAGATGGCGAGCATGGAAGCGTCGCGCATGGAGGCCACAAGGCCGATGGGCCCGCGGACACGTTCAAGCTGCGGGGCTGAGACGCCCTCAGTTTTCAGGGCGTCGAGCCGGTTGGCATGTGTGCGGCGACTGCCGACCGCGCCGATATAGAAGGCGGGGCCGCTGAGGGCTTGCTTCAGGAGTGACGTCTCCCAATCACGGTCGTGGAACATCAGGATGAAGGCCGTCCACGGATCATCATCCGTGGGCGGAAGGTCTGACGGCGTGACGAGACGCGTTACGGCTGGCAGGTTTTCCGCGCGGGCGAGGGCGACGTCATCCTCATCGGGGAGCTGCAGTTCGGCGGCGATACCAGCGGAGGCCGCGATGCGGGCAAGGGCAAGGCAATCGGCGCCGCGCCCCGCGATGCGTAGGCGGGGTTTCGGCGTGTAATGCGGGTGAAAACCGTCCAGCTCTGGAAGGGTGAGCGTGGTTGCCTGCCGGGACGCGAGCGCGCGTGCGGCGCGGCGGATTTCTAAGATGTCAGGCTGGGGGAGGATCGCGACCTCTATGGCGCCGCCGCAGGGCAGGGGGAGGTCCGGGAAGGGCGAGCCAGCGCCGTATAGAAGGGTCAGCGCCTTGCCGGTTTTGATCGCGTTGCGGGCCTGTAGCGCAACATCTGCGTCGACGCAGCCGCCGGAAATATAGCCCGCAACATCGCCTGTCTCGTTCACGGCCATCAGGGCGCCGGGGGCGCGCACGCCGCCGCCTTCGGTTGCGGTGACGACGATCAGGGCGGCACGAGCATCTTCCGACCAGACCAGAAACTGGCCCAGCACATCTTCTGGATGTTCTGGATAGGTGCACGTCATCTGTCTCACAGGTCCGTTGTAAACGACCAATTAGAACGACGCCAGCTCAATTCGAGGCGGTGATCGCAGCCAAAGCCTCAAGTGCGGGGCCAGTTGAGGAGGCAGCCGCCTCGACGGCCTGATTGTAGAGCGTCAGGACGTCTGCCCCGGTACTCGTGAGATGGGAGCCGCCGCGCTCTGCGCCGCCATGGGTGGATGCAATGACGGGCGCGGCGAAATCGCGGTTCAGCTCTTCAATGAGTTTGAGCGCCCGCGGATAGGACATTGAAAGGCTGGCAGCGGCTTTGCGGATGGAGCCCTCGCTGTCGATGGTCTTCAACAGGGCGATTTTGCCCGGCCCGAGCTTGCCGCCATTGGCGAGATTTATCCGGATGCTCAGCGCAGTCATCGCCGGACCCCGGGCGATTCCAGTGGCAAGCCTTCGGCGCGCTTGGCGAGGTATAGTTCAACGGCGAGATAGTCGTCCGAGCCATAATCCAGCGGTTCGGCGCGCACACCGGCGTCGCAATCGCGCAGGCGCCGTTGCAGGGAGCCGAACGTCTGCCATTCAAGCCGGTAGCCCGGAAAGCCCGTGCCATGGCCCTGGCTGATCGTGTCGCCGCGCAGCTGTTTGCCCCAATTATCGTCGTGGCATTGGGTGCAGGCGAGGTTGAGCTGGCCGCGACGGGTAAAGAAATAGTCGCGGCCCTTTTCGAACCAGGGCGAGGCTGCACCGCTGATATCGACCTCTATCGGTTCGCCGCGCGACAGCTCCGCGACATAGGCGGTTAGCGCCAGAAGGTCTTCGCTCTCATAGGCGAGTGGTTCGAGTGATTGATGACGGGTGCGGCAGGCATTGATGCGCGCTTCGATGTTCATCAACTCGCCGGTCTCATCATCGATAGCCGGATAGTGAGCGGCGACGCCCGCAAGATTTGTGTCCTCGCCCTCATGGCAGGATGCGCAGGCGGGGTGACCGTCGCGGGCTTCGTGAAAGAGGGCCTCGCCGCGTTCAACCCAAAGCATGCCGGGATTGGCGAAATCATCCTCCTGCAGGGCGCGCGTATCGGGTTGAAGGAAGGTTGAGCCTGACTGGAGTGGTTCGGGGCGCGAGAGCTCGGCACCTGTATCGGCCGGGGCCGAGGGTTCGGTGCAGCCCGCCAAAAGCAGCAAAAGGCCAAGGCCTGCCCGCTTCACTTTACCGTCAGCTCATGGGTCTGTGCCCAGCTCTCACCGAACTCGTCGGTCCAGCGGAATTCGATCGGGCCGGACTTTGTCGCCTTGGTATAGAAGGTGAGGATGGGATTGGCGGCGATGCCGGGATAGAATTCGGCCTCGAAGACCGTCTCGCCATCATAGGTGCAGACAAATTGCTTGATGATGTTGCGCTTGACCTCCTCGCCTTTGGAGTCGCGGCGATAGCCTGTCTCCATCGGGTGCTGGATCAGGGCTTTCAGTTCGATCACTTCGCCTTTGCTGGCGGTGTCGGGGGCGGCGATGCGGATGGTGGCCATGTCTGCTGTCCTATCCGATGATGCAGGCGGCGAGCGTGACGACCGTGCTGGCCGTGCCGCGCCAGAGGCTGCCATCATTCATCTCGGCAATGGCGCGAATGGTCTGCGTGCCAGCCATGCGGATACGGGTTGAGACTTCGGCCTTGCCGGCGCGGGGGCCGAGTTTGAATTCAGCGATCTCGGCGATCGGATTGCGCGGAGAGACGATGACGATGCGTTTGACGTGATTGCGTTTCGTCATCGGGCTGTCGACGCTGACCTTGAGGGCGACGGAGTTACCGTTCTCAGCAATTGGCGGCAGGGTGAGGGTGACCTTGCCATCCTTGATCGGACGGTCTCCGAATGTCTTCAGGATATAGGCGTCGGCATCGGCAACTTCAGCGCTCGCCGTGGCGGGGAGCATGACCGCAGCAAGACCTGCGGCGCCCGTTAGCAGCAGCGTGCGTCGATCAATGTGCGGCGCGGTCTTGTTCATATCATCCATACGTCTTCAGCCTTCCTGGCCCGACAGATAGGCGACCAGATCCTCGATCTGGCTGGCCGTCAGGGCAGGTTTGCCCTGATATTCGGGAGCGACCTGATTGAGGTCTCCTGTGCGATAATATGATGGCATCACCGTCTCAGGCCAGATTTTTTGTGCGTCGGCGACGCGAAGGCGTATCTGCGCGGGGGTAAGCCGGGTGCCGACAGCGGTCAGAGTTGGGCCGACATCGCCCTGAAAATCTGCATCTAATCCATCAATCGCGTGGCAGAGGACGCAGTGGCCCTGTTCGCGCTCGGCGAACACCTTTTCGCCCCGGACCGCATCGCCGGTCAGGCCCATGAGCGATTTTGGGATAGTATCGGCTTCAATCGTGACGGGCGTCGCGAGACGCGTGTCGGAAGGCTGGTTGCAGGCAGGTAGGGCAATCAGCAGCAGGGCTGCGAACGCTCTCATCATCCGAACGTGTCGCTTGTGATCGTGGCGAACCAGGCTTCGGCCTGCTCAGCCTCGGCATTCCGGACATTGAAGTCTGCGCCATAGGGGCTGACACCGCCGGCGCCTTCGACGCTGCTGATCGAGCTGCCGCCATTATTGTAGACGCCGGTGATGGACACAGCCTCGTCCGGCGTTGTGTAGGAGTAGCAGGTATTTGCGAGCACGGTTGGCGCGAGCGTCTTGCCCGACAGCGCCCTTGCGATCTGCAGGGCGCAGAGCTTGCCCTGGAGGTTTGCGGAAAAGGCTGACTTCGGCATGGGCGCAGCGATGGTCGCGTCGCCAATGACGTGAATATTGGGCTGCAGCGGCGAGGAGAAGTCGAGCGGATTGATCGGGCACCAGCCGGTTTCATCTGCAACGCCGGCGCGCTCTGCGATCAGGCCCGCCTTCTGCGGAGGGATGACGTTTGCGACATCGGCTTTGATAACATCAAAGTCAGTCGAGAGGGTCATGGTCGCCGTGTTGACCGAAACAGTGCGGCCGAAATCTGATGCGCTGCGCCATTCCAGGTGGTCCGGGTAATGCTCTGCCCAGGCTTCCAGAAATAAGGGCTTCTTGGAGAACTCATCCTTGGCGTCGAGCACGAGCAGTTTCGAGTTCGGCTTGGTGGTTTTGAGATAGTGAGCGATCAGGCTGGCGCGTTCATAGGGCCCCGGTGGGCAGCGGAAGGGCGCAAGCGGGACGGACATGACGACGAGGCCGCCATCTTCCATGTCTTCGAGTTGCTGGCGAAGGAGGCTCGTCTGTGGCCCGGCTTTCCAGGCATGCGGCATGATCTCGGCGGCGGCCTCATCATAGCCTTCCAGCGCGACCCAGCGAATATCGATGCCGGGTGACAGGACGAGCCGATCAAAGGCGAGCGTGTCGCCATTGTCGAGCGTGACAGAGCCGGCCTCTGCGTTCACATCACTGGCACGGGCATGAATGACGTCGATGCCGAGCGATTTCAGGCTGTCATAAGTAAAGCGCTGCTGGCTGATGTCCCGCACGCCGCCGATGACGAGGTTGCTGAACGGGCAGGCGACGTATTCAGTTGCTGGCTCAACAAGTGTGACGCTCGCGTCTGGCAGATAGGTCTTGAGATACCGCGCGGCTGTCGCGCCGCCAAAGCCGCCGCCCACAACGACAAGCTTCGCCTTTGTTTGCGCAAGCGCATGCGGCGAGAGCAGGGCGAAGGCGGCGCTGCCTGTGAGGCCTGCGAGGACGTGCCGACGGTGAGGGAAAGGCCCTGTCATTCGGTGTCTCCCGCGATGTAGGCGCTGACGGATTGAATCTCCGCATCCGAATAGCCGCGCATCAGGCGGTGCATGACCGTGGTGCCTTCGGCGTCAGTCTTATAAGCCATAAGGCGCTCGCTTAGATCGGCGGCGGTGTACCCGTCCAGATTTGCGATCGCGCCGCCCTTTGCGCCATGACAGCCGGAGCAGGACAGGGCGAGGCTCGCCGGTTCGCTGAGCCCCGACATGTCGGGGGCGTCTGACGTGCTGCTCGCCTCCGTTGAGGTTTCGGCGCTAGCGGCAGGGGTGTCAGCGGATGGATTGCAGGCGCTCATCAGACCGCCTGCAACCATCAATGCGAAAGGTAAGATCAGCGCCCTTTGCGTCACGCGTCCCTCAGGTTTTGATCCTTGATCGGCAGCTGGCGCACCCGCTTGCCGGTGGCCGCATAGATGGCGTTGAGAACCGCTGGTGTCGCAACAGCGATTGTAGGTTCGCCCACGCCGCCCCAGAAGCCGCCTGATGGCATCACAATGGTTTCGACTTCCGGCATGTCGGCGATGCGCATGGAGTTGTAGGTGTCGAAATTCTTCTGCTGGGTTTCACCGTTTTCGAAGGTGATTTCCTGATAGAGCGCGGCCGACAGTCCGTACACGAATGAACCAGCAACCTGCGCGTCGATCTGTTGTGGATTGACCGCGATGCCTGGGTCGGTGGCCGCAACAATCCGGTCGACCTTGAGTTTGCCATCATCATCGACTGTGACCTCGGCGCACGCGGCTGTGTAGGCGCCGAATGAATAGAACGCGCAGAGGCCGCGCGCCTTGCCATCGTCAGAGCCCCAGCCGGATTTCTCGGCGACGGCTCTCAGGACGGCGGCCAGTTCAGGCGTGTCCTGCATGTATTCCAGACGAAATTCCAGCGGGTCGCGGCCAGCCGCATGGGCGAGCTCGTCCATGAAACATTCCAGATAGATGGCATTCTGGTTGGCGTTCACGCCGCGCCAGAAGCCGGGACGGACCGGTGGGTTCCGCATGGCGTGATCAAACTGGATGGCCGGGAAGGTGTATTTCAGCGTCTGGTCTTCTGCGCCGGGCGATTTGCCCATCGGAAGAAGGCCCTGGAACGCGTAAGGGTCCATGCCATTGCGCAGGGCTTGCGGCATCAAACCGGAGAGGATCGACTGACCGGCCAGCCGGATCTTGATCCCGACAAGCTTGCCATCCGCGTCGAGCGCGCCCTGACAGCGTGCCTTGGTGATCGGATGGTAGAAGCCATGTTGCATGTCTTCTTCGCGCGACCAGATCAGCTTGATCGGTGTGCCTGGCATCTGCTTGGCGATCGAGACAACCTGACTGACATAGTCACTCATGCCGCGTCGGCCGAAACCGCCGCCGAGCAGCTGTTTGTAGACGTCGCACTGGGCGATTGGCAGGCCGGAGGCTTCGGCGGCCGCGGCAAGCGCAGCCTCACCATTCTGCGTCGGGCACCAGACGTCGCACTTGTCTTCTGTCCAGACGGCTGTCGCGGTCATCGGCTCCATGCAGGCATGGTTCTGCAAGGGCGCGTTGTAGCGGGCTTCGACGATCTGTGCGGCGCCATCAAATGCGGCGTCCACATCGCCTTTCTGGTTGCCCATGAAGGCTTCGTCGGCTTCCAGGGCGCTGTCGAGCTCGGCTTCGAAAGCTGAACTGGAGAAGTCCGATCCTTCGCCCGGCGTCCATTCAACCGGAAGCGCGTCAATCGCCTTCTTGGCTTGCCACCAATAGTCGGCAACGACGGCGACGCCCGGAAATTGGCCATCGACTTCGAGGACTTTGCGCACACCCGGCATCGAGGACACTGCATCGGCATCGAAGGAGGCAAGCGTGCCGCCGCGCATCGGGGCCTGTTTGATAGCGGCGTTGAGCATGCCGTCGAGCTTGATGTCGGAGCTGTATTGCTGGGCGCCAGTTGTCTTGTCGATAGTGTCGAGGCGCTGTTTAGGCTGACCGGCAATTGTCCACTCGGACGGGTCTTTCAGCTTGATGTCGGTCGGCGGGGTGAGCTTGCTGGCGGCGTCGGCGACGGCGCCATAGGTCAGCGTGTTGCCGGATGGCCCGTGCGTGATGACACCTTTGGAGACCGAACATTCGCCAACGGGAACCTCCCACTCGTTTGAGGCCGCTTCGATCAGCATCAGGCGGGCAGCGGCGCCGCCTTCACGGACATATTGATGGCTGCCGCGAATGCCGCGGGAGCCGCCGGTGGAGAAGTCTTTCCAGACCCGGTCGCGGGCAAGGTTTTCGCCTGGTGTCGGGTATTCGGTGACGACCTTGTCCCAGTCGCATTCAAGCTCTTCTGCGACGAGCTGGGCGAGACCGGTGAGCGTGCCCTGTCCCATCTCGGAGCGCGCGATGCGGATGGTGACCACATCGTCATTGCCGATATGGACCCAGGCGTTCACTTCAGGATTGGGTTCGGCGTTCGCGGCGGCATCCGTGTCGGAAGCGTCGTCGCCGCCCGGTGCGCAGGAGGCCAGAATGCCGATCGTCAGACCGGCAGCGCCAGTGCCGATGATGAAATTGCGGCGTGAGAGGCGGAATGTGTCAGCCATGTCGTGTCTCCCCCTCAGGCTTTCTTGGTCTTGGCGAGATGGATGCCGGGACGAACCCGGGCAAATGTCCCGCAGCGGCAGATATTTGTGATCTGCTGGTCGATGTCTTCGTCCGTGGCGTCCGGCTTCTCATTGAGCAGGGCAGCGGCGGCCATGATCATGCCGGGCTGGCAGTAGCCGCACTGGGGGATATCCATCTCGACCCAGGCTTGCTGGACGGGGTGGCTCCCATCCTCGGACAGGCCTTCGATCGTTGTGATGTTCTCTTCGCCAGTCAGCGCGCCGACCGGATAGGTGCAGGAGCGAACGGCGCGACCGTCGATATGGATCGTGCAGGAGCCGCACTGAGCGATGCCGCACCCATATTTTGTGCCGGTCAGTCCCAGATGCTCTCGGATAACCCAGAGTAGCGGTGTCGATTCATCCGCGTCTACAGTTACCGTCTCACCATTTACCTTGATATCAGCCATGACCCTGTCCTCCTCCGGCGTTGCGGTGTCGTGCGATTGGACCGGCGATGCTGCTATGCAGTCCGCCAGGTTGGGGGAAATGCCCGCAAATCGACCTTAACCTCTATCAACACTAGAGCGATGCCTTACGCCACGCCAGTGCACGGGCCAAAAAAACTATGGGTCGATTGTGCGAACAGGACCGTAGCCACCGGCGCCGGGGGTGAGGATGGTGATCGCGTCGCCAACGTTGAGGTTGGCTGTGGCGACGCCGGTGATGCTTTCGCGGGTGCCATCCTGTCTCTCGACCCATTGCTGCCCGGTTGCGCCGGGGGCTGCCCCTTTGAGGCCGAAGGGCGGGACTTCTCTTGAGGAAGAGACGAGGGTGGCAACGGTTTGGCTGAGCGCACGTACACGGCGGATCACCCCGTCGCCGCCCGTGAATTCTCCCTTGCCGCCGGAGCCTTGCCGCAGCGCGAAGGCCTCAATGCGGAGCGGGTAACCCATCTCCATGATTTCAGGATCAGTGATGCGGGTATTCGTCATGTGGGTGTGGACCCCGCCCGCGCCATCAAAACCGGGGCCAGCACCGCTGCCGCCGCAAATGGTTTCGTAATATTGGTAGGTGTCGTTTCCGAAGAGCAGATTGTTCATTGTGCCTTGCGACGCGGCAGAGGCGCCGAGGGCGCCGAGAAGCACATTGCAGACGGCCTGGCTGACTTCGGTATTGCCTGCAACCACGGCGGCGCCATGTGAGGGCGACAGGAAAGATCCATCCGGGATCACCAGCTCCAGCGGACGCATACAGCCTTCATTAAGTGGGAGTTCGTCGCGCACAAGGCATCTGAAGACGTAGAGCACCGCTGAGCGGCAGACGACGGGCGGGGCATTGAAATTGCCGGGTCGCTGAGGGCCTGTGCCCGTAAAGTCGATTACAGCGCTTCGGGTTTCGCGATTGACCCGGACGCTGACGCAGAGGGGCAGGCCGTCATCCATCTCGATCTGCATTTCGCCGTCGTTCAGCCGGTCGATGACGCGTCTTACGCTTTCCTCGGCATTGTCGAGCACGTGGCCGGCATAGTTGGCGACGCCCTCCCAGCCATATCTGTCGACCATGGCGAGCATGTCGTTCGCGCCAGCCCGGTTGGCGGCGATCTGGGCGCGGATGTCGGAGATGTTGGCGTCTGGGTTGCGGGCAGGATAGGGCGCGCCGAGCAACAGATCGCGCAAAGCCGCTTCCTGAAACTCGCCTTCGCTGAGGACTAGCAGGTCGTCGATGATGACGCCTTCCTCTTCGAGGCTTTTGGCATCGGGCGGAGTGGAGCCGGGGGTTAGTCCGCCAATATCGGCGTGATGACCACGATTGGCGACGAAGAAGCGGATTGATGCGCCGGTGCGGTCAAAAACCGGGGCGATCAGGGTGACGTCTGGCAGGTGCGTGCCGCCATTGAAGGGGTTGTTGAGGGCGATCATGTCGCCCGGTTGCAGCGTTGCCCCGCGGCTGGCGAGGACCGTGCGCACACTCTCGCCCATGGCGCCGAGGTGGACCGGCATATGCGGGGCATTGGCGAGGAGGCGGCCCTTGTCGTCGAAGACCGCGCAGGAGAAGTCGAGCCGTTCCTTGATGTTCACGCTGGTGGCTGTGTCGCGCAGCACAGCACCCATCCGCTCGGCGACGGACATGAACATGTTGTTGAAGAGCTCAAGCAGGACCGGGTCTGGCGTTTCGGTGGCGGCGATCAGCTCACGCGGGGCCGCTTCATCGCGGGTGAGAACGAGCTCGCCGCCCTGCTCGACGCGGGCGGTCCAGCCTTTGTCGATGACGCTGGTGCCGGTCGCCTCGCTGATCAGGGCAGGACCTTTCAGCTCTGTGCCGGGCGTCAGCGTGGCGCGCGGATAGATGTGCGTGTCACATGGCTCGCCTGCCGACCAGAAGCGGGCGGGGCGCGGCGATGTTGGCTCGGTAGAGGCACTTGTCTGAAGCGCGCTTGCCGGTGGGCCGGGGCGGCGGGCTTCACAGGAGACTGTTTCAAGGATCAGCGCGCGGCCTGGGCTCGCAAAGCCGAATTGCTGCTGGTGCTTTGCTTCGAAGGCAGCGCGCATGGAGGCGATGTCACCGAACGGCACGTCGATGGCGGTGTCCGTGCCCTGATAGCGAAGGCCAGCGCTGCTTTTCCATTCGAGGCCATTGGGGCCGAGGCGCGCCTCGACGGTCTGGCGAAGGGCTTCGATCCGCTCACGGGCTGTTTTCAGGCTGTCTTCATCGAGCGGGCGTTCAATCGAGGCGCGGGCGATATCGATTTCGTCCGAGAGGCCGATGCCGACAGCTGACAGAACACCCGCGAGTGGGTGAATGATGATGGTCCGGATGGAGAGCTCATCTGCGACGAGGCAGGCATGTTGCCCGCCAGCCCCGCCAAAGCATTGCAGCGCGAAATCTGCCGGGTCACGCCCGCGTTCCAGCGTTACCTTGGCGATGGCGCGGGCCATATTCGCGACCGCGATGCGAAGGAAACCATCAGCGACGCCTTCGGGCGTCTGCGGGATGTCGGTTTCAGCCTCGATCTGCTTGGCGAGCGTTTCGAATTTCTGTCTCACCGTTTCAGCGTCCAGTGGCTGGTCTTGATCGGGGCCGAAGACTGCAGGGAAGGCGTCTGGCTGAATACGGCCGAGGCAGATATTGGCGTCGGTGACGGTAAGGGGGCCGCCGCGCCGGTAGGCGGCTGGGCCCGGATTGGCGCCTGCACTGTCCGGCCCGGCCTGCAATCGGCCCTGATCGAACTTCAGGATGGAGCCGCCACCAGCGGCGACCGTGTTGATATCCATCATCGGGACACGGAGCGGCGTTCCAGCGACCTCGGTTTCGGTGACGCGCTCGAAATCGCCTTCATAGACGCAGATGTCGGTGGAGGTGCCGCCCATATCGAAGCCGATGATGCGGCTGTGGCCGATGGCTTCGGCTGTGCGGGCCGCGCCGACGACACCGCCAGCCGGGCCGGAGAGGATCGCATCCTTGCCCTGAAAATTGCGCGCATCCATCAGCCCGCCATTGGACTGCATGAAGTGAAGCTCCGTTCCGCCCAGCTCGCCTGCGACCTGATCGACATAGCGGCGCAGGACCGGCGTCAGATAGGCGTCAGTTGTGCCGGTTGCGGCGCGCGCGACATAGCCCGCCAGTGGATCGGCTTGATGGCTGAGCGAGACGGTCTTGAACCCTGCTTCGCGGGCAAGCTCTCCGAGGCGCAGCTCATGGCCTGGATGTTTCCAGGCGTGGAGGAGGGCGATGGCGCACGCTTCGATCCCGTCCC
This sequence comes from Henriciella litoralis, assembly GCF_002088935.1. Lineage (NCBI taxonomy): Bacteria > Pseudomonadati > Pseudomonadota > Alphaproteobacteria > Hyphomonadales > Hyphomonadaceae > Henriciella > Henriciella litoralis. The sequence continues at coordinate 2,705,122 of NZ_NCSS01000006.1, forward strand.
TGCGGGCGGCTTTGAGCGCGTCGAGTGCAGCGGCTTCATCAAGGGCGGTGAGGTCATTGCCGTCAAGATCGACCCGGCCATCGACTTCGACGACCCGCTCATACAGCGTCGCCGGTCGGTCAATCTCAAGGTCGAACAGGCGAGGGCGGGCCTGGCGTCCGATGATGAGGAGATCGGCAAAGCCGCGATTGACGAGGAGCAGGGTCCGCGCGCCCTTTCGTTCGAGCAAGGCATTGGTCGCGACAGTCGTGCCCATTCGCACTTGCGCGATGTCATCGACGGGCAGAGGCGAGCCAGCGGGGCTGCCGGTCAGACGGCGGATGCCTTCGATGGCGGCATCGGGGTAAGCTTCAGGGTTTTCGCTGAGTAGCTTGGCAACGCGGGTCTCGCCGCCCGGCGCACGGGCGACGATGTCGGTGAACGTGCCGCCTCGGTCGATCCAGAATTGCCACTTGTCAGTCATTTCGGCGCTCATCCGCCAAGCACCGTGCTGACCGCCCGCCAGATGCCGCGCAGCCCGATCATCAGGGTGACGAGGATGACAAGACCGCCAGCAACGTTTGCGACAACACCGTTCGTTGCGTCGCCGAGCACGGATTTGCGGTTCATGACGTAGAGCAGGAAGACAGCAATGATCGGTAGCAGCAGACCGTTGGCCGCCTGCGCGGTCACGATGAGCGACACCGCGTCGATGCCAAGCAGGGAAATGCCCGCGCCGATGGCGACGATGGCAAGGGCGACAGCGCGGAAGCGATTGGTCTGGCCCGCCTCGGTTTTGGCCGGAAAGATTTCAGTGAGCGCATAGGCGGTGGCCATGGGCGCGGTGATGGCAGAGGTCAGCCCCGCTGCAAAGAGGCCGATGCCAACAAGATAGCGGGCGGCAGGGCCGAAGGCGGGCTCTAGCGATATCGCCATGTCACGTGCGTTTGAGACATCGAGACCTAAGACAAAGAGGCTGCCGGCAGCGGTGGAGAGGATCAGCAGCGAGACGATGCCGCCAAGCCCGATCGAGATGGCCGAGTCGCGGCGCGCTGCGGTCAGCTTGTCCGGCGTTTGCCAGTGATTGCGGGCGGAGGCGGCGTGCAGGAACAGATTGTAGGGCACGATTGTCGTGCCAATTAAGGCGATGACTGTGAGCTGAGCACCGTCGGGTATGGACGGGACAAGACCACTGGCAAGCGCGCCGAAGTCTGGCCGCACGAGGATCGCTGCGACGACGAAAGCGAGGCTCATCACGAGGACAAGGCTGACGAGAATGCGCTCAATCGGTTTGTACTTGCCAATCAGGAGGACAGCGGCCGCCACGAGCGCGAGGCAGCCGACCAGAAGTTTGCGCGCGCCATCGCCAATGATGGCTTCAAGGCCGAGGACGCCGCCAGCAAGATTGCCGCCTTCATAGGCTGCATTACCGACTGCCAAAGCGAGGATGATCAGGCCTGCTGCAACGAATTTGGCGAGCGGGCCGGAGAGGCTCATCATCAGGGCTTCGCCTAGCCCGCGCCGTGCCCCAGCGCCAAGACGCGCGGCCATGTCCTGCAGGATTATCGTCGCGATGGTCGCGAAGACGAGGGTCCAGACGAGGGCGTAGCCGAAATTGGCACCGGCCAGCGTGCAGGCGGTGACGGTGCCCGGCCCGATAAAGGCGGCGGCAACGAGGACACCTGGCCCCATTGAGAGTTTCATATATCTGCCGCCCACGCTGCGATCACTCATGGGTGGTTTTGCACTGTGGCAGATGGAATGTCGACAGGCGGCGGGGTGGCTGTGGCCCGACTATGATCCGCCGTCGACGCGCAGGATTGTGCCGGTGGTAAAGCTCGACGCATCGCTGGCCAGGCAGAGCGCTGCGGTCACGATCTCTTCAGGCTTGCCCGGACGCCCGAGGGCGTTGTCGGATGACTGCCGCATCTCTTCTGGCCAGGCTTTGGAAATGTCGGTCAGGAACGGGCCTGCCGAGATCGTGTTCACGCGGACCTTTGGGCCATATTCGCGCGCGAACGAGACGGTCATTGCGTTCAGCGCGGCCTTGGCGCCGCTATAGGGCACAACTTCCGGCAGGGGCATGAGCGCGCCGGTCGACGAGATGTTGATGATCACGCCGCCGTCGCCATCAGCCATCCGCTTGCCGACGCTCGCGCCAAGCCGGAACGGGCCTTTGAAATTGAGGTTCAGCACACTGTCAAAGAGGCTTTCGGGCACCTCATGGCTTGGGACGCGTGGGCTCATCCCGGCATTGTTGACGAGGATGTCGATCTTGCCGAACGCGTCATAGGCCTGCTCGACCATCGCATCGATCTCATCCCATTTGCCGCAATGGGCGCTGATGGCGAGGGCTTTGCGGCCCATTGCCCGGACCTCTTCGGCGACCTCTTCGCACGCTTCGAGTTTGCGGCTCACGATGATCGTGTCTGCGCCCTGCTCAGCGAAGGCTTTCACCATCTGGTAGCCGAGGCCCCGGCTGCCGCCGGTGACCAGAACGGTCTTGCCAGAGAAATCAAAAAGGCGGCTTGCAAGGTCAGTCATCAGTGTCGCTCCGTGTGGTGTCGGGGCGTAGATATGCAGGAAGTCGGGGCAAGACAATCGCTGTCGAAGGTTTCCCACGCGTCCACTCGAGGTCAGATTTCAAGCGCATGCCTCGCCTGATGCGCCAGGCTGTGCCATCCATCACGCTAGAGGCGCAGGATGAAAAGAGAGGCTCATGGAGCAGCTAAAAGGCGGTATTGATGCAGGTGGAACGACCTTTAAATGCGGGGTCGCTGATGCGTCGGGGACAATCATCGCGCGACGCCGGATACCTGTCACGTCACCTGACGTTACGATCGCGGCGTGTTCTGACTTCTTCGGGCCGTATGCGCTTGAATCTCTCGGCATTGCGAGCTTCGGACCGATTGATGTTGATCGGCAGTCGCCAGATTATGGAATGATCCAGTCAACGCCGAAAGCAGGCTGGTCCGGCGTCAATTTGCGAGAGGCGTTTCACGCATCGCTGGGCCTGATGCCGGTGATTGAAACGGACGTGAATGGCGCGCTCCTTGCCGAGATGCATAGGGGCGCTGCCAAGGGTCTCACGTCGGCGGCCTATGTCACCGTCGGGACAGGAATTGGTGCGGGCTTCTGGGGCAATGGCGGCTTCCTGGGGCAGCCTCATCATCCGGAATTTGGACATATTGGCGTCCCTCGCCATCCTGCCGATGCTGACTTTAAAAGTGTCTGTCTCTTCCATGCCGATTGTCTCGAAGGTCTCGCCTCAGCGACGGCGATGCGGATGCGGGCCGGGGCGCCTGAGACGCTGGCCGAAAGCGACCCCGCCTGGGATATCGAGGCGTATTATCTGGCTGCGGCATGCCGGGCCATTTTCCTGAATTTGCGCCCTCAACGCATTATTCTGGGCGGCGGACTGATGCTCGCTGCTCATCTGCCAGACAAAATTCATAGTGCTTTTGACGTGCAGATGGGCGGCTATCTTGGCCAGACACGGGCAACGGCGCGTCAATTGATCGTCACGCCCGGGCTTGGCGATGATGCAGGTCTCGTCGGCGCAATTCTGCTGGGGGGCGGGCAGGGACCCGCTTAAGAAAAATCCCCGACGGCGATGGGCCGACGGGGATAGATCAATGCTTATTGAGCTGGATTTCAGTACTCTCCGAATTTGATCCGTGCCCGCACGCCGATGGTCCGCGGCGGCCCAAGCGTGGCGTAGTGAGACCGCACGGTGACCGGGTCACCATTTATGTCGCTGACAATCTGGTTCGACAGCGGCGTACTGACGAAGCCCGTTTCAACATACTCGTCGAACAGGTTGTTCACGTAGAGCGAAACCGACCAATTCTCGGCTTCGTAGGTCGCCTTCGCATTGGCCAGGCCATAGGATGGAATGGTGACCGATGACCCGCGTCCGCCCGTGCGTGTCAGGATATCACCCTGCCAGGCATAGGATGCGTTGAAGATAAGCTCATTTCCGTTTTGCAGCGGCTGCACATACTGCCCGAAGATAGAGAACTGGCTTTCCGGTGAACCCGGCAAACGGTCGCCGGCCTTGCCGTCTTCAAACGCCGTTCCGAAACCGGGCGGTGTGATCGTGCGGATCAGGAATGGAACATCCTCGGTGAGTTCTGTCTTGGCGTAGGAATAGGAGCCGCGCAGGCTGAACTGGTCGGTCACTCGCCAGCTTCCCTGAAGTTCAACGCCTTTGGATTCTGCGCCGGAGGCATTCACCGTGATTGGAATGTTTGCGTTGACGGTTGCCGACGCGACCTGCGGATCTGTCCACTCGACGTAGAAAATAGCGCCGTTCAGGATAAGATCACCGCCGAGCCAGGCCGTCTTGGCGCCGATCTCATAATTGGTTGTCTTATCTGGAAAGTAATCGCGTTCGTCGAATTGTGCGACATCTCCGGGATTGGGCCCATACTGCTGACCAGGCGCGAGTGC